>DASYKK010000192.1:0-11572 GCA_035995565.1 Candidatus Angelobacter sp.
GTCGCTGAATTCAATGCCTGGCAGAAGCACCGACCTGATAGACGTCTTCGCACAAAACACGAAGTATTTCAGCCACGCTCCAGGCCTGTGCAAAGCAGCCACGGGGACGATGCGGCACGTCACCATCGAAGATTTCTGAAATCTGTCCCAAACCAGCTTCGGTGAGATGTTGTTCGATTCCCAGCAGCAACTCGTGGGCGCGCTCGCGAGACTGGCGTGTTCCATCATTCACTCGCACATAGGCTGAGACGAAAGGCCCCAGCAGCCACGGCCATACGGTACCTTGATGATAAGCGGAATCGCGGCTGTACTGATCGCCATTGTAGCCGCCGCGATATCGTGCATCAGTGGGGCTGAGGGTACGAAGGCCAAACGGAGTGAGGAGTTTGCGTTCTACTTTTTCCACCACAGCGCGGGCGCGATCGGAAGGGAGCATGGAGTGATGCAGACTGACGGCAAAGATCTGGTTCGGACGAATCGAGCCGTCCGGCTGGTCGCCATCAACCACGTCATATAGACAACGGGCTTCGTTGTTCCAGAAAACGCGGTTGAAGCTTAAGCTCGCCAGAAAAGCGAGATCGAAGTATTGTTTTTTCCGCTGCGCATCGCCGAAACGCGTTGCCAGATCATCCATAACGCGAAGCGCGTTATACCAGAGGGCCTGAATCTCAACCGGCTTGCCGCATCGAGGGGTCACAACCCAGTTGCCAATCTTGGCGTCCATCCAGGTCAGTTGCGTGTCCGGAGCCCCGCCGTCAAGCAGCCCACCATCGTCCATCCTAATGTTGTAGCGCGTTCCTTTGATGTGGAGTTCGATGATCTCGTTCAAGACGTCATACAGTTCCCGACGAATAAGATCGTAATCGTTCGTCACTGCCGCATATGCTCGCACAGCCTCAAAGAACCACAGCGTGGCGTCAATGGAGTTGAATTCAGCCCCTTCGCCGGAATCAACAAAACGGTTCGGCAGCATGCCCCTATCGGTGTGGCGAGCAAAGTTTCGCAGGATACTTCTCGCGATGTTGCTCCTGCCGGTGAACAGCGTGAGGCCCGGCAACGAAATCATTGTGTCGCGGCCCCAGTCTGTAAACCAGGGATAGCCGGCGATGACGGTCCAATCCTCACTGCGGCGCACAAGGAATTGGTCCGCCGCAGATGTCAGCGCGGAGACCAGAGGATCGGCTACTGGGGACGATGCAACCAGCTGTTGTCGGCGTTGCAACTCTGCTTTTCGAACGGAAGCGGCTTCGCGAATATCTTTCTGCTCGGTCGAAGCAATGATGGTCGCGCCTTGTTGTTTGCTGAGCCTCCAGGAGAGCGCGAACGGATTGAACAGATCTTCTTCAAAGTCGAGTCCCCGCTCCCGCTCCATCCGAAAAAGAAAGCTCTTGTACCAATACCCCTGGTCTTGAAGTTGTTCAGCATCATGGGCGAAAAAGAGTCGCGGCAATCCTGGATATGGCTGCAAGCTGGCGTCGTTCGGTGCTTTTTCTATGGCCATGTTCACGGCAGAGTTCTCGTGCGTTGTGGAGTGATAGTCGCGAAAAGCGAGCAGCGGCCGCACTTCCAGCGTCGGTTCTGGTCCTGACGGAACTCGCAGCAACGCATATTCAACCTGCACGGTGTTGCTGCCCTGAGGCATAAAGATGCTCTTTTCCAGTTCCACACCTTCCACTTCGAAGGTCCATGTGGGAAAAGGATCAAGCCGGAAGCGCGTAAGCAGAAGATAGCCTTCAGGATGAATGGCGCCGTCATATTCGTTGGTCGAGAGATCAATTCGCTTATTGTGGATGACGAGTGTCTCTTCCAATTTGGAAAGCAGAAGCACACGGCCGCCTGGCGGATTCAAAGCCGCGGTAAGCAGTCCATGGTAGCGGCGTGTGTTGGCGCCAGCGATTGTGCCGCAGGCGAATCCGCCCAGCCCGTTGGTCTCAAGCCATTCCCGGCTGAGGCTGGCTTCCAAATCAGTGCACACGCTCTTATCGAAACTAATCACGTTCATCCCTCTCGCTTAGAACAGCGCGATTTTGCGGAGAGTCTTTGCTGGCCCGGCAGGATCTCTCTAGCTTATATTGAATCCTTCAGGATAGCTGTCAAGGCCCTTAACATACGTGAGCAGGTTATTGAGCAGACGAAGTGCCAGTGAAAGGCCAGCGGCTGCACAGGGACTGATTAAAAACCTGGCTGTGGCTGGCGATGGCGTCAGAAAGCTTGTTCTCCAGCCTACCGCTGACGTCGTAAACCCTTCTCTAACGCCGGGCGCACATCTCTATAGCCATATACGTGAACACTCTCTTCGTGCACACGACGAATTGTGATGGTATCGGTTGACAGCTAGCATCCCAGTGGGGATTTGCCTGCTGGAGCGTTAGTCGCAACGCCCGAGAAAGGACTTCTATCATGAAAGAAACCATCCATACACTGCTCATGGCCACTTCGCTTTCGTTTTGGTCAGGTCTAGCCATCCTGACTGGTTCCGGCGCGGTGGGGGAAAGCGCAGCGAGCCAGTCACAAGGACAGGCCGATACGGCTTCACAACATAAAGATGCTGAGAAGCAGGCACGGCCCGAGATCGAAAAGCAACGTCAGCAGCAGGACCAGCAGGGACAGCAATCCGTGGATAAAGACGCTGTTGCGGCCTTGCAGGAAACCCAAAAAGCCATCACCGCTATCGCTGCGAACAAGACCAGTGATGCCCTCGCGGCCATTGAGCAGGCAACTGGCAAGATCAATATCCTGCTGGCGCGCAATCCATCCAAAGGGCTAATTCCTGTCAGCGTGGAAGTGGATGTGATCGATAACGCGCCGCGCGACGCCAGGACGGCGCTGGAACTGGCGATGAATGCGGCCAAGGCTATGGATGATGATGATTTCCCCGCTGCCCGCGTATTGCTGGATGCGTTGCGAAGTGAGATACGCGACCGCACTTACCACCTGCCCCTTGCCACGTACCCTGATGCATTGAAGGAAGCAGCCCGGCTGCTTGATCAAAAGAAAAATGATGAGGCCAAAGACGTGCTGCTGACCGCTATGAACACTCTGGTCGCGATCGATAAGGTCACGCCAATTCCGTTGCTGCTGGCGCGCACCGCCTTGAACGGCGCCCAGGTCGAGAGCCAGAAAGACAAGGCAGCAGCACAGAAATTGCTTGAAGCTGCCAAAGCCGAAGTCATGCGGGCCAAGCAGTTGGGCTATGCGGGCAAAGACCCGGAGTACGTTGCGCTTAACAACGATATCTCCAATTTAGAGAAACAGCTAAAAGGGGGCGGCGAAATAGCTTCACTGTTCAACCGTCTCAAGGCGAAGCTGGCCGCCTTCACGAACCGTCAGTCGTCACAGCAGCATAAGCAACAGCAGAGTGGATCGGGGTCGAGAGCCGCTCGCTAGCGGATCCGCAGCACCACCTTCCCCAGCACATGTCCGGCGGCGAGATGCTGATGCGCTCTTGCCGCCTGGGCCAGTGGATAGACGGCAGCGATCGGTACCTTAAGCCTGGTCGCCTCCACCGCGCGATTGAGCTTCTCAAACTCGCGCCCGCCCGCAACCCCGTCATAGGCAATGATCTTCAAGCCCTTTCGTTTTGGCGGAGTTGGCTCAACTCCGTTGGGGTGAGCCAATAGTCCACCGCGTTTCAAGGCTTTCAGACATTCAGCAAGTTTGTTGCCCGCAAAGGCCAGCACGCAATCGACGCCCCCTGGCGCGAACTGCTGTGCGGCTTCCAGGATGTTTCCACGGAGTCCATCGACAGCCATATCTGCGCCGAGACGCCGCACCAGAGCAACACCATCGCGTCCGGATGCGGTGGCGAACACGCGGGCTCCACGCGATTTTGCAAACTGCACCGCCATTGTTCCTACCCCGCCTGAAGCACCATGAATAATGATGGATTGCCCTTTCTTCAGGTGCAGCGCGTCATCGATCCCCTGAAGCGATGTGAGTCCGGTGACCGGAATGGCTCCGGCATGCCGGAGATCAAGCGGCTTGGGGACGTGAGCAACGTCTTCCCCAGGCACCGCTACATATTCGGCGTAAAAGCCGCCTTTGCCGATTTCCCACTTATAAGCATAGACTTTGTCGCCAACCTTGAAACGCCGAATGCGTGCGCCAACGGCCGCTACCGTTCCGGAGCCGTCCGTGCCCAGCACGACAGGAAAATGCGGCTTTCCAAACGGCCACCATCCGGAACGCATGTCGGCATCCCAGACGCCCACTCCGGACGTATGCAACGCGATCAGAACTTCATCAGCATCAATTGGCGGAACTGGAAGAGTGTGAAGCTTCAGCACCGCAGGTCCGCCAAAGCGATCAATGGCAGCCGCGCGCATACTGTTTGGAATTTTGGTTGGCATTGAGAAAGGTCCTTTCTTGGTTCGATCAATCACTCAAAGCGTCGGCAACTCGCCGGGCCACGGACGGAGTGGAAACGCTTTGTCAATTCGCGCTATCTCTTCTTCGGTAAGGTGCAAGTCTCCGGCGCCGGCATTTTCGACCGCATGTTCCGGCGTGGATGCTTTGGGAATGGCGAAGACCGATTGCCGGCGCACCAGAAACCGCAGTGCGACCTGGCGGGGTGTGGTGTGGTGAGTGTCAGCTATTTTTTTTAGAACACGCCCTCCGGCAGTTCGAGGGCCGGGGAAACTCCCGTGACCAAATGGACTGTAAGCAGTCACGGCCACGCCATGCTGCTCGCACCACGGCAGTACGTGGTGTTCGATGGCACGCTCTTTCAGATGATAGAGAACCTGATTGCATGCCATGCGGCCTTCACCGGCAATTGTTGTGGCTTCTTCAAGATCCGGTACGTCGAAGTTGCTCACGCCCCAGGTAAGAATTTTGCCTTCCTGTTGCAGACGTTCGAACGCGCCAATCGTGCCTTCCAGAGGGTGGGGTCCGCGCCAATGCAAGAGATAGCAATCCAGCCGATCAGCTTGTAGCCGGGCCAGCGAGTGCTCGCACGCAGCTATGGTTCCGCTTCTTGAGGCATGTTGTGGCAGGACCTTGGACACCAGGAACACTTCATCGCGGCGTCCCACGATAGCCTCGCCAACCACTTCTTCGGCAGAACCTGAGCCATACATTTCAGCCGTATCGATATGTGTCATTCCAAGGTCGATTCCGCGACGCAAGGCTGAGATTGCTGTGGGGCGCTCCGCTTCATCGATGTACCATGTGCCCATACCGATCACCGGCACTTCACTCCTGCCATTACCGAAAGGACGCCGTTCCATTCAGTCTCTCCTCACTGGAACTGCTTTGATTTGTGGCCCGGCGCAAGTAGGTCGGGTTCAGAGTTGTCGTTGGGAAACTGCCCGCAGATCGCCAAAACGCAACATTGCGCCCAGCGCTAGCAGGAATGCGGTCAGTGCTATTACCTGCTGCCACGCCAACTCCGTCACGCCGCGCAGCACGACCTCACGCAACGTCGCTACGACTCCGAGCTCAACCATAAAGTCCACCGCAACCCGATGTTCTTCCAGATAAATGATCACGAGCCGCACCACCTCCACCATCACCAACATGAACAAGATCTGGGCAATTACGCCTCGGAAATCGATGTTGCCCCGGATGATCTCTCGAAATAGCCAAATGAGAGTTCGCACCATCAGGCCAAACAGTGCTAGCCCCACGCCCACGACCAACAAATCCTGTGCGGGCTCCAGCAGGCGTCTGGCAACACGGTGCACTTGGGTATGTGGTAGATCGAGTTTGGGGGCGGAATCCATTCCAGGCTTATGCAGCGCTTTTACATCCTACGTCCGTCTGCGGCGCTCGTGCACTACGTCAATGGTCGTAGGTGTAAGTTAGGCTCGTGCGCGGAAAGAGCCCTAGTCCACCTTTGTCTAATCCGGGTTCGATCATTTGGTCAATTGTTTCCGGCACGCGCGCTGGCTAGCATAGATCAAAGCGCGGATGAGTACGATGTGGCGCGAAGAGGAGCAGAGAAATGGCACTAGCGACACTTACCAGGACTGATCAACAGATTCAACAAGACGTGATGAGCGAATTGAAATGGGATGCAAGGCTGCAGCCGAACGAGATTGGCGTGATTGTCAAGAACGGCGTCGTCACGCTAACCGGCTGGGTGGACTCCTATCTGAAAAAGTGGAACGCCGAAGAGGCTGCACAGCGTGTGGCCGGCGTGAAAGCGGTGGCCAATGATATTGAAGTCAAGTTGCCCTCCGAACGCACCGACCTGGATATCGCCGAGGCTGCGGCAAATGCACTGGAGTGGGACACCGCTCTTCCGCCGGGCAAAGTCAAGGTGGCAGTGTCCAAAGGGTGGGTCACGTTGCAGGGCGAAGTGGAATGGCAGTTTCAGAAAGAGGATGCTGAGCGGGTAGTAAGGCGTCTGCTGGGCGTGAAGGGCGTAACTAACCTGATCACTGTTGTGCCGCGCGCAACACCGTCTGACTTAAAACGGAAGATCGAAGATGCGATCGTTCGCACGGCGCAGGCCGACGCCAGCAGGATCTCAGTTGACGTGGTGGGAACGAAGGCGATTCTTCGCGGGACAGTACGTTCGTGGGCGGAAAAACAGGAAGCCGAGCGTGCAACGTGGTCGGCTCCTGGAATTACGGATGTAGAGAACCTGATCACAATTGAAGTTTAGTTGTAAAAGACTACGCGGTGAGGCGGGCTGACCACGATTGCTCCGATACGGGCCAGCAGCTACCGCCGCGAGTGCGAGCAGGAACGTGGTCGCAACGTCGGGGCCTCCCCCTCGATGCAAAAAGTGCCCAGACTGCGATCCCGCCCGCTGGTCGCCGCATAGGTTTCATTTGGAAGCGTCCCTCTCTCCTGGGAATGCGGCCTATGCGGCGTTTGAATTCGAGGACAGCCGAAAAGAACAAATATGAAGAAGAAGGCAAAGTTGTTCGCGATTGTCTTGCTTGCAACACTTGCTTGGGGCGCTACGCCCAGGCGGCAGGCAGAAAAGCGTCTTCAGGATGCGGCAGAGGTCCTGCAGGAAATCATGAACGTTCCCGACAAGGGCATCCCCATGGAAGTGGCAGAGCACGCAAAGTGCATTGCCGTCATTCCTCATGAAATCAAGGCGGGACTCGTATTCGGTGTAAAGCACGGCAAAGGAGTCGCCACGTGCCGCACCTCCACCGGCTGGAGCGCGCCCGCGTTCTTTTCAATCACTGGTGGCAGTTGGGGTCTGCAGATTGGTGTGGCGGGCGTCGACAATGTAATGATGATCATGAACCAAAAAGGTATGGACCGCCTGCTCAAGAATAAATTTCAGATTGGAGCTGAAGCATCGGCTGCCGCCGGCCCGGTAGGACGCCATGCCGCGGCGGGAACTGACTGGAAGATGGATACCGAAATCCTGAGCTATTCGCGGTCCAAAGGCGTCTTTGCCGGCGCAACCCTGGACGGGGCATGGGTAAGTCCCGACGATGCTTCCATGCTCGCTTTTTACGGAGAAAACGCAACTCCTAAGGATGTCCTCTCCGGCAAAGTCCCCCCACCACCGTCTGCAAAAGTCTTTCTTGCGGCAGTGAGGAGCGCGGAGCAGCAGGCGAAGAAAGAGTCCTGGAACTCACCCTGTGCACTACGCCTGTTTCCTGTGTAATGCCTCCAGCATGCCGTGCAGATGGGCCGTTGCGTTTTCGATATCGTAGTGCTTGTACTGGCCGGCACGGCTTTCTGCCGACAATAAGCCGCAGCGATGGAGATTCTTGAAATCGCCGTAAGGAAACTTATATCTTGCCTTGGTATCGGCGGGTTCATCGTCGTCAATGCCCAGGTGCCATTTCCCGTATTCAGCAAACCCATGCTGGTGGATGAACTCGTTCTCTTTTTTCGTCGAGGGTTCGTGCTCACTCCACGCATCTCTATTGTCATAAACGAACCTGCCATCCCGGATCAGTTGTTCAGCAAAAGCTAATGCGTTGTGATTGAGTTTGGTTGCCATGACTTCTTCACCTACCTTCCAGGACGCGGAGGCCGCTCTCGAGCTGGCGGGACCACCGGCCGTACGGGAATTTTTGGTCCAACATGAGGTGGAGCAACATGTGGGGGGATTTCACGATCAAGCAACGGACCCGCGGGCCTGCCGGCCCTCAGGTTTCCAATCTGCTGCGGCTCAAGTGGACGCCCCGGATGCTCCATCATTGCTTGCCGCCTTTGTGTAAACGGTATCGTCGGTGGAGGGGGCGGAGTTCGCATCACAAATCGTGACGGCGCCGTTCGCGGAGGAATTATCGTTGTCGTCCTTCGATCTGATTGCGGAACCGCGAGCGGAACTGTTTGCGGCTCGGCTCTGGCCGGCAGGGCAGGAGGCCGCGCTACGCTTGCGCTGGGTTGGCCGGCGTGAGCTCTGCGTGCAACCGCAAAGTTGACCGGCCGCACAGGAGGCGGCCGCACAGGCTTGCCGGGCAGCGTTGCGTGAACTGCGGGGTTCACTGGCGGATGTGGAACCAGTCGTGCTCTTTCGAGCATGCGCGGGTTCACTGGAACAACATGGTGCGCAACCGGATCTCCTCTGCCGAAGACATCGGCGGGCACAGCCGTTGCGGCAAGCGTTCGGTATTTGTAGCGGATCTGATCGACGGTCCCAACATTAATGATATTTGTGATGTTGGTGACATTGCGGACATTTGTGATATTTACAATGCGCAGGTACTCAACGTCGTAGTGATACCACGGGAAGAACGGTTCGTCTGGTCCCAGCGGGAACCACGCCACCACATTAACGCTGGCGATAGAAAATCCTATACCGCCCAGAAATGCAACGAATGCAGGAGCATAAATAGGCCTAACCGCAATCGGCCCGGGAATCCATCCCCATGCCGCTCCAATAAGTACCCACCGGCCGAAATGAAAAGGACAAAATCCCCATGGCTCATCTTCTACCCAGGTCCAACCCCATGGATCGATCCACGCCCAATGACCAAACCGGTAAGGCACCCAGCCAGCCGCAACTGTGGGATACCATACCGGCCCGTAATCAACTTCATTGACCCAGCGTCCGTAAGAATTAAGGTCTTCATAGCCGGGGGTGGATGCATTGACATACTGCGCTGAACTGGAAGCGGACATTCGCTGATCGCGTTCATCACTCCAGCGGTCAAAGCTATCTGGAGCCAGTGTGGATGTTTGCGTGATCTCTTCCCCACGCAACTCGATGGCTTGGCCGGCATCCACTATTTGCGAGACGCTATCACTGGCGACTTCCACTCTTCCGCTGTTCACTATCACGCGGGTGTATTCGCCGTCTGGGTCCACATCGACGCGATAGCTGCCAGCCCCGGCCAGAGTGATGGCTGCGTCAGGTGAATCGCCCTCGATAGTATCCCCTGAGGGAAGTTGATATACGGTGAGCCTGACGGCGCCCTGCCCTACAACGAACTGTGCCACCGTGTCGTCGATCTCGGTAATTGTTACATCAGTTTTTTCTGTCAGGCGAACCGAATAATTACCGCCTTCAAGTTCAGCTTTTGCGCCCTTGTCGGTGTATATCCGGTCGCCGGTGGTTACAACGAAGTTCAGCGTCGCCCGGCTCCATTGGTCCTGGCCGGCAGGTAAAAAGGAAACGTTGCCTTTCAAATAGCTGATCCTGGCCACTCGACCGGGAGGGTGCTCTTGAGCATAGCCCGTGCCTGCAGCAATCATGAGTGCTGCCAAAACTAAATTCACGCTGCTAAGCCTACAACTGCCTACTAATATCATTTCTGCACCTGACTTCGTGCCGATCAGCGATGCCCTTGTAAAATGGTTCTCACCACCGGAGTCCGAAGGTGATGGGCACCATGCGCGTAGGAATCCTGCCGGTATCGGCGAAGTGATACCGCGCTTCCGTATAGAATTTCAGTTTGTCTCCCGGCAGTCGCCAGTCAAAACCACCGCCCAGGCTCCCGCCCACACCGCCTTGGCGGATTCGGCCAATGACCTTGTTCGCGGGAACAAGAGTGTTAAAGAAGATGCCAAAGAAGGGATCAAAGAAGAACACCGGAACCAAAGCCGGCTGAGTAAACTCTACCGTGCGCCTGTAATAACCCACCCCACCCACAACATAGGGATCAACTTTGCCTTTGGGATGCAGGCGCAACCGGGGATTCACGGTGATGGACCACAGACGTGCGTTACCACCCGGCACTTGTGCTTCCGCCAATACACTGTCGCCGACGCCCAGGCCGTGGTAGGTATAGTCAATGGTGGTGGAATAAAAAGATGAGAAGTTGTATCCAGCCCCAACCGTGCCGTGCCAACCGTTATCGAGGCGGGTGCTGATATCGCCCGTCAGTAGAGTAGCTCCGAAGCCTCCATGCACCGTGAAACCGCGTTCCTCCTGGGCATTGCTTAGCGGCGAAACGCACATAAAGAAGATGATTGCGGTAATAAGGCCCATGGGGACGAGTTGTGTGAATTGTGGAGAGAGATATTTGTTGTCAAACGATTTCATGTGTTCCGTCTTCCCTTAGGTTGTTGCGCAAACGCGCATGGGTTATTTACTGGGCGGCGCTTTTCTGGTTTCTTGCTCATACCAGAGCCGGTGATGAGTTCGTGCCCAGAGCGAACTGACCTGGCCGCGAATCATTGCAGTGAAACCGCCGCGGACCATGGCCGTTCCCATGTAAACGTGAATGATGAATGCGCCAATTGAAACCAGCGCAGCCGCTACATGGAGAGCAATGCCGAGATAGCGCAGCCAGCGCAGGTTCCATGGAATCATTTCCGGGATCCACAAGATGATTCCCGAGAGCAGGAGCAGGATCGCCCCGTAAAACATGACCCAGAAAAAGAGCTTCTGCCCATAGTTGAAGCGGCCTATTGGAGGAAGTTTTTCGTCCTGGTTGCGGATGTAATATGTGACATTCTTCCACCACGCGCGATCGGCATCCGTGACGACCATGTCATTGCGCCAGAGCTTGTACATATAAAAAACCGACACAG
This sequence comes from Candidatus Angelobacter sp., assembly GCA_035995565.1. Classification (GTDB taxonomy): domain Bacteria; phylum Acidobacteriota; class Terriglobia; order Terriglobales; family Acidobacteriaceae; genus Angelobacter. The sequence continues at coordinate 10,903 of DASYKK010000192.1, forward strand.
TGAAAATCACGCCCATCCAGGGATGCCAAAAGCGCGCGGTGGGGCCGCCGCCTGCCACGGCCGCCAGCCAATATGTGTAGGGCCACCAGAAGGCCAGCCCGGTCATAAGGCAATAAACGTAAGTAATTCCTGATATCCAGTGGTTGATTCGCTCGGTTAACGTGTAGCGAACTATTCGCTCACTCTTGTCGCCAACAGCGTGGGCAGAAGTAATGACCTCCGATGTGCTCACGGCCGGTCTCCTTTCCTCGTTTCCTCCACATCAACTTCTTTCGGTCCGAAGCGGAGGTAATGGAGGGTTACTCCAATAACGCCACCAAGCATGGCCAGATTGCCGATCCACTTGACCGGCTTCTTCCACAGGCGCACGATCCACGGAATACGAGGGTCTTTGGGCAGTCCGCCGTAAGCTTCCGGGTTGGTGACGTCATGGAGAACATAGATAACGCCTGTGCCGCCAACGCCCGCAGGGTCGTATACACCCGCGTTGACATGGCCATACTCGTTCCGGAGTTGGGCGGCGCGAGTCTCAGCCTCGGCTTTCAAGTCATCTTTCAAGCCGAACTGCAGACATCCTGTGGGGCAGGCCTTGATGCATGCAGGTTCAAGCCCTTCAGAAACTCGATCGGAGCACAACGTGCACTTGTAAACTTTTTTTGTCTGCTGATTG
>DASYKK010000193.1:0-6845 GCA_035995565.1 Candidatus Angelobacter sp.
TGTTTTCACGTCGCTTTTCGCGGCTTTCCTGCCTGACAGCATTGTGGGCGAGATGACCAGTATCGGCACATTGTTCGCGTTCATTCTGGTGTGCGCAGGCGTCTGGATCCTTCGCGTCCGCAGGCCGGATATACCGCGAGCTTTCACGGTTCCGGCGTTGCCTTTGGTTGCAATCCTCGGAATCATCGTCTGCGGCGCCATGATTTACGGCCTGGGCTGGACAAATTGGGCGCGTCTGTTTGTTTGGCTCCTGATTGGCTTGATCTTCTATTTCGCTTACGGCAAGCGACACAGCAAACTCCAGACTGGCGTGTAGCAAACCTCGATCTGTAAGAATCCTTGACCCTCCGCTTCGGCGGAGGGTTTTGTTTTAGAATGGCAAGTCTTTTCTGGTTCAGCCGCGTCTATCGTTACACGAGGGTTGTTGTTGCAATGGCCAATCTGCTAGCCACCAAACCGCTGAAACTCATTCTGGACGAAGCCCATGAAACCGGCGAGCACAGTCTGCGCCGCGCATTGGGCCCAAGCAACCTGATCGCGCTTGGCATCGGCGCGATTATCGGCACAGGAATCTTTGTGATCACCGGAACCACGGCAGCGCAGTTCGCTGGACCTGCCATCGTGATCTCGTTTGTGATCGCAGCCGTGAGCTGCGTTTTTGCCGGGCTTTGCTACGCAGAGTTTGCCTCGATGATTCCTGTGGCCGGCTCGGCTTACACTTACGGCTATGCCACTTTGGGCGAAATCTTTGCCTGGATCATCGGCTGGGATCTGGTGCTGGAATATGCTTTCGGCGCTGCCACTGTCGCCTCCGGATGGAGTGGATACCTGCTGAGCCTGCTCGGCGACTTCGGCCTTAAGCTTCCCGCATCATTGGCCGGTACACACTGGGATGAATTCATCTATTACAACAATCACTGGGAGCTTTCGACGCTGATCATCCCCAGGCTAAAGCAACTCGGCATTGATCCGGCTTCGCTGCCGCACACTTTCGGTGTTTTCAATTTGTTCGGTTTTCTGGCCATCATGATGGCCACCCTTATTCTGATCATCGGCATCAAGGAGTCTGCGAATTTTAATACTGCCATTGTGTTTATCAAGGTTTGCGTACTGATTGTTTTTATAGCCATCGGCGGACACTTCCTCCTTACGCATCCCGACTTGATCTCCGCCAATTGGCATCCCTTCATCCCTCCCAATACGGGCAAGTTTGGTGAGTTCGGATGGTCGGGAATTGTCCGTGGAGCGGCCATTATTTTCTTTGCCTATATCGGTTTTGATGCGGTTTCTACTGCAGCACAGGAAGCAAAAAATCCTGAGCGCGATATGCCGCTCGGAATCCTGGGTTCGCTGGCCGTCTGCACCATACTCTATATTCTCGTCGCTGGCATTCTTACTGGTCTGGTCAATTACAGAAACCTGAATGTCCGCGACGCTCTGGCCGTGGGCATTGATGTGACCGGCGTCCGCTGGGGAAGCCTCATGGTGAAAGTAGGCGCCCTCATGGGACTCAGCAGCACCATCGTCGTTATGTTGCTGGGGCAATCGCGCGTTTTCTTTTCCATGTCGCGTGACGGATTGCTGCCACAGATGTTCAGCGCCGTTCATCCCCGTTTCCGTACGCCCTGGATTTCCACCCTGACTGTCGGAACATTTGTCGCCGTGCTTGCCGCCTCCTTGCCCATCAACGTGCTAACGGAAATGGTCAGTATCGGCACGCTGCTCGCGTTCGTGATCGTCTCCGCCGGTGTATGGATTCTTCGGCGGCGCAGCCCCGAACTAAAACGTCCTTTCAAGGCGCCATGGGTGCCATTTACACCGATCATGGGCATCGTGATGTCACTCGGGCTGATGCTCACGCTCACCGCGCCCACATGGATCCGACTTGGGGTGTGGCTTGTCGTCGGACTGTTGATCTACTCTTTCTATGGCAGCAAGCACAGCCGCGTGCAGCGCGGAGCTTCATAGCGCGCGCGGAGCTTTTTATCCGCGCTAATCCCTGTCCATCCGCGGTACTCTTTTTTTCTTGACCACCTGAAATGCTCTAGAATCAAGTCGCGCTGGAGCCGCCTGTGCAGAAATTCCGTCCACTCAAGATCGCCCTGGTTGCCTTGATCGCGCTCACCGCCGCGGGCACGGTGGGCTTTCATTACATTGAGCACTGGGGCTGGTTTGACAGCTTTTACATGGTGGTCATCACCCTGAGCACCGTGGGATATCAGGAGGTGCATCCGCTCTCATTTACCGGACGCGTTTTCTGTATCGTGCTCATTGTCAGCGGCGTGGCGCTGGTTTTTCTTATGATCGGGGCCGCCACGCAGGCTTTGCTAGAATTCGAGTTGTTCAAGGTTTTCGGTAAACGACGCATGGAACGCGACATCGCCAGCCTCAAAGATCACTACATCATCTGCGGCGCCGGACGCGTCGGACACAGCGTTGCCCACGAACTGTCGCAGAAACCTTGTCCGTTTATCATTGTTGAAAGCGATGAAAAAAGTGCCGCGGATCTTGATCCCAAGTGGCTGGCATTGGTCGGGGATGCTGCCAGCGAGAAGACCCTGCGCGACGCTGGCATTGAGCGCGCTGCCGGTCTGGTGGCCGCCACAACCACTGACGCCACCAATATCTATATCGTACTCACGGCACGCGGCCTGAACCCTATGCTAAAGATTATCGCCCGCGCCACGGAAGAGCGGGCAGAAAGGCATCTGAGAACTGCTGGCGCCGATATCGTCATTTCTCCTTACGCAGCTGCTGGCCACCGCATCGCGCAGAGTTTCCTCCGTCCGCACCTGCTCGATTTCCTTGACATCACGAGTGATCGTTCCGGCGCCAATCAGATGTTGATCGAGGAAATCAGAATCTCACCGCAGTCACCGCTGGCCGGGATGACAGTAGGCAGTTCGGGCATTCACCACAAATTCGGTATCATGATCCTTGCCATCCGCCATGCGGACGGCAACACCCGGTTCAATCCAGAAGCCCCGGAACCCATTCAAGGCAATGATCACCTTATTGCCATGGGCGAGACACCCCAATTGACGAAGCTGGAAACTCTGGCCGCGGCGGCCGTGCGGTCATGAAAATCGTTACCGCGGAAGAGATGCGCGTAATTGATCGCGCTACCACTGAGAAATATGGCATTCCGTCGCTCACCCTGATGGAAAACGCGGGCATGGCCGTCGCCGAATTTGCACTGAAGCATTTCGACTTCACATCCGTCTGCGCCGTCTGCGGCAAAGGCAATAACGGCGGCGACGGATTTGTCGCGGCGCGCAAGCTGCATGAAGCCGGCAAAAAGGTTTCAGTGATCGTGCTGGCGAAAGGTCCAGACGAGCTGCGAGGCGACGCGGCAGAGATGTTCAAGAAGCTTCCCGTTTCAGTGTTATGGATCGCCGACGAGAAAGATTTCAGCAAGCCTGATATCGAACAGGCACTCAAATCTGATCTGATCATCGATGCCATTCTGGGCACAGGTTTCAAGCCACCTCTGAAGGGGATTGCAGAAAAGGCAGTCATTCGCATCAACAAAGCAGACGGTTTTGTGCTGGCTGTGGACGTTCCGTCTGGCATCGACGCCGATGTGGAAGAGCCGCCGGAAGGAATCACTTACGTTCGCGCGGACGCCATCATCTCCTTCACTGCCGCCAAGCCCGCCTTAGTATTTGCCAATCTCACAGATGGCCCCATCGCCCTCGCCGATATTGGCTCTCCGAGTAAGTTAGTCGTCAAACATGCCTCGCTGCATCAGGACGTTATCACCAGCGCTGACGCGCAGGCGCTGGCCTGGCGACGCCGCTCTGATGCGCATAAAGGCGAGTTTGGTCATGTTCTTGTGATCGGTGGCTCAGTGGGGAAGAGCGGGGCGGCGGCCATGGCTGGGATGGCGGCCCTTCGGGCCGGTACCGGGCTCGTCACTGTGGCATCGCCCAGGTCTGTTCAGGCGGCGGTCTCAGCATATGCCCCGGAACTAATGACGGAGCCGATGGAAGAGACTGCCGAGGGCACGATTTCGCTCTTGGCCTTGGCGGGGCGCGAACAGCTCTTGAAGGGCAAGACGGTGGTTGCTCTTGGCCCCGGTCTTTCGCAGAACGAGGAAACGGCCGAGTTCATCCGTGACTTTGTGAGTATTTGCACTACCTCTCTGGTCATTGATGCCGACGGCATCAATGCCTTTGCCGGGCATGGCGAAGAAATCCAGGCTGACGCCGACGACTATTCATTTCGTGTACTCACACCGCATCCCGGCGAGATGTCGCGCCTTATCGGCTCTCCGGTCGCAGCCGTCCAGTCCAGTCGTATTGCGGCAGCCAAACGTGCTGCGGAATTGACGCGGGCTTGCGTCGTGTTGAAAGGGCATCGCACCATTATTGCCAGCCCGAATGGCCATGTGTGGATCAATACGACCGGCAACCCGGGAATGGCCAAAGGCGGTTCAGGCGATGTGCTAACCGGAATTGTTGCTGCTATTCTGGCACAAAGGCCCATGCAGGGAGTTATCGTCGGATGGCGTCCGGGGAAAGAAGATCCGGAGGGAATGGAACTCGGAAAGCTTTGGGAGAAGTCGCAGATCTCGCACGATCCCAAACTTGCCGGGGAGGTGGCTACAAAGATGGCCGCCAAGACCCGCGAAGCACGGCATCTGATGACCACGTTGGGCGTGGCCCGTGCTGTCTATCTCCACGGTCTTGCCGGCGATATTGCCGCGTCGCTCTACGGCCAGCAATCCATGATCGCTACTGACATCATTAACTGCCTGGGCGAAGCCTTCGCTGTCTGCGAGGCAGAAGCCTTGAGCAAATTCGTTTACCTCCAGCGATGAAGACCTTTACCACCCACTCGGCCGAAGAGACCACGGAACTCGGCCGCCGTCTGGCCGCCGAACTGAACCCGGGCAGCATCGTCTTATTGCGCGGCGATCTTGGCGCAGGGAAGACGACCATGGTCAAAGGTATTGCTGAAGGCTTTCAGGCGGCCAAAGCTGACGACGTCACCAGCCCGACATTCACTCTGATCCATGAGTATCGCGGCCCTGCGGTCACTCTTTATCACATTGATCTCTACCGAATCGACACGCAGCGCGAACTCGACACCCTTGCTCTCGACGACTTGATGACCCCGCAAAGCATTTTGCTGATCGAGTGGGGAGAAAAGTTTGAGAGGTTCGACAAAGAGAGAGATGTGGAGATTGCGATTGAGCATCAGGGAGGGGATGAAAGATGGGTTAAGATCGGAGATCGGGTGATCGGGTGATTGCGCGCCCGGAGTCGCTGGGCCGATCGAATGCCACTTTACCGCGATCCTGACTTCTCTGCCAGAATTCGGCATATCGTTTCAACATTCGTCAGAAAAGCATCCCCGGCGAACTCAAGGGCGGCGATGGAACGCTCGGCCGCCTCTTCGTGGCCTGCGCCGCAGGCATCGGTGACAACGATGGGAATGTAACCCAAGTCGACGGCATGGCGCACTGTGGGTTCAATACCAATCTCCATTGCCACACCCACGATAGCAACCCTGTTGATGCCGCAGTCGTGCAACGCTGTGTCGAGCAGCGTGCCTTCGAAAGCTGACATCGCGATCTTGTCAAAGACAGCCTCGCTTTCGAGCGGAGCGACTTCTGGAATGAGCTGAAAGGGCGGCGAATCGCGCAAAAACCAGGGCTTGATCTGCTCAACTGAATCGACTCGCTGCCACGCCAGCGCCATACGAAGCTGGGTTACACCCATTAATTCTTTGGGTAGCGACAGATGTCGTGAGAAGAAAATGCGCACTCCAGCTGCGCGCGCCGCCTCCAGCACCTGAACAACGCGCGCCGTGATCTGCTCTCCGTTCTTAATTTGCCTCACGATGCCGACTTGCATGTCATAAACCAAAAGCACCATACGCTTCGGGTCGCAAGCCTCTTCGACAGTTTGCGGAATGTCCAGGCCGAATGCATGTTCCATAAATTTTCCTTAGCCCAATCTATCTTTCTTCACCAGCGGCAGTTAGTGCTTGGATCTGGTGCTCCGTCATTGCGCTCACCCGCCCGGCGGCGTCTTCCTCACCGTCATCACCACCAGCCACACGCCATTCAGCATGAACAGCAGGGCGGCGGGGAAGAGATACCTACTTGTTGGCATTCGCTGGAACACGCACCAGACCACGCCGCCGACAATAGCCAGATCGATCAGGATGAAGATGGCGAAGATCCAGCCGCGCGACATGGCCGCACTCAAAATCCCATGATGTTGTAGCCGCAATCCACGTAGATGGTTTCGCCGGTGATCCCGGAGCCAAGGTCAGAAGAAAGGAACAGCGCCGTGTCGCCAACTTCCCTGGGTTCCACGTTTCTCTTGAGCGGTGCGCGCTCGGCGTGGTTCTTGAGCATCTGGCTGAAATCGCCTACGCCGCGCGCCGCCAGGGTCTTGATGGGGCCGGCGGAAATGGCATTCACGCGAATTTTCTTTTCGCCCACGCTGTTGGCCAGGTAGCGCACGGTTGCTTCCAGAGCGGCCTTGGCCACGCCCATCACGTTATATCCCGGCACAACTTTTTCTGCGCCAAAATACGAAAGCGTGATCACGCTGCCGCCGTTGGTCATCAGCGGCGCTGCCGCGCGCGTAACCGCGATCAGAGAATAGACACTCACGTCGTGGGCGATGCGGAAGCCCTCGCGCGACGTATTCAGGAAATCGCCCTTGAGTTCTTCCGCGGGCGCGTAAGCCACGGAATGTACTACTGCATCTAGTTGGCCGAAGTGCTGCTTCAATTGCGCGTAGAAGGCGTCGATCTCGGTGTCACTGGACACATCGCACTGAAAAGCCTGTGCGCCGGGCAGGGAAGTGATCAGGTCGTGCGCCTCG
>DASYKK010000194.1:0-10719 GCA_035995565.1 Candidatus Angelobacter sp.
GAAGAAACCGAAATAAAGCTAAAAGATGTTGTTCGGTGGTTTGTTGTCGGTCGCCGGAGGATTGGAGACCGGCGGTTGAGATGAACCGTTTGACGGACGCGATTGCGTTGCCCCGGTTCCTGCTGGAGTAGAAATGCTACCGGGTGAAACCGTATTATCTGGGCGCGTGGAATTCGGAGTGCTTTGCGTAGATCCGGAAACCCCGCCGGTGGAACCGGGCGCTGTTCCGATTGCAGATCCCGGAGCGCCTGCGCTGCTGCCGATTGCATTGCCGCTCACCACCAATTCAACCCTGCGGTTCTGCTGGCGTCCTGCGGCGGTTGCGTTGCTGGCCACGGGATTAGACTCACCAAACCCCTTGGTATTGACGGCGTCAGAACTCACGCCCTGGGCCACCAGGAAATCGCGGACGGCCTTGGCCCGTTTGTCAGACAGGGTCATGTTGTATTGGGGCGTGCCCTTGTTGTCAGTGAAGCCGTCAATTTCCAGCTTCAGGTCGGGATAAGCCAAAATGATGCCTGAGACTTTTGCCAGACGCAGTTTGGCTCCTGGCTTCAGCGTGGCCTGGTTGAAATCGAAGAGCACATCGGACATGCTGACGATCAGCCCGCGAGCGCTGTCACGCGTCTGCAGGACCGCGTTGAGCTGTTTGAGCAGGCGTTGGCGTTGTTCTTCCGCCTGTTGCACGGCTTGCGCCCGCGCCTGATCAGATTGCTGCGCCTGTAAGCGCGCCTGCTCGGCCTGTTGCGCCAGGGTTTGCTGCTGTTGTAATGCGGCCTGACGTGCCTGTTCGGACTGCTGCAATTGCTCTTGAGCAGCGGCTTTATCCTGTGTTGCCTGTTGAGCGGCCTGCTCGGCTTCCAGTCGTGCCTGCTGTGCCGCCTGACGCTCCTGCTCCGCCAGTTCGCGTTGTTCTTTCTGGCGTTGCGCGTCCAGGCGGGCTGCGTCGGCACGCGCTGATTCAGATTCAGCCTGCGACTGAGCCTGCTGAATGCGATCTTGTGCGCGCTGGCGTTCCGCCGCCGTCTGCTCTTCCTGCTTTTTCTGGAGCGTGAGTAGCCGCGCGTCCTCGGCAGCCTGTGTGGCGGCGCGCGCTACCGCACCTATCGGCGTGATGTTCTGCTTTTGCCGCAGATAATTCTGGCCCTGGGCCAGATAGGCTTTGGCTTTTCCCAACGTGTCAGCCGCGTACTGGTCGGCTCCGGCGGCCTGCGCGATCGCGATAGCATTTTGCGCTTCGAGTAATTCCAGCGGCGTCTTCTTGTCCGCTGTAGTCGCCGGCAACTGGTCTGGCGACAGGTTTACGGTGTACTGGCCCTTTTGTAAGAGGTCAAATTTGGCTGAGATCGGATGATTGCCGCCAGCGGTATCCTGCCGCACGATATTTTCCGCGACCACCAGGTCACTGGGACGCGTTACCGCGAAGTATGGCTCGGCGGTCACAATCATTCCGAACTCCTGCAATCCGCTCGTGACTTGCAGACGTGAGTTGCCGTCATCATTAGGCCTGATTTCGCCCAGATTCAACGGACGGCCTTCCGGCGTGATGGCCCACAAAACATACGTCAGGTATTCCGGGCCAAAGCTGCGAGGCGGCGCCAGATGGCGCAGTGTGGCATCGATTGCCAGCCGGCCGGTATGTCCGGTGACTTTCGCGTTTCCGTCCACTGCCGGCATGAGTGACGTGCCTTTGAAATCTATTTGAGTTGTGCCCCCACGATCGCGATAGTCCACTGCTTCGGTCGTGCGTTCCACCACCGTGACTCGATACACAGGAACTTTTCCGTTCGGTTGATCGGCAGCATCGGGCTGAGCGTCCGGTTTTTGCGCCTCGGGAGCAGCATTGCTGTCAGCAGGCTGCTGGCTTGACGAAGGTGGATTTTGATTGTCAGGCGTGGATGGGGCGGCCCCTTGCTGGGCGCTAAGCGGCAAGAATGTAAAAGCGGAGAGAGCCAACGAAAGAACCAGATTACTTTTCATACGCGAGTTCCTGCTTGAAATTTTCATGTGCGTATATAGATGATGCGGTTCATCCCAGCGTTATCCGCCCTAGGCTTTAAGTTGTAGGTGAAAAAGCGCGGAATGGGTAATCTGCGTTCCCGAAATCAGCGCACCTGGAATGTGATGTCGGCGTAGAAACGGTCCGGGACGCCTTGGTTCATGTAAGGACGGAAGTGCCATTGCTTCAGGGCCGCGGTTCCGGCCGCATAAAGCGCGGGCGCCACGTTGTTTTGATTCTGCACTGCCTGCGTCTTGCCAGCTTCGTCCACAGAAACCCGCAGGCTGAACTTGCTTCCCTTGCGGGCCTTGCCTGACGGAACCACCGCTTCCACTATGTGCGTGGCCAGTTTACGGGCTTCCACGTCATTCAGCACCGGAATGGGATTCTCAATGCGCGTGTTAAAAGCGAAGGTCAGCACTGCTTCCATCTGTGACGGACCGCCGTTGCTGTACGGTTTGTATTGCCAGCGCGACACCTGCTCGCGGGCTGCCTCATTCAACTCTGCATTGTGCGAGGCCAAAGGCCATATCTCGCGCACTTTTCCAGCGCGGTCAATAGAGACGTACAGGCTCATTACGCCGGCAGTCTTTCCTTCGCGCACTGCGGGCCACACAATGGGCGGAGTATTCAACGCCAGCGCGCGGGCGGAATCGTCTCCTACCTGGATCGTCTTCATCTGCTCAGCGGCAGATGTGGCGCTCTCGATGGTGAATAGGTTCTCGTCCGGGTTGGAGAGTTCCGCAAGTTCGGTGATCTTTGCTGTAAGCGTAAGACCCGGTGCAAACTCAGCTTTGATGGTCCGTGCAACAGTTTTCTTCTTAAAAGGCTGATAGTCGGAAAACTGGGCCTTGTACCCCGGAGTGAGCACCGCCTGAAGCAGCCCTCCCTTGCCGACGAAACAAAAGGCATAAGTGAGGCTATTTTGCGCCGGAGCAATTCCCACTTTGAATTGCATATTCATGCATGAACTGGATTTGACTGAGTCGTCCGGGATCGCCAGCTGTCCAGGCATGGCTCTGAGTTGATTGACCATAGGCAGAGGGTCAAATAAAGCTGTGACCAGGTCATGCAGCCAGAAGGGATAGTAGTCTCCGTTGACTCTTTCCGAGAGCTTACCGTCACCAGAGATCAAAGTTTGAGAAAAGTCGGCAGATTGCACCGTGCGCCGCCATTTTTCCGGCGAAACCCAGTACTCTTCTACGTCCGCCGAGTATTCCGGTTTGGCCGGACCTGCGTTGGTTATGCGCGCCTTTAAATGGAACGGAGCGCCGCCGGCCACGGTGAGTTTGCTCTGCTGCACTGCGTGATCGGCGGCCTGGCCGATGGATACAACTTTGTCACGGGCTTCCTGAGCCCTCACGGTCATGCCCAGTAAGGGAAGAAGCGTCAGGGAGAGCAGCAGCCTGCTCCTCATGCCTTCTTTTCTTCCAGGGTTGTAAGAAAGTGCCGGGCTTCGCGGGCATTGTAGGTCGTGTTATAGATGGGCGATTCCGGCTCTTGCAGACGTCCACCCTCGCGCAATGACCCGGTATCAATCGCGGCGAAGCCGATTTCTTCAATCAACTGCGCTACCAGCGCTTTCGCTTCAGCATCATCGCCGGCCAGATAGATCGTGTGGCGCTCCTCAATGGGCAAATCTTTGCGTCCGCGGCTGGCCAGATGCACGTAATAAATGGTGTTGAAGGCTTTCACCAGCCGCGATCCGGGAAGGCGTTTGAGCACTTCTTCCGAAGAGGTGGACCCGCCCAGATCGTAAAAGCCGCCGTCCGGCCGGTAGGGGTTCATGGCGTCAATCACGATCTTGTTATGCAGCAGCTCCGGCTCAGGCAGCGCCTCTGGCGAACGCCATGGAACAGCCAGCAGTAGTATGTCGCCAAAACGCGCTGCGTCGCGGATAGTCATAGCGTGTGCCTGGGGACCGAGTTCTCTGATCAACTCGCGCAGCGAGTCTGGCCCGCGTGAGTTGCTGACTGCCACGTCATGTCCGGCGGCCACAAACAGCCGGGCAGCCGTCGCGCCAATATTGCCTGCTCCCAGGATTCCGATCTTCATGCCTGCTCCTGTGAAAAATCCCTCTCCCGTTGGGCCCCACAACCACTGAACAAAATTATATATGTTCAAAACTGAACAGTTTTAGTCATCGGTCTGCCTGAATTATTAGAAATTATTATGCTTGAGTCTGCGGTCTGCGGATCTCCGTGCACCGACTTTACACTTCTTGATTTTTTTCTTGGCAAGCCTTCTCGGACGCGTATAATCGCGGCAACCTGGTTCTAGCCATGTGGGGAAAAGAACTGCGTGAGTGTGGTTAAGATGAAGCGGAACGCCAGGGGCGGTTCCGAATCATCAAACAGACCACAGAAGTAGGGTCCGTCGGAGCGGTTAGATTCTCACGTTCTTCTGCCCGAAGAAAGCGACACTTTCATGTGTGGCATCCTCGGGTACACGCACGTCCGCAAACGTCTGCCGCGCGGCGTGATGGACAAGGCGCTTGCGTCTCTCACGCATCGTGGGCCGGACCATCAGGGGCGATTCACGTCAGAACGTATCTCCCTGGGCGCGACGCGCCTGCGCATTGTTGATCTTGAAAGCGGCGACCAGCCGCTGATTAGCCCTGATGGCGACGTGATCGTCGTTTTCAACGGCGAAATATTTAATCACAAAGAGTTGCGAGTCGAACTGGAAGCCAGCGGCGCTATTTTTGAGAGCCGCTGCGACACTGAAGTCATTCTGCATGCATTCATGAAATGGGGAAGCGAATGCTTTTCTCATTTCCGGGGAATGTTTGGCATCGCCATCTGGGTGCAGTCAGAGCGGCGGCTCATTTTGACCCGCGATCGCATGGGCATCAAGCCGTTGTATTACGCGCGACATGAGGGCGAGATCTATTTTGGGTCTGAGTTAAAATGCATCTTTGCCCATCCTGACGTTCCGCGTAATCTCTGCATGGCCGGGCTGAATTGCTATCTGAGCCTGAACTACGTGCCAGCACCGTACACGCTGGTGGAAGGCATCCGCAAACTCCTGCCTGGACACGTGCTGCAGTGGCGCAATGGCAACATGAGCATGCGGTCCTATGTGCGAAAAGAAGCTGTCGCTGCGCCTCCACGGTCGATTGCAGAAGCGACGGAGGAGCTGGACGATTTGCTCAACAAGTCGGTTCGCGAGCAGCTGATATCTGACGTTCCCGTCGGCATATGGCTGAGCGGCGGACTCGACTCTTCCACTATTCTGCGCTATGCCGCGCACGCCGGCGCCGCGGAGCTGCGCACTTTCTCCATCACCTTCAAAGGGCGCTCGTTCGACGAAAGCGCCTCGATTGCCGAAACTTCGCGGCACTTCGGCAGCCGGCACACCGAATTCAACCTGGACGAAGCCGCCGACCTGGAAGATGCAATCGAGAAGATGGCCTACTACTCTGACGAGCCCAGTGCCGATGCCGGCGCGCTGCCGGCGTGGTTCCTGGCGCAGATGAGCACGAAGGACGTTACGGTCGTTCTGACCGGCGAGGGCGCCGACGAGCTTTTTGCCGGCTATCTTACTTACAAAGCCGATCGCTATTCTGCCGCTGCCCAGCGCGTACCTGCTTCATTGCGGCGCACCGCACTCAGATGCGCGGATCTTCTGCCCGTTTCTGACGACAAGATCAGCTTTGAATATAAGCTCAAACGCTTTCTTCAGGGCTCGCTGCTTTCGCCGGAGATGGCGCACGTTTATTGGAACGGGACATTTACTGAAGCGGAGAAGGGCCAGTTCTTCCGCTTCGCCGATGCCGACCCGCTGGCCTCAGTCCTGGAAAACATGGGTGCAGAGCCGGGCTTGCAGCGCTTTCTGGAATTCGACCAGCGTTATTACCTGGCGGACGATATCCTTTATAAGGTGGACCGCATGAGCATGGCGCACTCACTGGAAGCGCGGCCGCCATTCCTCGATCCACGCATCGTCGACTTTTCGGCGCGTTTGCCCGAGAAATTCAAGCTGAACGGATCGCAATCGAAATACATCCTGCGCCGCCTGATGCAGGACAAGTTGCCGCCCCATGTCCTGCGGCGGCCAAAAATCGGTTTTGACATTCCCGTCCATGATTGGTTCCGCAGCGTGCTACGGCCCATGCTGCTGGACACGCTTTCAGAAGATGGCGTGCGGGCTACTGGCTTGTTTAACTGGAACGCCGTGGAGCAGTTGCTCCATGATCATCTGGAGCGAAAAGCAAATCTGGGGTATCACTTATGGGGTTTGATGGTGTTGTTGTTGTGGATGAAGCAGTGGAACATCGGGCTGGCGAGCAGCGAACCAGCGCCGAGCGAAGCCGTCCCCACGGTGCTCGACCAGGTTGGATCGTTGTAGCCGCTGCCTGCTTCGTCTTTCTGATAAATATCGCCAGCCCGCCGCGACTGATGGATGACGTGGATGCGGTGCAGGCGCAGATCGCGCGCAACATGCTTGTCTCCGGCGATTGGGTCACTGCGCGCCTGGATGGCGTCGCCTACCTGGAAAAAGCGCCGCTGGTTTACTGGATGATGGCGGCGTCTTACAAAGTTTTTGGCGTGCATGACTGGGCTGCACGGCTGCCGCTGGCGCTTGCGGTGGTGCTGCTGTGCTTCGTTACTTATCGCTTCGGCCGATGGGCTTTCGATGACCAGGCAGGCATGTTCGCGGGAATTGTTCTGGCTACTTCCGTTGGGCTGTTTCTCTTCACTCGCATTCTCATTCCTGACGCCATGCTTACGCTCACGATTACCGGCGCAATCTGGGCATGGCTACGCCTGCTTGAACCTGACGAAGAACGCCCTCGGCGCTGGGCCGGCGTGATGGGCTTGTGTTTTGGCGCTGGATTGCTGCTCAAAGGCCTGATCGCGGTGGTGTTTCCGGTGCTGGCAGGTCTGGCTTTTATGGCCGTCACGCGCCAGTTGTTCCGCTGGGCGGCATGGAAAAAACTTGATCTCTGGATGGTCGCGGCCATCGCACTGATTATCGCCGCGCCGTGGCACGTTCTGGCCGCGATCAGTAACCCACCAGCATTTGCGTTTTCCCTGCATAGCGGTCCCGGCGAATACCGCGGCTTTTTCTGGTTCTACTTTTTCAACGAGCATCTCCTGCGCTTCCTGAATATGCGCTATCCGCGCGACTACAACACTGTTCCGCGCCTATGGTTCTGGTTGCTGAATCTGGTTTGGCTGTTCCCCTGGTCGGTCTATGGTCCTGCTGCGCTGAAGGAGTCCTACCGCGAGCCTTCTCGCGCCAGCCGGGCTAGATTGATGGCTATTTGCTGGATCGGCGTAGTTATGGTCTTCTTTACTTTTTCTACCACGCAGGAGTACTACTCCATGCCGATCTATCCCGCTCTGGCTTTGCTGCTTGGCTCAGCAATGGCTTCACGCGGCAGCCGTGTGAAGGCGGGCACGTGGGCGTTGCAGGCTGTTGCGGCGGTCGTGTGTGTTGCGCTGGCATTGGTCCTGCTGATGGTATGGAGGCTGCCGGCAACCGGCGATATCGCCCAAGCTCTAACGCAACATCCGGAGATGTACACGCTTTCCATGGGCCACATGGGAGATCTCACGCTCAGCGCGTTTGCCTATTTGAAGCTGCCGCTTGCGATGGCAGTTCTTGCATTTGCAACGATCGCGGCGGGACTGGCCGTTTGGCGCAACAATATCGGCAAGACAGTCATGGTAGTTGCGATCGGAATGATCATTTTCTTTCAGGCTGCCCGGCGCGCGCTGGTTCGCTTTGATGGGTATCTGGGTTCATATCCGCTGGCACAAAGCCTTATGAAATCGCCGCCAGGACAACTGGTGGAAGCAAACTCTTACTACGCGTTCTCCTCGGTCTTCTTCTATACCGGACGCACGGCCCTGTTGCTCAATGGCCGCAATAACAACCTTGAATACGGATCGTATGCGCCGGGCGCTCCTAACGTATTTATCGACGATGCGAAGTTTAGCGCTTTGTGGCAGTCGCCGTCGCGCTGCTACCTGCTGACATACGGAAGTGAAAGAGCTCGTCTTGAACAACTGATCGGCCCGGCCAATCTGCATGTGGTAGCTGAAAATGCCGGCAACTACCTGTTCACTAATCTGGCGATTCCCTGAGGTTATTCACCGAATGATGCATTGGGGAGAGAGCATACGGCTGGCACTGGGCGCGCTGGGTGTGGACAAGGTGAAGGCTTTTCTCACCATGCTGGGCGTGATGATTGGCAGCGCCGCGATTGTGCTGGTGATTACCATCGCCTCTTCAGGAAAAGCTTACGTCGTGGGCCAGATTGAAGGCATTGGCGCGAACCTGGCGTATGCCGCGCTTGATCGCAATGGCGTGCCCGCGGTGCCGGGCGATGAACTTTCATCGGGCGACCTCCTGGCGGTGCGGCAATCGCTTTCCATGGTTACCGCAGCCGCTGGAACTTACGATATCCCTTTTGACTTCAGGCTTCGGGGCAAAGTGATACGGGCACGGCTGGTGGGTGTGACGGAGGAGTTTCAGAAGATCCGCAGCCTGCTTATGGTCTCAGGGCGTTACTTTGACCAGGAGGACTTCGTTTCCCGAGCGAAAGTATGCTTAGTGACCGAACACATTGCGACGAACATTTTTGGTCATGAATCGGCAATCGACCATCCGCTGCAGCTGGAACAATTGCGTTGCACCATTATTGGCGTGTTCCGGGAAGGCGTGGCTACGTTCGGGCAATCAGAGATTCAGGACGAAACCGTGCTGGTTCCTTTTCCCCTGATCAAGACCGTTACGGGCGAAGATTTTTTCCAGGTCATCTATGCGCAGTCGTCTTCATCGAGTGAAGTGCCGCTGATGACCTCTGAAATGGAACGGCTGATTCACAGCAGGCATCGCAGGGCGGCTCGCTATGCCGTGCAGAACCTGTCTTCTGTGCTCGGGACGGTGCACACAGTTTCCCTGGCGATGAGCCTGGTTCTGGTGGGCGTAGCCATCCTGACGCTGCTGGTCGCGGGCACGGGAATCATGAATATCATGTTTGTGAACGTGGCCCAGCGGACGCATGAGATTGGCATTCGCAAGGCGCTGGGCGCGCGCACGGCGGAAATCCGGCTGCAATTTGTGCTGGAGGCGGCATTCATCAGTTTGTCCGGAGCGATCATCGGCGTGATTATTGCTCTGGGACTGATCTGGTTTGCTTTTCGCCTGGCTGAAGGCGCGGTGCCTCTGTCGGTGCCATGGATCGGGGTGTTTTGCGCCCTGCTGCTTTCCACCGGCGTCGGAGTCGCGTTCGGATATCGACCGGCCAATGCCGCGGCACAATTGAATCCAGTGGAAGCGCTAAGAGTGGAATAACGTGATTAACACCCCTATGCCGCGAGCCCTGCGCTAAATCCTGACGCCCAGGCCCACTGAAAGTTGAAACCGCCCAGGTGTCCGGTCACGTCCACGACTTCGCCGATGAAATATAGCCCCGGTACCTTGCGGCTTTCCATGGTTTTTGCGGAAAGTTCATTCGTATCGATGCCGCCCGCTGTGACCTCTGCTTTTGCGTAGCCCTCAGTACCCTCTGGGATGATCTGCCAATTATGAGCCCGATGCTCCAGTTCATCGAGCGCATGATTGCTCCAACCTTGCGGCGGATGCAGGTCAAGCCAGCGCTCAGCAAAACGATTCGGCAACACCATGCGGAACGCTGCTTTTGCCGAAGGCAGGTCGCGGCGCGCTTTTGGATCGCGTAGCGCGGTAGTCAGTTCGCGCTCGGGCGCCAAGTCGAGGGTAATCGTCTCCGCCGGCTTCCAGTAAGAAGATATTTGCAGGATTGCCGGACCGCTCAGACCACGATGCGTGATCAGCATCTTTTCGCGAAAGCTCTGCGCGCCAATCGACGCGACAACTTCAGCCGATAGTCCGGCCAAGTCGCAGAGCTGCGCGGCGTCGTCTTTGTTCAAGGTAAAGGGCACCAGCGCGGGCCGGGGCTGGACGATGTTCAGTCCAAACTGGCGCGCTAGGTCGTAACCGAAAGCGGTGGCGCCCATTTTGGGAATCGACAGCCCGCCTGTGGCGACGACCACCGACTGGGCATGAAACTCGTCGTCACCCGCGCGAAGCAAAAAACCATCTTCGCGCGATACCTGCTCCACGTTGACGTTCGTCTGAATTCGCACACCGGCGGCGCGGCACTCGGCTTCCAGTATGGCGACAATCTGCTGCGCTGAGCCGTCGCAGAAGAGCTGCCCCAGAGTTTTCTCGTGATAGGCGATGCCGTGCTTTTCCACCAGGGCAATAAAATCGGCAGGCGTGTAACGCGCCAGGGCGGACTTGGCAAAGTGCGGGTTGGCGGAGATGAAGTTTTCCGGACGGCAATGGAGATTGGTAAAGTTGCAACGCCCACCGCCCGAGATGAGGATCTTCTTGCCGACACGCTCGGCCCGCTCCAGCACGGCTACACGGCGTCCGCGTTTGCCTGCCTCAATGGCGCACATCAGGCCGGCCGCTCCGGCGCCAAGGATTATTACATCGAATTGCAACTTCATGGAATTTAGCGGCGCAGCGCGATCACGGCAATCACCACCAGGCCAACCGTCATCACGATGTTCCAGACCAGCAGCCCAAGCAGCCAGCGGCGTAGGCGCTCTTCGCGTTCGGCAGCCACATTGTTGAGCGTTTCAAGATCGGACTTGAGTTGGAGCACATAGCCTTTGATCTGATCAACGTCGGCGGCAAGCAGTTGCACCGGATCAGGGCCGGAAGATGTTCCCTGCTGC
>DASYKK010000195.1:0-12431 GCA_035995565.1 Candidatus Angelobacter sp.
GAAGTCGCCATTGATGCCGCTCTTGTCACGATTGTCACCGCGGACAATGTCCATGCCGGTGTCAGACCGGCGGACGCCCAGCGTGGTCTTGCAGCCATCGCCGCAATGCGTGCAGATGGTGCCAACGTGCTTCATCTCCCATGGACGGGTCTTGTAACGGTAAGCGCCGGAGGTGAGCGCTCCGACCGGGCATATGTCGATGCACATGCCGCACTCTTCGCAGTCGAGATGGTCCCCTTCGTTCGGTGCTATCACAGAACTGGAGCCGCGTAGCTGCACGCCGAGCGCGGAGACGTCCATCGCTTCACCGCAGACGCGCACGCAGCGGTAGCAGAGAATGCAGCGCGGACGGTCGAAGAAGACCACCGGGGACCACTGCTGCTCTTCCTTATGGAGCTTGCCTTCCATGTAGCGCGATTCAGCCGCGCCGTATTTAAACGTCATGTCCTGCAGTTCGCATTCGCCGCCTGCGTCGCAGACCGGGCAATCCAGCGGGTGGTTGCCGAGCAGCAGTTCGATCATGGACTTGCGGGCCTGGCGGACTTCGTCCGTATCGGTGGCCACGACCATGCCATCGGTAATGGGCACGGTACACGCAGTCTGGAGCTTAGGCATCTTTTCAATGCGTACCAGGCACATGCGGCAGGCAGCCTGCAGCGAAAGCCCCGGATAATAGCAGAACGAGGGGACTTCAATACCCACAGCCTTGCAAGCTTCAATAAGCAGTGTGCCCGCAGGTGCGGTGACCTGTTTGCCGTCGACGGTGATGGTTGCGTTCTTAACTTCGGCCATGAAACTCGAGAATCCTAGCTCTGGGCGGCTATAGTTTTTGTCTGCGCCGCCAAGGTATTTCTGATTTCTTCAATCTGCTTTGCGTGCCGTTCCGCGTGTTTCGCGATAATGATCACCATCTCATACGTGCTGACATTACCAGCCGCAGGATGCGGATGCGATACCTCGCTGGCACGAAGATCTTCCGGATGCTGCTCAACGAACTGAATCACGCTGTCGCGAGTAGTCTTGAACTGGGCAGCAGCCTCAACGAGGTTGGCGAAACGCCCACGGGGCTGGCCGCCTTCCGGTGATTGCATTTTGCGGCTGCGGTCGCCTATCACTTTCAAGAATACCTGCTCACGATTCGCAGCATCGGCTGATCGCGGCCTGCGCTGCGTGGTAATAAGCCTCAGCATGATGCCTTCAGCCGACGTGAGATGCTCGACGGTATCAAGCACACACCAGCAATTGGGCGCCGGGTGCAAGCGGCTCTCTTCGTCAGAGACACCGGCAAAGCTGCCGAGGAAATTCTTCCGGCTTTCGCGAAGAAGCGAGACGAGAAAATTCTTGTCGGAGTTGCTGTTGGCCGGATTTGGCATGGCGTTCACGACTAATGCGCTCCCACCACCGGCAGTTCGGTAATCTTTGCCGCCGGATCAAACGGACACGGCCGGCCTTCCAGGTGCATTTCAAATTCATCGCGCCATTTGTCCACG
This sequence comes from Candidatus Angelobacter sp., assembly GCA_035995565.1. Lineage (GTDB taxonomy): Bacteria > Acidobacteriota > Terriglobia > Terriglobales > Acidobacteriaceae > Angelobacter. Next base: position 1,491 of record DASYKK010000195.1, read on the forward strand.
ATCGATATTGTTGGGATCGCGGCAGCGTCGCCCAGCGGGCAGAAGCTCCTGCCCAGAATGCCTTGCGCCAGATACTTGATGTTGTCGATGTCCTTGCGCAGCCCGCCGCCGTTGTGGAAGCGGGTGAGCGTCTTCTTCAGCCAGTCTGTGCCCTCGCGGCAGGGAATACACCAGCCGCAGCTTTCGTGCTGGTAGAACTTCATGATGCGTAGCGCGAACTTGACCATACAGGTCTGGTCGTCGAGGATCACGACGCCACCAGAGCCCAGGAACTCGCCGCGTTTGCCGAAGGAGTCGAAGTCCATGTTCATCTGCTCGGCTTCTTCAGCGGTCAGGATGAACGTGGAAGAGCCGCCTGGAACCACCGCCTTGAGTTTGCGTCCGTTGGGAATGCCGCCGCCAACGTCATAGATCATCTTCTTCAGCGGATAGCCAAGAGGCAGTTCGTAGACGCCGGGTTTGTTGATGTGTCCGCTCAGGCAGAACAGGCGCGTGCCGCCGTTCTTCGGCGGGCCGTAGTCGGCAAACTTCTGGCCGCCATTCAGAATGATGTGCGGAACGGAAGCGAGCGTCTCTACATTATTGATAACCGTAGGGCCACCCCAGAGTCCGACCACGGCAGGGAAGGGCGGACGGATTCGCGGGATGCCGCGCTTGCCTTCGAGCGATTCCATCAGCGCGGACTCTTCACCCACTTCATACGCTCCGGCGCCGGTGTGCCAGCGAACGTCAAAATCCTTGCCGCTTCCGAAAATGTTTTTGCCCAAATAGCCCCTGGCGTAAGCATCGGCAATGGCCTTACGCATGATGTCGACCAGGTAGCGGTATTCGCCGCGAATATAAACAAAGCCAATCTTGGCGCCGACGGCGAGACCCGCAATGATCACGCCTTCAATCACCGCGTGGGGATCATGTTCGAGGATAGGACGGTCTTTGCATGTGCCGGGCTCGCTCTCGTCGCCATTGACCAGAATGTATTTGGGCTTGGCCGATTCCTTGGGAACGAAGCTCCACTTCATGCCGGTAGGGAAGCCGGCGCCGCCACGTCCGCGAAGGTTGGAAGCCTTGACCTCATTGATGATCTCGTCGGAGGACATGGTCAAGGCCTTTTGCACGGCTTTGTAGCCATCGAGCTTCAAGTATTGCTCGAGGTCTGCCGCGCCCTTGCCAAAGCGGCTGGAAACCACCTTTATCTCGTCGGGATGTGATACCAAATCAGCCATTATTTGAAATTGCCAAAATTGCCATTACTGCCAAGATTGCCAAAATTGAAGAAGCCAACCACTATTTCCTCTTTGCCGTCAGCCGGGAAGCTCTGAAGATTGCGGTCAATTCTCGTGCCTCATTAAGCAATGGGTCAAGACGCTCCTTCTTGACCACCTTAATGTCAGCAAGCAACTCGATCCAGAACACAGTTTCATCCGCTCTTCACTCACGACACCGATCTTGGCTATGAATTCTGCCCTGGACCGAGCATGACAAGCAGCGCGATAATTTGCCCCAACCGAAGTACCAGACCGTAACAGCTGCCTACCAATAACTTGTGCTTCGGTTGCGGGCGGCAATGATCGAAACAGATGCACAATTCGTAACGCAAATTCCTTAGTTCGCGTGCGAAGCTGCTCCGTCTTCCCGTCCACAGCTTTCTCCACTTCCAACTGCTTACTGCCATATTCAATTTTGGCAATTTTGGCAGTACTGGCAATTTTGGCAATCCTATTGCTTTGTCCGCTTCCGGTACTGATCCAGCACGGCGTCCATCTTGTCATTCGTCAAATTCTCGTGAAAATCGTAATTCACCTGGACCGCCGGGGCCCAACTGCAGGCGCCGATGCACTCGACTTCTTCCAGGGAAAATGTTCCATCTGCCGTCGTCTGCTTATGACCGATCCCCAGTTTGCTCTTGCAATGGTCCAGAATCTCTTCACCGCCGCGCAGCATGCAGCTGATGTTGGTGCAAACCTGTACGTGATACTTGCCCATCGGCTTGGTGTGCAGCAGGGAGTAATAGCTGATCACGTTGCGCACTTCCAACTCAGTCAGTTCAGTCTTCTTTGCTAGATGCGCGATCGCCTCTTCGCTCAGGTAGCCCAGTTCGTCCTGCGTATAAAGCAGCATAGGGACCAGGAACCCGCGCTTGGTCGGATATTCCTTCATCTTCTCGGTGAAGAACGAATCCAGCTTTTCAGAGATGGGCGCCATTACCTATCAATCTCTCCGAGCACGATATCAATGCTTCCGATGGCCGCTACGACGTCTGCGATCAGGCGGCCTTCGCACATCTGAGGCAAAGCTTGAAGGTTGGCATACGATGGCGAGCGCATGTGAACACGCAACGGTTTTGCGGTTCCGTCGCTCACGATGTAGTAGCCCATTTCCCCGCGCGGAGACTCAATGGCGTGGTAGACCTCACCTGCCGGCACGGCAAAGCCTTCTGTAACAATCTTAAAGTGATAGATGAGGGCCTCCATCTGCGTCTTCATCTTCTCGCGATCGGGGAGGACAATCTTGGGAGCTTCAGCTTTGGTGGGGCCGGAAGGCATGCCTTCGAGCGCCTGTTTGGCGATCTCGCGCGACTGCCGTAACTCTTCCACGCGGCAGACGTAACGTGCCCAGACGTCGCCATCTTTTCCCACCGGCACTTTGAATTTAAAGTTTTCGTAACCGCAGTACGGCATGTCACGGCGCAGATCGAAATCGACGCCGCTGGCGCGAAGCGAGGGGCCAGTCAAGCCAATGGCAAGGGCATCTTCGGCAGTGATTTTCGCCACATCCTTCAAGCGATCGATGAAGATACGATTACCGGTCAGCAGATTCTCGTACTCGTCGATCTTTTCCGGGAAGCGGTCGAGGAACTTCTTTACCTTCTCAAAGAATCCAAGCGGAGGATCGAGCGCCAGACCGCCGATGCGGAAGTATGAAGTCATCATGCGCTGTCCGCTGACCATCTCATAAATGCGCAACAGGTCTTCGCGTTCACGGAAGCAATAAAGGAAGACCGACATCGCGCCGATGTCCATGGCGTGCGTACCGAGCCAGACCAGGTGCGAGCTAATGCGTTGGAGTTCCGTCAGCATTACACGCATCCACTGCGCGCGCGGCGGAATTTCCAGTCCCAGCAGCTTTTCCACGGCCATCACGTAGCACAGGTTGTTGACCATGGGGCAGAGGTAGTCGATACGGTCAGTAAGCGGGACGATCTGCTGGTAAAACTTGGCTTCGCAGGTTTTTTCAATCCCGGTGTGGAGAAAGCCAATGTCGGGCATCATGCGGACGATAGTTTCGCCGTCAATCTCCAACAGCAGACGCAACACTCCATGGGTGGATGGGTGCTGCGGACCCATATTCAGGATCATTGTTTTGTCTTCAGCAGCGTCCAGCACCGGATTGGCGCTTAAGTGCCCCATTAGCGATAGCCCTCCACCGGATAATCCCTGCGCAGAGGATGACCTTCCCAATCTTCCGGCATCATGATACGGCGTAGATACGGATGGCCCATGAAGCGGATGCCAAACAGATCGAAGAGCTCGCGCTCAAAGAAATTTACTGACGGCCATACCGAGACGATGGATTCCACAGACGGCTCGTCGCCAGATAAACGAACTTTCAACCGCACACGCTCTTTACGCTTCATGGAAAGCAGATGGTAGGCCAGTTCAAAACGCGGCTCGCGGGGATAAAAGTCAGCGCAAGTGAGGTCGGCCATGAAGTCAATCAGACCCTGTGCCTTCAGGCGGGAGCAGGCTTCGCGGATCGCTTCACGGGCTATGTAAATTGTGAGTTCGTCGCGATCGAAGCGGGCGCCTTCAATGGCGTCAGCTCGCCAGGCCAGCAAATCAGCCACAAAGGGCCTGTCTTTGAGTTGCTCGATATCAGTGACGGCAGGTGCGAGGGCCATTTATTTCAAACTCCTCTCGGAGGAGTTCCAGTCCAGGATGCCCTTTTTCCATATATAGAAAAAGCCGACCAGCACCAGCCCGATGTAAACCATCATTTCCCAGAAGCCAAACATCTTGAGTTCACGGGCGATAATGGCCCAGGGATAAAGGAAGACGGCTTCCACGTCAAACAGGATGAAGAGCATGCCGACCAAGTAGAACTTGACGCTGAAGCGCTGCTGCGCGTCGCCGGTAGGAACAATGCCGCACTCATAGGCCGTGTTCTTGGCCCGCGACCACTTATGCTTGCCCAGCAGATGGGAAAGAGTGACCATGACCGCGGCCAGGCCAATGGCTACGATCACCTGGAAGAGCAACGGAATATAATGAGCGAAGTAACTGTTCTCCGGCATGAGAGGCCTGTACACAAAGAGCAACTGCAACTGCCAAACATTCGAATGTAATTTCCATTCGCAACAGTGTCAAGGCCTTGACTTTGAACGGAGTTGGTGATTTTTAATCGGCGGTTGGCTGACCTGGAACTGCTTCCTCCGATGCTGTCGTTTGCGTGGAATTTTCTGCGATTGCTATGACGATTTTCGGGTTCAATACTGACGTGAAGCTCGCTGACGTGGTGTACCACGTACAGAGCGAAGCTCGACAAAACGACCTGTTGCTGCAGACCATGGTATTTGTAAAAGGCCAGTGTGTGGGCAAGCAGGCGTTTTCTTATGCGAATGAGCTATCGCATCCCGGTTTCTCCACCGAAGCCATGCATGAATTGCTGAAGACGCAGCACAAAACCGTCATCGATGCCATTCAGCAAGGGCAGATGAACTCAGTGCTGAGCAATGGAGCAGACGTCCAGGACATCGGCGGCTCAGGGCTTTCGCTGCAATGGAAAGCGCCGGCGGCAGCCGCTGACGCGCCTGATCTTCCCGTAAGTTTTCAGGTGTTCGATTCAGGCAAGCCTGCCGCTGGAGCAGAGATCGTTGTACGCGGGTTGATAGCGTCTGATGGTCTGGAGTTAGCGCGTGGTGTGGCCGACGCAACGGGCGCGGTGGCGCTTTCGATCGCTCTGACCGAAGATGTGCTGAATCGAGGCGCTGTGATGGTACAGGCCACGCGCGACGGAAAGTCGGTCACGCGGAAGTTAAGGGTGAAGCGGTAGCCGCGCGAAAATCAGACTTTCTTCATTCCGGTAATGCCTCAATGCTCTCATTACTGTTAGGGCGATTCTCGCTGAACCCAATGATTTATCCTTACCTTCGTGCCAGACAAACCAGCGAAGCTGGAAGTGCCGGAGTGCGATGCCATTGTTGTGGGCTCGGGCCCGAACGGGCTGGGAGCGGCGATTCGTCTGGCGCAGGAAGGTAAGCGCGTGGTGGTGCTGGAAGGCGCCAGCGTTCCCGGCGGAGGCGTGCGTTCAGCGGAGTTGACGCTGCCGGGTTTTGTACACGACGTTTGTTCTTCTGTGTATGCCATGGTGGTGTGCTCGCCCTTTCTGCGCGAATTGCCACTTGAAAAGCATGGACTGGAGTGGGTATTTCCGCCCGCGCCACTGGCGCACCCATTGGATGATGGTACGGCAGTGGTGCTGCACCATTCAGTGGATGAAACTGCGCGGTCTTTGGACGCAAATGGGGGCGCCGATGGCGCCGGCTATCGCCGGCTAGTGGGTGATTTGGTAGCGCGCTGGCAGGACTTTTTGCAAGACGTGTTTGCGCCGCCGGGAATTCCGAAACATCCATTTTTCTTTGCGAAGTTTGGCCTGCGGGCGGTCCGGCCAGCAACGTCACTGGCCCGCTCGTATTTCAAGACCGAGCGAGGGCGGGCGCTGTTTGCCGGGTTGGCAGCGCATTCGGTCCTTCCGCTGGAAAAACTTACTACGTCGGCGGTGGCGCTGGTGCTGGCCGTCGCAGGCCATGCCGCAGGCTGGCCATTCGCGCGCGGCGGTTCGCAGCGGCTCACGGATGCATTGGTCAAATACCTGGAATCATTGGGTGGCGAGGTGATGACCAATTGTTATGTGGACTCGCTCGAGCAATTGCCGCCGGCGCGAGCGATCCTGCTGGATGTGACGCCACGGCAGTTGATCCGCATGGCCGGCGCAAAGCTGCCGGGTTCTTATCGGCGAAATCTGGAGCGATTCAAGTACGGTCCGGGTGTTTACAAACTGGATTGGGCTCTTCATCAGCCGGTACCGTGGCGCGCGACTGAATGCTCGCAGGCTGGAACGATCCACCTGGGCGGAACGCTGGAAGAGATTTGCGATTCGGAGCGGCAGCCGTGGAAGGGAAGAGTTTCTGAGCGTCCTTACGTTTTGCTTACTCAGGCCAGCCTGTTTGATGGGTCGCGCGCACCGGAGGGGAAGCATACGGCCTGGGGCTATTGCCACGTGCCGAATGGTTTTGCGGGCAATGTCACCGAGACAATTGAAAACCAGGTGGAACGATTTGCTCCCGGCTTCCGGGATTGCATTGCTGCACGGTCGGTGATGGGGCCTGCGGAGATGGAGCAACACAACCCCAATTTGATTGGCGGTGACATTGGCGGCGGTGCGGCTTATCTGAGCCAGATGTTCCTGCGTCCCACGGCCAGCCTGTATCGCACGCCTCTGGATGGAGTCTTTCTCTGTTCTTCTTCCACTCCACCCGCGCCGGGTGTGCATGGGATGTGCGGATACTTTGCTGCCGAAGCGGCGCTCAAACGCTTTGCCTAAGCCCATCGCTGCAACTGATCCTGACAAGAGTGGTTCCCCTGAGTCGCGAAATGATTGCCTTTTCAATTTGAATGAAGTACTTTTCGATTGCGGAACCCGAACAACTGAAAAAGAACGGGCGGAAGCTGAAAGAGGTCTGAATGTTTTGCTTCAAGTGCGGGGCTAACATGCCCGATGATTCCACGGTTTGTCCGCAATGCGCAACACCAGTGCAGGCGGCGCCTACGCCTCCACCGCCACCACAGCAGGCCAGCGTACCCAATCCCTCTGCGACATCCGCATGGCTAAACGTTCCAGCCGCACCAGCTCAAAATTCACCACAGTATCCCCCGCAAGCCCAGCCTTATCAGAGGTATCAGCCGCCCAAGACGGACGGGGGCGCGGTGGCGAGCATGGTGCTGGGAATAGCTTCAATCGTTCTGTGCCTGAATATTTTCACAGGAATTCCGGCCATTATTCTGGGACACATTTCGCTATCGAAGATCAAGAAAAGCATGGGACGCCTTCAAGGCGAAGGTATGGCTTTGACCGGACTGATACTCGGATACATCAGCCTTCCTCTTGTGCTGATGTTTGCGGCCGTTCTCATTCCCAATCTCTTGCGCGCAAGAATTTCAGCCAACCAATCAGCCGCCGCAAGCACCGTGCGCAGCATCAACACTACACAAGTGACATATTCGACGACCTATCCCGAGCAGGGATATGCACGCGACCTGGCTACACTCGGCGGCGGTCCTGGCGACAATTGCAGCAGCGGAGGCACCGCTGAACACGCCTGTCTGCTGGACACACAACTGAGCAACTCGAGCTGCACCGCCGGCGCGTGGTGCCAAAAAGGTCAATACAGATTCACGGTGAGCACACCCTGCCCGGCCGCCAATTTTGGAACACAACAACAGGGTACGGAGAATGCCTGCACTGAATACTTGATTGCCGCTACTCCACTGAGTTCGAGCACTGGATTACGCAACTACTGTTCGGTTTCGGACGCGGTCGTAAGATGGCGTCTGGGTGGCCCTCTATCGACGCCACCAACAGCCGAAGAATGCCAGGGGTGGACGCCGCTCTGATTGACGGACAGTCGTCGCGCCAAGCCGAGCGTTCCATTTTGGGAAGAAGCCGGACAAGCTGGCCAGGTTTTCACGTAACCTTCCTTTACTAAGGCTTCCAACTAGCAGAGCTGGATCTGCTTCTAAGTGAATGGATCTAAAATGGAAGCTCTTCATCTGGCGCAGAAAACTGCGCCTGAAAATCCGAAGTCTTCGCTTTTACATAAGGCCACACGTACCCTTCCAGGCATCATTGCTGGAGCTGCGGACCTTGATCCTGCAGCAGTCCTTACGGCCACGGTCGCCGGCGCCAGTTTTGGCGTATCACTGGGTTGGGTAGTGGTGCTGTGTGTCCCGGTTTTGTTCAGCGTCTTTGCCGTCTCGTCGCGCATCGGGCAGGAAACCAAGAAGGGCCTGGTTGAACTGATTCGCGAGCAATACGGGCGAAAGATGGCCCTGCTGATCGCTTTGCTGATCGTGGTGGTGAATATGGCCATGATCGTCGGCGACATCGTTGCTGTGAGCGACAGCTGCTCTCTTCTCACCATGTCTCCGCGGCTATTCTTCCTGGCTATTGTGGGATTTACCGTCTGGTACGTGCTGATCATTGGCGACTACCAGAAGACCACCAAAGTGCTGGGCGGGCTTTGTCTGATTCTGATCGCTTACGTGGTGGCGGCGTATCGCGTTACCGACTCCTTTAGCGGGCTGGCCAAGGACGTCCTGCTGCCGCGCATGCAGGTGAACTCGGGATACATGATGGGTGTGGTGGCGGTATTTGGATCGCTGCTAACGCCCGACGTGATCGTATGGCAGACCAGTTCCAAGCGCGGGTTGCCCGAAGGACTAGCCAAAGCACACGTGACGGAATCGCACGCTGGAACATTTGTTGCATGTCTGATTTCACTGGCGGCCATGGTCGTGGCTTCGCATATGCACGTGGCCGATCCCGCGAACATGACCACCCGAACAGCGTCCGAAGCTCTTGGCTCATTCGGCTTTCTTGGGACGGTGTTGTTCTCACTGGGAATTATTGCGTCAGGGATGATTGCGTTGCCAATTCTGGTGGCGTCTCTGTGCTTCAGCGTGGCAGAAGCCGCGGGCTGGCGATCAGGTCTGTCCATGGAGCCATGGAACGCACGGCTATTTTTTGTGATGATCTCTGCGACGGTTTTCCTCGCAGTGGTCATCGACTTTTTTGGCGTCCACACCGTGCCTGTGCTTTATTGGTCCCAGGCCCTTGCCGGAGTAGTGCTGGTGCCGATCTTTGCTTACATTCTGCTGCTTTCCAATAATTCAAAAATCATGCGCACCACCAATAGCCGCTTTGAAAACTTCTGGCTGGGCTGCGCCATGACGGGCATGCTGATTTCCAATCTGCTGTTCTTCTGGTTTGTGATCAAGTAGCTGCGAAGCAGGTAGCCCTTAGCCCACTAGCAGCTCAAGTTTGTACGCGCAGCCCGTCAATCCCGGCGATTTTGGTAGTTCTGGCTCTTCGTTTATTTCACTCCCATCAACTCCACGTCGAAGACTAGAGTGGCATTGGGAGGAATGGCAGAACCGGCGCCGCGGGCCCCGTATCCCAGCGCGGGAGGAATACGCAGCTGCCGCTTGCCGCCGACCTTCATCCCGGCAATTCCTTCATCCCAGCCCTTAATGACCTCGCCGGTGCCCAGATTGAATTGGATGGGTTCGCCGGCGTCGCGTGAGCTATCAAATTCTTTGCCACTCGTTAGCCAGCCAGTGTAGTGCACGCTGACTTTCTTGCCTCGCTCCGCCAGTTTGCCGCTGCCTTTCTTGATGTCCCAATATTCCAGGCCGCTGGCGGTGGTGGTGGGCTTGCCGGTAACCGCTGTCGGACCGTCAGCTTTTTTGTCAGCGCCTTTGGCGGGTTTCCTGGTTTGGCCGAGTAGAGCGATTGACAGGGTCAGTAACAGAATGACAACAGTCTTGTGCGGCATGGTTTCTCCTGAGGTAAAGAGGGAATAATACAGGATTTCTGGATGGAGAAGCGCCGAAGAAGGCAGCGGCGACGATTTAGATTCAGATAGAATTAGCGGTTCAATAACAGGAAGCATGCTGTAAACTGGCGATTACATATGTGGCTCAAAAAGCAATTTGGCGAGCGGAAAACGGCCCTGGGTCAGCTTGGCTCCCTGGAATCGGAAATGATGGAGCGAATATGGCGTAGCGGCGAAACCAGCGTGCGTGAAGTGCATGCTGAGTTCGACCAACGACTGGCTTACACCACCGTGATGACCACCATGGACAGGCTGTACAAAAAGGGATTACTCCAGCGCCGCAAAGTGGGAAAGGCCTTTCTCTATGTGGCCGCGCTTACGGAACAGGAATACCGGGAGCAGCTGACACACCATCTGTTTGGCATGGTGTTGCAAGACGGCAAGAACAGCGGGGCTGTTCTGTCAAACTTTGTGGACGCCGTGAGCGATACCGACGAGAAACTGCTGGACAGCCTGGACCAACTGGTAAAAGCCAAACGGCGCACGCTTCGGCGGCCGGAGTAACCGCAAATGTTCTATATTCTGGCGACGGCTTTGTGTCTGGCTGTGATGCTTCTGGTGCTTGTAGGCGCGTCAGTTCTGTGCGCTCCACTGGCGCGATTGTTATTCAAGAGCTTCCGTACATTCACACCTGGCAAGAAAGCCAACCTGCTCTTTTCTGCGCGGCTGCTGCCATTGGCGCTGGCCTGCGTTGTGACCTTCGGACTTGCGCTGCCATCATTCCTTGAGTTTGAGCCTTATTCCACCAAAGAAGGCATGGGGCTTCGTCTGATGGCCCTGGCGATTTTGGGTGCTCTGCTGCTGGGCGGCATGCTGGCGCGAGGCGTGAGGATTTTGCGCGCGACCAGAGCAACCCATCGAAACTGGCGGGAGCGTTCAAAAAAAATAGACATTGGCCTGCGCGTGCCGGTGTACAGCCTTGAAGAGAATGCGTCACTGCTGGCAGTTGTGGGGGTCTTTCATCCGCGGATTTTTGTGGCACGTGAAATTACAGAAGTGCTTTCCCACGACGAACTGCGGGCCGCACTGGCTCATGAAATGGCCCACGTTTCGTCCTTCGACAATTTGAAGCAGCTTTTGCTGAAGATTACGCGGGCGCCGCGCTGGCTCACAGTCCTTGATAGAGCCGATGCGGAATGGACCAACGCTTCTGAAATCGCAGCCGATCATGGGGCGCTGGCGGAAGGCGCGTCGGTGCTGGACCTGTCGTCAGCGCTGATCAAGGTGGGACGACTCAAGCGCCCTACAGTCGGCAGGGAGCCGGTTGCTTC
>DASYKK010000196.1:0-18853 GCA_035995565.1 Candidatus Angelobacter sp.
CTGATGATGTTATGTGTCATCGCCGTGCTGGCCGCCCTTGTGTTTGGCTTCGTCTTTGGCGGGGTCCGAATCCTGGCCAACAGGATGTTCCCAAATCGGGTTTTCAGCCGGCCGGAGTCGGTTGAGATCATCCGTTTGAACCTTAAGTGAGGCTTTAAGTAGCTGAAAAAGAGTTGTTTACCGGAATTGAAACCCTTGAAATGACATTTTTTGCCATTTGAAAGTGCATGTTGATAAGATTGCTAAACCATTGAAAACAAAAGCATTTATTCTCTAAAAATCCCTTGACACTGCCTTTCACTGGCCAATAAGATTTCGCCAGAAAGTTCTGATGGTCTTTTTCGAACTCCGTTGGAACTATTCTCCCTTGAAAGAGAAGGCCGTCCTGTTGCCGGACGGCCTTTTCATCGTTCTGGCCGCTTGGCGACAAACGTTCCAGCGTATTTTTTATGTCTGGCTCCTCTGCTCTTGATGCAGGCCGCTCGGCATGTATGGGCCTCGGCCTCGACCTAACGGAAAAGATTTGCCTCTTGGCGAGCGACCGCTGGCGAATCCGCCTCGAGCGTAAATCTTTCTTCTCAGCGGCGAGGCCCGTGTAGTGCCGAGCCGCCTGCTTCAGGCGTCGCCCGCGTTTCAACACAGCGAAAATTCTGAAGCGGGTGGAGCGAAGCAGCAGAAACCAACGGTCCATTTCGTACGCGATCTTCAGCCATTGATCCGGTCGAGTACCTGAAGTTGTTGCCTGATCGCGATCACGACGGAGATCGAGATTAGGGTCGAGTCGAGGAGCGAAGAAAATTCCGCTCCTCCTTTTTCTTTCGGGGCGTAAATAAAGTCCGCTATACTGCTGCGGTCATGCCTGCCGCCAAACCAGCCAAAAAAAAGTCTTTGGCCGCCAATAAAGCCGCCAAGCCCGACTTTGCCGCCGTCTTTACATCTCTGCGTAACATCCTCGATCCGTTTCTCGGTGGCAAACTCCATGTACACACCGACAAGCCCGGTAATTTCCACACAGATATGCCGGAAATCCTGCATCGCGGTAAGCCAATGTATTTTGCCGGCATACGGACGGGCAAAAACTATGTCAGCTACCACCTGCTGCCTGTGTACAGCTTCCCTGAATTGCTGCAGGGTATGTCGTCCGCGTTGAAAAAACGCATGCAAGGCAAAGCCTGCTTCAACTTCACGGCCGTCGATGAACCCTGTTTTGCCGAACTAAACCGTCTAACCTCGGCCGGCCTGAAAAAATTTAGAAGCAAAGAGTTCCTGCAAATGCTCAAAAACCTGCAGTAGAACCCCTTTTATGGAAATTACCAATACGCGCGAACTGCCCGTTCTCTGGGATAACGACTACTGGGAAAAAGTCCGCCAGCGTACGTTGAAAGTCATCGCCTGCATTCCCCCTGACAAGTTTGACTGGCGTTATGCCGAAGGCAAATTCAGCTTTGCCGATATCATCCGCCACCTGGCCACGATCGAACGCTACATGTACGCGGAAAACGTTCAGTTCAAGCCCAGTCATTATCCCGGGCACGGGCCTGATCTCGCCGACGGCCCGGAAAACGTAATGGCATTTTTCAACCGCATGCACCAGGAATCGGTTGCGATTTTCAGCCAGCTCGGGCCGGAAGATCTGCGCAAGAAGTGTGTAACTCCAGGCGGAACGTCCATTACCGTATGGAAGTGGCTGCGCGCCATGGTGGAGCATGAAGTTCATCACCGGGCGCAGATTTATATCTATCTGGGCCTGCTGGGCATTTCCACGCCTCCCATTTACGGGCTCACTTCAGAAGAAGTAAAGGCCCGCAGCATCTGACCTAAATGCCGATTGCCTATCTCACGCTGGAAATACGCATTGAAGGCGCACATTCACTCAAAGACAAGCGCCAGGTCGTCCGCAGCCTCAAGGACCGTCTGCGCAACTCGTTCAATATCTCGATTGCCGAAATTGACGTCACCGATCTGTGGCAGCGCGCCACCCTGGGCGTCGTCAGCATCTCCGGTTCACGCGACTACCTTGAGGGCCTGATGCGAAACGTTGAACAGGCCGCCACCCGCCAGGCCAACAACCTGGGCGCGGAAGTGGTGGACTCGTTTATGGATTATCTGGAAGGCTGAGGCCGGGTTCGCGATGCCCGTTTAGCACAGCCGCCCTCGCCTGTGTGCCTTCGATTGACAACAACCTCCACCTGATCCGCAAATCCGTGTAAATCAGTTGTAAATTCTTGCTTTCTTGCTGTTCTGAGATCTGTGCTTATCCGTGGGTAGCAGCCGCAAGTCCTTGTTTTTCAATCTCGGCGATTTTGGAAATTATGGCAATTCTGGCAATTTCTCCGTACCCCCGCCCCCTACCCCCTATGTACACCCAATTCCACCCAAGGTCACCCAATCCACCTAAGAATGGGCAGAGGGTCGCAGGCCTTTGCCTTGGGTTTTGATTTGGCTAACTGCTAGTTGCCAATTGCTAGCTGCTATTTTCAAAGAGCCTTTGATCACACATCACCCTGAGGCGCTGCCGGGAATATAGCCGATTCCTTGAAGCGAATAAATAGCGAAATTTGCGGAGCAGATGGATTATTTTCGGTTGGCCGATCGGCCAGCGAAGGGACCGGCAGATTCTCGAGGTTGTGAGTGCAATGGCGATTTTGCGCAGCGCACTAAAACGGGTTGACCGCGGGAAAATGAATCTTCAGCTTATAGCAAATGAAGAGAACCAGGATCGCGCCCAGTGTGGAAAAAATGAGGCCGGCGGGATGAAATCGTTGGTTGGTCGGGCGCGAAAACATGTGGCTAACGCCTCCGCCGACGATTGATCCGATGATGCCGAGCACGATCGTCCAGAAGAGCGTCATCTGCACGTGCATTACCGATCTCGCGATAACGCCTGAGATTAGCCCAATAACAACATACCAGATGAGGTGAAACATGCTTTCCCTCCAGCGTTGGCCTTCAGAACATCGTCGAGTATAGCCTACAGTTTGGCAATTATTCTGGCTTTCCCATGGTTGTGGTTCGCCAAAATTATGATCTGCTGGCCGCGGAGTGATGAACTCACTTATGGATTAGCTGGAGGCCTGAGTCGTCCACGACCCCCTGTGGCACAGACGCCAGTTGCTGTGTTCCAACTGACAGCGGGGTGGAAATTAAGTTGAGTTTTGCTGGTTGACTTGGCAGAAAAACTGAAAAACAAGTCCCACTTTTTCCGGGTTGGGTTTTGCTTCGCACACGAATCGAGCCGCCAAGCCGATGCACAATACCGTGAGTTACCCAAAGGCCTAGTCCGGTTCCGTGCTCTCCTTTGGTTGTATAAAATGGCTCAAATACCCGGGCCATTGCACGAGGAGGTATTCCGACTCCGCTGTCCGCCACGGTAATACGAACACCATGGATAGAGGAGTTCTTCCACTCCGAACGATCGTTGGCACGCACCACAATTGCGCCGTCTTTAGCGGTAGCATCCATTGCATTTACCAGCAGCGTTGAAAACACCTGGCGAATCTCGCGGGGATAGGTCTGTATGGTCCCGCCCAGGCGATACTGCGTGGATACCCTGATCTGTCTTGCGTCAATCTGCTTGGCATACAGGACCAACATGCCATCGAGTACCTCGGCGACATTGGTTGCCGTGGGTATATTTGATTCGCAGAAAAATCCCAATGATTGCCTTACCAGGTGCACTACACGTCCAAGTTCCTTCACCGCCAATGATGTATATTCTCGGGCTTGATTGTCCAGCCCTGGTAGGGTTTCCAGCAAAACGAGCAGGTTGGAGACGGCTTGCAGGGGATTGTTGATCTCGTGTGCCAAGACACCCGCCAGGCGTCCAGCCACGGCCAGTTTCTCGGACGTGAGCAATGCTGCTGCAGACTGCTCTGCCAGCTTCTGTTGCGTCATGAGTCGATCGTAAAGATTTTTCGTTTCCAGGTGCAGCAGACGGACTTCAAGCATGTTGTGAACGCGCATCAACACTTCAGACAGATCGAACGGCTTACTGACGAAATCTTTCGCGCCAGCCTTCAGCGCCCGCAGCTTGTGATCCGGTGTGGCGGTGAGGACGAGCACAGGAAGATAGCCATCTGTTTCGATTTCCTTTAGGCCATCCATCACCTGGAATCCATCCATGCCAGGCATCTGGAGATCGAGCAGGATCAGGGCGTAGCGGTTCTTGCGGTGGAGCTCACAGACCTCGCGCGGGTCCATTGTTGACTCAATGGAAGCATAGCCGGCGCCAAGCAGCATACGCTCGAGCACGCGGACATTGGCTGCCTGATCGTCAACAAGCAGGACTTTAGCGTTAAGAATATCGGATGAACTGACCATAACACTGCACCTGCTTCATTTAGGCTGACAAAGTATCTCTTCTGTAAGTTTCAATGCCGCGTTCAGAGTCTCCATGAACTCAGTGACCTTGACGGGCTTGGTGAGATACCGGAAGAATCCGGCCTCAAGACCTTTCTTGACGTTGGCCGGCATGGCATTGGCGCTGAGAGCGACGACGGGTATGTGCTTGGTGTTGGGGTCTTCGCGCAGGATCTTTAGGGCGTCAATACCACTGATGCCGGGCAGATGGATGTCCATCAGAATTAAGTCTGGCTGTGAGGCGCGCGCCAGTTTGATGCCGAGAGTGCCGTTCACCGCGGTCAGCAGGCGCATATCCGGACGACGTGCAATAAGTTGCTCGACCAGAGCCAGGTTGGCGGGGCTGTCCTCCACATATAGCACCGTGTAGATACGTGCGCCGGGCGGCATTTGCGGTCGGGCAACTGCTGTCGCTTCAGCTCTTCCAGCTAAAATTTCCGGCGCCTCGGTCGATATCAATTCGATCCAGAACACACTCCCCACCCCGACGACGCTTTCAGCGCCGATCATGCCCCCCATCAGTTCCACCAGTCGTTTGCTTACAACCAGGCCGATGCCTGTGCCTTCCTCGGAACTGGCTTCTTGTCCGAGACGGTTAAATGACTGGAAAAGCTGTGCCAGTTTTTCCGGAGGCAGCCCCACTCCTGTGTCTATCACGCTTACCCGAATGCGTTCCGGACTGGTTGCGATATATTTCACCTCCACCCGACCCTGCTCCCGGTTGTATTTGATCGCATTGGATAAGAGGTTGATGAAAACCTGCTTTAACCGGGTCCGATCGGCAGTGACATAGTCGGGGATATCGAACTGGGGAAAGGTCATTTTGATGCCGCGCCTTTGCGCCTGCGGTTCGATCATGGCCCGACATTCGAGCACAACGTCGGCCAGCAACACGGGTTCCAGCGACAGGGACAGCCTCCCAGACTCGATCATCGCGAGATCGAGGATTTCATTGATCAACTCCAGGAGATACCATCCCGCGTGCAGAATCTGACTAATGCTTTCCTTCTGTGAGGATGTGGGCGGTACAGAATCGGACTCCATCAACTGGGCGAAACCCAGAATTGCATTGAGTGGGCTGCGAAGCTCGTGGCTCATGCTGGAAAGAAAATTTGATTTTGCAAGGTTGGCTTTCTCCGCGGCGGACTTGGCGCTCTCCAACTCGACGTTCGTTTCCTGGAGCGCCTGCTCGTTGCGTTTGCGCTCCGTGACATCTCGTGCGGCGGCGAACACGCCCTGCAGCGTCCTATCCCGGTCATAGAAGGTGGTGGCATTGTAGGACACCTCAGTTTTCTTTCCGTCCCGAGTGCGCGCGGTTAGTTCGTAGTCGGTGACCTTCTTTTCGCTCAGCACCAGCTTAATGCCCATCTCGGCCCGCTCAGGATCGGTGAAGTAGTTCTTGAACGGGGCGCCGATCAGTTCGTCACGGGTGCAGCCTGTAAGGGCCTCCATCTGTTTGTTGACGTCTGTGATGATGCCGGAGGGATCGGTGGTCATAAGGGCGTCGATGTTGGATTCGATAAGGGAGCGCGTGTAAAACTGCTGGTCACGCAGACGCTGATCGAGCTTTTTCTGCTCTGCTTCAACCTGCTTTCGCGCCGTATTATCAGTGCCGATCAATAGATAGCCGATAATTGCGTTTTGATCGTCGCGCAGGGCTGTAACGGACACGACGGCCGGCAGGCGGCTGCTATCCTTGCGGATGTAGGTCAGCTCGTAGATATCTTCGATGCCGCGCGAAGCCTTGAAGACCAATGCCTCGAAGCCCGGCGTAATCGGGGTTGCGAGTTCGATGCTCAACGCCTTGGCGCGCGCGATCAGTTCCTGCGGATCGGAAATATCGGCTGGCGTGATTTTGTTCATCACTTCGGCGGCTTCATAGCCCAACATGCGTTCCGCGCCGACGTTGAAAATCTGAATGACGCCCTTCGCGTCGGTGGCGATACTTGAGAAATTGGCGCTGTTGAAAATCGCGCTCTGCAGGGCCCCCGCCTTGAGGAGTGCTTCTTCCGCTTGCTTGCGAGCGGTGTTGTCCGTGCCGATTAGCAGGTATCCAATGATTGCGCCTTCAGCATCGCGCAATGCCGTAACAGACACGACGGCCGGAAAGCGGCTGCCATCCTTGCGGATGTAGGTCAGCTCGTAGATATCTTCGATGCCGCGCGAAGCCTTGAAGACCAATGCCTCGAAGCCCGGCGTAATCGGGGTTGCCAGTTCGATGCTCAACGCCCTGGCGCGTGCGATTAGTTCCTGCGGATCGGAAATGTCGGCCGGGGTAATCTTGTTCAGTACTTCGGCGGCTTCATAGCCCAGCATGCGTTCCGCGCCGACGTTGAAAATTTGAATGACGCCCTTCGCATCAGTGGCGATACTCGAGAAATTGGCGCTGTTGAAAATCGCGCTCTGCAAGGCCCCGGCCTTGAGCAGCGCTTCTTTGCGTCGATCCTCCGTGACGACATCCACAATGCCAGGAGTGTCGCCTGGATTGGCAGGATCGTGGTCTTGAGCAGAGATATCCCGATTTCCATTAGAGGCCCATTTGATAATTTTCGTCAGCATTGTGTAGCGTGCATGCTCACCCTAGACTCCTATCGTGCGCGCGCTCATGGTGCCGCCGCCTGATCAGTTCTTACCGTTTACTTTTTATCTTTGACGTGATGTTGAAGAACGGGATATACGTTGGCCGGATGCCACTCGGCTCTTTGCCTTGGTTAGTGCCTTAGGCTGTCTATAGGTCAGTATGTTCCTCCGCCGATCATTTGACTGTCCGTTATTGCACATGAATGCCCAAAATTGAACAGTCGCCAAAGTCGGTGCACTGTCCAAATCAACTTGACCATCCTCCTTTGACGATAGACTCTGCACTCCGCCGGTCTGGGCGATTTCTGGGACTGGTAAACCCTCAGTGCGCTCATCCGCTCTTTCTGTTATTCTCATAGGTTTTTCGCAGGGATGTAAATCACATGCCGGAGCACCGGGGCAGGGCGTACCACAGAGCGCGGATTGGCGAGACGCTGAAGGAAGAGATCGGCGTGATTATTGAAGGTGAGCTGGGCGATCCGCGGATTGCATTGTGTACCGTCACGGAAATCGCGCTGGCGCAGGATGGCAAGAGTGCGCGCGTTTACATTGAAGTTGCGGGCGACGAGCGCGAGTCGGAGCAGACCATCACGGCCATCAACGCGGCCAAGGGCTATATCAAGCGCGAGCTGCTGATCCGCCTGGGCGTACGCCATGTGCCGGAACTTAATTTCTTGTTGGATAAGTCACAGGAGTATGGATCGAGAATTGACGATCTTTTGGGCCGAATCAAGAAACGCAAGAAGAAATAGAGGCCATGGACCAGCTCGCAAAGGTCTTACAGGAGATTCAGCAGCGCCGGCGTTTTCTGGTAACGTCGCACGCGCGTCCCGATGGTGACGCCATTGGGTCAACGCTGGCCCTTGCCCAGATCCTGCGCAAGATGGGCAAAAGCGCCGAGATTGTCCTGGCCGATCCGGTTCCTGTCATCTACCAGCCGCTGCCACATTCTGAGACCATCGCTCATGCTTCCCATATAAACGGGGACTATGACGCCGCCATCATCCTGGAGTGCGACAGCGTGCAGCGCACCCGCCTGCAAGGGCTGGAACAGCATTTTCTGATCAACATTGATCATCACATCAGTTCCAAGGCATTCGCTCACGTCAACTGGATTGATCCCACCGCCGTTGCCACGGCGGAGTTGATCTTCCGGCTGGCCCAGGCCGCCCAGGTGAAATTGACTCCCGAGATTGCGACGTGCCTTTATACCGCAGTGCTCACGGATACCGGTTCGTTTTGTTATGCTCCGACCAACGCCTGCACCTTCGAGCTGGCCAAGTATCTGGTGGAGCACGGCGCCGACCCAAGCAAGATTGCCCACAACGTCTATTTTTCCAGCCCCATGTCCAAGATGTGCCTGCTGGGCGCTGCGCTTTCAACCCTGCAACGCGATGGCGCGATCACATGGATGTCCGTTACCCGTCAGGACATGGAGCGATTCGGGGCGCTCGACGAAGATTGCGAAGGCCTGGTGAACTACGCGCTCGGCATCTCGGGCGTCGAGGTGGCGATCTTTTTCCGCGAAGTTGCCAACGAACGCATTAGGGTCAGTATCCGCAGCAAGGGAGCGGTGAATGTGGCGGAAATCGCGCAAAGGTTTGGCGGCGGCGGCCATGAGTGCGCCGGAGGATTTTCCACGGAAGGCCCGGTAAAGGACGCCGCGACGCGCATTCTGGCCGAACTGCGCAGCAAAGTGCCTCAGACCGATGCTTAGTTTTTAGTATTTCGTATTTGTGTGCAACCACGCGACCTGCTGCATTTGCGCGTCAGTCTTCCCGCAGAGTGGTGCTTAGTTTTTAGTACTTCGTATTTGGCTGCAACCACGCGACCGGTGTTGCAATAACGCATCAGTCTTCCACACAAAGCTAAATACCAGGTACTAATGACTAATGACCGTTTTTCATGACTGATCGCAACAAACTGCTGGCCACGCAGCTAGCGCTTGTTCTGGGCGTGTGCTACTTCTTTTTCTTTTTTGGGCTGGGCGCATTCGGGCTCACGGGCGCGGATGAGCCGCGCTACGCGCAGATTGCCCGCGAGATGCTGGCACGGCATGACTGGATTGTCCCCACGCTGAATGGTTCGCCGTGGCTGGAAAAGCCGGTCTTGCTGTTCTGGAAGATGATGAGCAGCTACGCAGTCTTTGGCGTGAGTGATTGGGCCGCGCGTGTTCCGGCGGCATTGAATGCTACCGCGGTTGTCCTCGGGATATTTTTCTTCATGCGGCACTTCCGCTTTGCCAGCGAACTTGATGCCGCAATGATTGCCGCATCTTCCGCAGGCATGATCGGGTTTGGCCGAGGCGCGTCCACTGACATGCTGGTCTCCGCTCCGTTTGCTCTGGCCATGATGTGCTGGTGGACCTGGCGCCATACCAACAAGAAACTCTGGCTGCTGCTGTTCTATGGCTTGCTGGGTGTGGGCGCGCTGGCCAAGGGCCCCGTAGCTCCCGCGCTGGCAGTGCTGGTAGTGGGCGCGTATGCCGCGCTGCGGCGCGATGGCAAAATTTTTCTTCGCACCTTGTCTGTTCCGGGCTTTGTTCTGTTTGCCGCTATCGTGCTGCCGTGGTATCTGGCGGTGCAGCACAAAGTCCCGCAATTCTTCCGCGTTTTCTTTATTGAGCACAATCTGGAGCGTTTCGGCACCAATCTCTACCAGCATTCACAACCGTTCTGGTATTACCTCCCCGTTTTTCTGCTGGCCACACTGCCTTGGACGGTCTTTACTCTTCCCGCACTGGCGCAAGCCGGACGCGACGCATTCGCGCGGTGGCGTACAAAGCCAGACCCAATGACGATCGACGCTGACGCGCCAGCTGACGATGGCCTGACTAGCTTCTTGTTTGTCTGGGCTGTCGTGCCAGTTATCTTTTTCAGTATTTCTCGCGCCAAGCTGCCCGGATACATCTTGCCGGCGATTCCCGCAGCCTCGCTGCTCACGGCGGACTATCTGCACAGGCTCAAGGTGATTCCCCGGCTTCTGACTTCATTGCACGCATTGGTTTGTGCTGTTCTGATGGTGGGTGCGCTCATGGCTCCCTTTGCCATGGCCAGGCAATCTCCACCACCGGCGTTGCAGATTGGAATGACTGTGACCGGCGCACTCATCGCCGTGATGGTTCTGCTGATGGTCCGGCGCGAAGGCGTTCGGGTTTTGCACTTTGTTACCCTGGTTCCAACCATTTTGGCGGTGGCGTTTCTTTTGCGTCCGGCCGCGGCGACCATCGACCGCACGCAATCAGCGCGCCCGGTGAACCAGCGGCTGGCCGAACTCGGCGTGTCCGCCAGCGATACGGTGGCCAGCTTCAACGTAAAGCGCCAGGTCGCCTACGGGCTGGATTTCTACCGCAACCAGCCGATCAGCCATTACGAGCAGGAAGGCCCTCTCGATATGCCTTCCGGCATTCCTTCGGGCAGGCACATTGTGGTGGCCAGAGAGGGAAGTCTGGGCGCAGTGCAGGCCGTGGCGGGCAATCGGCAGGTGACGTCAATTGGCACGTTTCCGCCCCAGCATCTGGAATTCTTTCAGGTAAGCGCCGCAAAATAATGGCAAGTGGCGACGCGGGTTCCTACTGGTTTGGTTCCATAATAGATACAGGCTTTGATTAATTCTGGGTCGAAAGCTAGACTTTATCTCGCCGCTATTGATGCTATTCTGCTGGGCGGCAGCGGGAAGTTTTCATGGGCCTTCACACCCCTATCGAGACACACCGGGCACACCCTTTTGGCGTGGAGATTTTGGACCTAAGGCACTTCAGCTCTCACAACCTGCGTCCATTGCTGGAGCGGGAAACGCTGTTGTGGGCGCAGATGATGTCATGGGACTACCGTCCCTCCGCCGAGATGATTCTGCGCTATATCGATTCCAAGATCCTGCCCGGATACGCCGCAGTCGAAGATGGACATATTGGCGGCTACGCATTTTTCGTTTATGAAGGCAGCAAGGGCGTGATCGGCGATCTTTACGCCGACGACTCCATCCGCATTCCCGGCGACACCGTGGAAAACCGGCTGGCCGTGCACGTGATCAGCACGTTGCAGCAGTCGCCTGGGATACAACGCATAGAAGCGCAACTCCTGCCCCATGAATCAGGCGTGCTGAGCGAGCCTTTCCTGGCGGAGGGCTTCCGCCAATATCCGCGTTTGTTTATGACTCTCCCTTTGCGGAACGGCGCGCGGCCGGAAATATCAGCCCTGCCGGATATTGAATTCCGCCGCTGGGGTGAGCAGGATTTCCAGCCCGGCGCCTTGGTGATTACTACGGCCTATCGCGGTCACATTGATTCAGAAATCAACGACCAATACCGCAGCCTGAACGGATCTTTGCGTTTCCTCAACAACATTGTCCGCTTCCCGGGTTGTGGCGTGTTTGACGCGAATGCATCGTTCGTAGCACTGCACAAGCCCACGCGCTCGATTGCCGGACTTCTACTTTGTTCGCGCGTCCGGGACGATGTTGGTCACGTGACCCAGGTTTGCGTGGTGCCGGAGCTGCGCGGCCGAAGGATTGGCGAGTCTTTGATCGGACTGTGCACGCAGGAGCTGCGCACCCGCAACTTCCTGGGGCTAAGCCTTACCGTGACGGAAGCAAATGCTAAGGCCGTGGATCTCTATCGCCGTTTGGGTTTTGAAACGCGCCGCCGCTTTGACGCCTTTGTGTGGGAAGGCTGAGGCATCTCAGTTTCTCGTAACGTTCACTGCCGATTTGAACGTCCCTCCGGAAGAATCCCAACCCTGAATCACGATCTGGTGTGTGCCAACCGTAACCGGCAGAGTTGTGTCTGCTGTTGCCGTTGACGATTGAAACTTGAGCACGCCGTCCAGATAAACCTGCGTTGCCGCAATGGGGTACCCGGACGTGGCGGTTCCTGCAGCGCGCACAGAGGTGGCGGTCGTGGAAGTAGTTGTCGGGTTGCTGATGGTCACAAATGGCGGCTTCACCACGACTGTCGAACTGGTGCTGGACGAAGCTCCCAGATTATCGGTGACCGTAGCTTTCACCGTGTACGT
Organism: Candidatus Angelobacter sp.; assembly: GCA_035995565.1. Classification (GTDB taxonomy): domain Bacteria; phylum Acidobacteriota; class Terriglobia; order Terriglobales; family Acidobacteriaceae; genus Angelobacter. The sequence goes on from DASYKK010000196.1 coordinate 11,952, forward strand.
TCCAGCAACTTTGTACTGATGCGACGCGCTGACAGCCGTGGCTGACGATCCATCGCCAAAGGAAATGATTGTGCTGGCAATTGTGCCGTCAGCATCGCTCGAACCAGAGGCCGAGGCGGTGACGGATCCGCCCACCAGAATCGATCGCGAACTCAGAGTCAACGCCGCGACCGGCGGCTTGTTGACGGTTACTGCAAGCTGTTTAAAAAAGTTCCGCCCCGCACTGTCCCAGCCCTTCACGATTAACGTATGCGGTCCGCTTGTGAGTGCAACCGTGCCGTCAAGGATCGCCGAGTTCACGGAATAAACGATGGCTGAGTCTACATAAATCTGCATGGCAATGACGGTGGAACCTGAGAATCCGCTGGCCACAACGTGGACCTGCGATGGCAGGAACGCGCCATCGGCAGGGCTGCTCACGATCACCTCTGGAGCCTTCACGGTCACGCTGGTGCTGGCGGTGGAAGAAGCGCCCAGATTGTCAGTGACCTGAGCCGTAAGCGTGTAAACTCCGGCGGCGGAAAATGTGTGTGACGCAGTGAGACCGCTGGCCGATGTGCCATCGCCAAAGCTCATGACGGCGGTTGTAATTGTGCCGTCGGGATCAGAAGACCCGGCAGCGCTCACGCTAATCGTCGCAGGCGCATAAGCCGAGTTGGGAGTAGCCGCAATCACTGCCGTTGGAGGCTGATTGCCGCTGGAAATTACAATCGATGCCGATTTGCCGGCCGTGGCGCCCAAGTTGTCAGTGACCGTCCCGGTGATCGTATACGTTCCCGCGGCCGTGTAGGTGTGGGAAGCGCTGAAGCCGCTTACGGGCGCGCTGCCGTCGCCAAAATTGATCGTACTTGCCACAATACTGCCGTCCGGATCAGATGAGCCAGCGGTAGAGGCAGTGACAGTTGCCGGGGCTGTTAGAGTCCCGGTCACGGAACTCTTTGTCAATCCGTTGATTAGGCTCAGCGCCGCCGTGGGCGGCTGATTGGGCAGAGTGATCTGCACACCGCTCGACATCTTGTTGGTCATCGATGCCCGACCTGCGGCCTTGACGAAAACAGTGTAGTTGCCGGCATTCAGGCCGAAAGTTGCGAGGTCAACAGAGCTTGCTGTGGTAGGGAGATCAGCCAGCCACATGAGGTTGGCGCCATCCTGCGATGCGAATACCGTGAAATGGTCCACGGTATTCATCTGTCCTGTAATGCTCCAGGAAGCCACAGTGCCGGCCACGGAAGCAGATACCGCGACGCAGTTGTCGATGCCGCTTTCAATTTCCGAACCCTCTTCATAATCGTTCCATGTCACCAGCTGAATGCCCGGCATCTGTTTAACTGACGAGTAGTATTTGCCGGCTTCGGCAATCGTCTTTAGCCATGTCTGGCCGCATTGGTGGTCGATAATGCGGTTGGTACCCCACAACGCCAGCGTGTCATTAAATCCCTTATAGCCTGAACCGGTGGAATATTGTGAGGGGAAAGCAAGCGCCGTCTTGTAAAAATTATCCACGTAATTCGTCGCCATAAGGTTGGTGGCGCTCACCGTTTCAGGGGCGACCCAGGAATAGGCCCCGCCGGTCTGGGAATGAGTGAAGCCGCTGCCGTTGCGGAAGATGAACATTGGATTGCCGGCGACGCCTGCGGCAACGCGTGTCCAGTCGATGGTGTAAGCCTCATGCCCAAAAAAGTAAAACACGGGCCGTCCGGTGCTCTGCAAATAGGCCGTCGAGCCTGAATACGTCACGTTGGCATAGTTCAGGTCATCAATGAGCGTCTGCGTCACATCACAGCCGGCCGTGGCGGCGCAGGTTTTGAGCGCGCCGGCATCATGCATGATGGCAAAATTGAATCCCGGGTGAAGTTCAGACTGGTGCATGAAAGCCTGGGTCGCCAGATCGTACGAGGCAAAGTGCTTGCTGGACTGGCCGCGCCCGTACCAGTCGACAATGGCGCCGTCGAGCCCGCGGCTGAGCATGTCATTGACCTGTTTTTGCACTTGAAGGGTGTCGCTGGAAATGTAGCCTACCTTCATGTGGTCGCCAAAGCCGAACCAGGGAACAAAGTGGGCATAAATTTTGGCGGTCGATCCGGGATAAAGCAGGCTGCGGATAGGGGCCTTGCTGATATTGGTGGCCGCTATATTGCCGTTGGTTTGTGCGGCAAAGCTGTCGGCCGCGCTGGTGTTGTTTGAAGTCTCGGCCGTCAGCGTAGTGGTGGCTTTGAATGCGGTCCCTGCCGAAGCAAAAATGGACAATAGAACGACGCAAAGAATGGCCTTAATCCCGAAAAATCGCACACATACCCCCCGGAATGCGTCGCCCCGGAAAACGACGGATCGTCCCTATCAATAAAAAGTTATTGTTTGCTGCTGGTGTTTAGATTTAGCGGATTCTAATCCAATTCGCCCTAACCCCTATCGGCGGAATCTCTAAGCTTTTCACGATGATTCACCCTAGGGGACTACATATAAAGCCCGAGCAGTGCAGGTTAGGGAACTAGGACACGGCCTAATGGGCATGGTAAAGTCTGGTTATCAGAGACAACGGACAGGCAGAAAATTGCGTCCAATAAGGGCTGACACATGCGATTGGGATTTGTGTCTGGAAAGAAATCCAGATTGGGAAAGGGCCTATGAGCGCTCAACCAAAGACCGAGTCCGCGGCAAAAATTCCCGCAGAAATCAACACCAAGTTAAGGTCCCTGGCCCACGATCTCAGCAACTCCGTTGAGACCATCATGCAGGCTTCTTACCTGCTGGCCCAGGCCAACCTGGATGAAAATGCCAAGAAGTGGGCTGAATTGATTGACAAAGCCAGCCGGGACTGCGCCAAAATCAACCGGGACATCCGCGACATACTGAAGGCCAGCGCTTAGCTTCGTCCGCGGCTAGGCCACGCGCCGTGATGCAGCGTTTGTCCGCAGGAAATCCTGGGCATTGCGATAGCCCTCCAGCGTTCCCACATCCATATAGCTCTCACCAGTGAACTTGCCCCGGACCGGATTCCCGGCGGCAATGAAGGCGTTCAGCAGTTCTCCCAGGTACTCGTCCGTTCTGTGGCGGGACTCCCACAACAATCTCAAGCGATGAAATGCCTGTCCGCGCACGGTCACTGCGCCCCATATCCAGTGTGACCCGGCATTTGGCTTTTTTACCTGGACTTCCTGCACATAACCCAGATCGTCACAAATCACCGCGTCAAAGACTGAGGGATTGCTGACAGGAAACAGCACAAGATTGCATTCAGCCCCGTCCGGCGCCAGTGCCGGCGCGTAAGCGTTCTCCGGGAACCAGATAGTATCCGGCAGGCCGATCAGGACCTGGTCATGCTGGCGGGCAAATGGCTCGGCGCGAAAGAGAGCGTCACACAATCCCAGCGGCTGCTGCTGCACTACATAAAAGATCTCTGCCGCATAGTTGCGCTCCGCGTAATACTTCACAATGTCAGTCTTTTCCGCCGAAATGACCATGCATATCTGGCTGGCGCCGGCGGCAATCATCCGCTCCACCAGATATTCTGAGACAGCTTTGGGGCGCTCCGCGCCACCGACCATGCGTGAGCCCACAGGCAGCAGTTCTTTGGAGCAGCCCAGCGGCTGTATACGTTGTCCCGCGCCCGCGGCAGGTATGATTCCGATCATTGTGCTACCTCTTTCTTTGGTAATGCCCGGGCGCCAGAGCGCGCTTCCTCGATATATTGCAGAAGCTGGCGGGCGCGGACAGCGCCTGTATGTTCATCGAGTGTGCGCTGGCGGGCACGGGCTGCCATGGGTTGCAGCTCCTGATCTGTTGTGGTCAGTGCGGCTTGAACGTCTTCCGGGCTGGCGACGATGCGAACCTCGCTGTCCAGATCAAAAAATGAGTCCAGCCCCTCCCATGCGTCCGTAATCAGGGGCGTGCCGCAGGCCGCGGCTTCAAAGAAGCGTCCCGAAGGGCACCAGCCGTTGGCCGCCATTTCACCGCGGGTGATATTGAGCGTTAGGCGTGAAGATGAGTAGAAACGCGAGTGGTCCGCAGGTGCTACGTGCTCCATGCGGCGGACGTTTCCCGGCCATTCCCAATTCCAGGGATACAATGACCCCGCCAGCAGAAACTGCTTCTCGGGATGGCGTCGCGAAGGCTCCAGCAAAAGTGCATCGACCTTGGCTTGGCGGTCTGCCGAATATGTTCCCATGTAACTGAGATCGCATTGGAATTGCGCGTTCGGGGCAACGCGATGGTAATCGTCGGGATCGACGCAACCGTAAAGAGTTCTTACCACGCGGGCGTGATATTCGTCTTCCAGCGCCGCGAGCGCCTTTCCTCCTGTAAATGAAAGCACCAGATCAAATGCCGCGATCTGGCCGGCGTCGAGATATTCGACTTCGCACCGGCGCAGGCCGCTGAGGGTTACCGGCGTGTCGAGATCGTAAAAAACGTGTAGAGGACGGCCCAGGTCCAGTACCTCGTCGTTAATTCGTCGGCCCTCCGGCAGAAAGCTCGCGGTGATTACCACGTCAGAATCGGCGGCCGTTGAGAGCGCCAGATCACGGACCTCCGCCCACTCTGAGTAGAGCGCGAACTCGCAATAATCGCAGGAATCAAAGTCGCGGCGAGAGCGGTAGTACGAAACGTCCTTCTCGAAGAAGTGAACCTGGTGGCCCAGACGGTCCAGCGCCCGGATAATGGCACGATAAGGCGTAGCGTGTCCGTTGCCCCACGAGGACGACAGCGTCAGGCCAAAAACGGTAATTTTCATTCGGCTTTCACTCGTCTGGGGTCCTTACGCGGGATTGAGAGAGCCCGCGATGGTGAGATGTCATCCCGGCCAGAGCTGTTGCCGGGGAGAGTTTTTCCGCTGCATCCGTGGCCGCAATGGGTTTACACTGCGAACTGCATCATGGCCGATGAGAAACTAGAACCGAGAGCCTCCGTCCCGCAGCCGCGGCCCGTACCAAAGGCTGATTTATCCAGCTATTGCCCCAATTGCGGAACCCAGATGCGCGATTCCCGCTGCAAAATGGTGTGCAAGACCTGCGGCTTCTTTCTGAGCTGTAGTGACTTTTACTGAACAACACCCACCACGGAGGCACGGAGAAATCGTAAGCCAGGCAAGTAGTGAGCATTTCTTCTTAAAGCGGGACCACGATCGCGCTGTTCTGCAACTAGTCTCGCCCGACGGCACGAATACGTTGGGCATCTCCCGCATCAGTGCCTTGCACCGCGTTGTCGAAGATTTAAAGGCTGAGGCCGAGAACGGCAGTCTCAAGCGCCTTATCATCGCCGGCAATAATAAATTCTTTTCCGCCGGGGCCGACCTGAACGAAATCTCCCAGCTCACGGCTGCGCAGGCATTGGAGTTTTCCCGCGCGGGGCAGGCGCTCATGCTGGCCATCGACCGGTTTCCTGTTCCTGTGGTCGCAGCCATCCGCGGCTACTGCATGGGCGGAGGCATGGACCTGGCCCTGGCATGCGACTATCGCATCGCTGCGCCGAATGCCGTCTTTGGACATCGCGGCGCCAGTCTGGGTGTGATGACCGGCTGGGGCGGAACGCAACGCCTGCCGCGGCTGGTCGGCAAACCGCGGGCCATGCAGATGTTTCTGCTGGCGGAAATGGTGAAGGCCGAAGAAGCGTTGAAAATTGGGTTGGTCGATGCGATCGTCGAAGATCCAATCATGCATGCGGTTCGTTTCTTTTGAATTCCCTGGTAGAGACGTAGCATGCTATGTCTCCACGTCGAAAGCCTCCACCCTTTTTGGATCCTCTAAACCGCTTCGGAAAGAACATGCGTCCATAAAGCAAATTCGTGTCTAGAATAGCCATTCCTGATGCACGGAATCTTGATTATCTTTTTCGCGGGCTTGCTGGCCGGCGCCATGAACGCCATGGCCGGCGGAGGCTCTTTCATTTCCGTACCGGCGCTGATTTACGTGGGTATTCCCTCGGTCTCGGCCAATATGTCCAGCACGATTGCTTTATATCCGGGCAGCATCACGAGTGCGTGGGCATATCGAGGAAATTTCCAAACCATACTGAATGTCTCGGTAAAAGCTCTGTTCGCCGCAACGCTCACAGGTGGGTTTGCCGGTGCTCTGTTGTTGCTCCTGACGCCGACATCCTCGTTTGACAAGATCATCCCGTGGCTTTTGCTGCTCGGCTCCTTGGCGTTTGCTTTTGGCCCATGGATCGGGAAACGGCTGCAAAGACACTGGCGACCGAACACGGCATTTCTGTTGTCAGCTCAATTCCTGCTGGGTATCTATGGCGGCTACTTCGGAGGAGCGGTAGGAATCATGATGATGGCGGTCTGGAGCGTGATGGGGCTCACCGATATCCGGGCCATGAATGCCATCAAGGTTGTGTTGGTGGCCGCTGCCAACACTATCGCCGTGCTCTGCTTTGCTGTGGCTGGCTCCGTTGCCTGGCGCGAAACTCTTATTATGCTGCTGGCGGCGGCATTGGGAGGATATGCGGGAGCTCACATAACATTGCGGCTGAGTGGGTCTCAAATTCGCATTGGCATCAGTGTCATCAATTTTGCGATTACGGCGATCTTTTTCTACACCAGGTTCTTTCAGTAATTTCGCTGCGGTCGGTGACGGAGTAGAGAAGGTTATTGGTAGAGACGCAGCATGCTAGGTCTCTAGGTTGGAATCCATCGCAACGCTTGGAGCACCGACATCGCTGGGTCTCCGGTTTGCGCGCTCTTTCTCCCCTCATTTACTCTAAAGAGTTTGCCCAACTTCTATGGCCGATCAGATACCCAAGCTCCCCAGCAAAATCGACGCGACCTCCACCCGCTTTGAGAAGAACATGCGCGCCATGGCCGAGTTGGTGGCCGCAGTCCGCAATGAGGAGGAAAAGATTCGCCTGGGCGGCGGCGAAAAGGCCATTGAATCCCAGCATGCCAAGAAGCGTCTGACCGCGCG
>DASYKK010000197.1:0-76136 GCA_035995565.1 Candidatus Angelobacter sp.
GATTCAGGGGCTACTTAACAGACTTTTCGAATCCTGGGAGCTTTGTGCCGCAAAACGGACAGAATTTCACATCGGTCAGAACCAGGTAGGGGCCTTCATCGCCATATTGGCACCAAACGGCCCACCCGCTGATTCCGCCAACTTCGCAAAACGTTCCTGAATCAAATTGCCTTTTCAATTCGTCGCAACATAGCATTGCGCGTATGTTCTTTTGAAAGCTTTCGAGTTCATCAATAATGGGCAAAGGGTTGCCTCGTTTACTTCAGGTTTGCCAGATACCAGATGAGCAGAAACGGCAGCGCAAACAGAAAGCTGGCAATAGCGATCTTCCAGACCAGAACGTACATCTGCATAATCGTGATCTGTTGAACAGCGCTGGCCGCTGTCGGCGGCGCGCCGGCAATCGGTTTCTCGTCCCACAGCTTTGATCCCTGAGCTGACATGGGTTACTCCTTACTGGCGTCTGTAGCCACAAACATTTCATCCGGCCATTCCGCCCGGCCTATCAGTCCATTCAATTCTCTAATCCTCAACTTGCGCGCCGTGTAGTAAGAGAATGACCTTTTCACGTCGCCTTCAGGACCGCCTTTTGATCCGCTGGCCGGCATGGCCAGGCCGCCGCTCTTCAGCAGCTTCACCAACTCGTCAGGATGCATGGCTGCGCCGCGCTCATCCAGCAGCGTGCAGACGCCATCAATGGTATCGATCCCATGAAAGCGGAAGAGTGACATCAGATCGGCTTCAAGCTGGCGCGTGTGACGTTCCACGATCTCTCGGACCTGCGCCGATACTTCCGGTGGTAGTTCTCGTTTTGGCATGGCTCCCGCGGCGCTCACATTACTTCCTCAACAAAGCCAAACAGCGGCCGGTTATGGCCATCGATGAAGAGCATGTGTTGGATGTGACCAACGATGCTAGCATATTGACGCTTCAGGTTCTCCACCTGAATGTGAAAATCTGTCGGCGACGAAGCGCTCCTGGCTGCTTTCACCGTCAGCAGCGCGTCCACGGCCTCGCGGCTGGCCCGCATCACGGTGTCATATTTCTCGCCGTCAGGTGGCAGCACTTCGGCCTGGCCTCCGGCAAAACGGATCGTGACTTCAAGGTTGTGCTGGGCCAATTTCAGCGCTTGCTCCCACGCCGGCGTCCGCTCGGACGATGTGGGAAAGTCTATGTGGCGATAAGCTCCGAGCAGCCGAATCGGTGTATCGGGGTCTATAAGAGGATCTGTGCGAAGTGGTGTTTCAGGCGTCATCATGCTTTCTTCCCGTAAACTGAATTCCTTCCTACCTTTTACCTGGTGCCGTTATTCGGTGAACTGCGCCGCCGCGGCCAGTGTCTGGCGATGCGCGCCCACCATCTCTGCTACCTGCTCTGATGTGGCCTTCTCTGGAACTGTCTCCCTGGCCCACAAGGTGCAGCCCCACCACAACAGTGAAACAAAATAGGCCAGCATTCCCGTCCGTCGAACGAGCGCCGCGGTTTCCCGCGAAGTGATACCGATCATGAACATGGTTGCCCCGTTCACGCTCAAAGATATGAGTAAGCCAATAGCGATCCTTTGCGGCCATGGCCTCCAGCCAATTCCCAGATGCCGCGAATAAATGATCAGAATGACCAGTGAGATCAGTAGCGCCGAAACCAGCGCGGCCTCCAGACCGCCCATGACCACGACGTATTTCTCCGGACCCAGCGGCCGTAACTCAATGGCCAGAAGCGCGCATGAACTGATGGCGGCGGCCAGCCATGCTCCAATGTTTCGTGGGACCCACGCCGGCACGCGCGCCCAGCGTTTTCCAAAGGTCTTGCGATAAAGTTCGCCGATCGCCACCGCCATTAGAACGCACTGCACCACTGAGATTGCGTAATAAGACCAAAAGTATGTCCATGGTCGTCCGGAAGGTATGGCCATCAGATACCAGGTGGTCAATGCGGAGAAATAGATAAACAAGCAGAATGCGGGATATCGCTTCCCGGCGTCGCGCCTCAATAGCATGATAGAAAGCGCTGACTGGATTGCCGCGATGGCAAGCCATAGGAAGACATCGAAGCTAAATAGGTAAGCTAGCATTGGGCTGCACCTCGGAAGGGGGTTGCTGAGAGGGGATGCAGCCCAATTTGTAAACTATATCGGTTCGCGATGCAAGAACAGTTTAATTGACCGGGCACATCGGCATGCCAGGGCACGGTGGTGGGTTGCCGCAGCAAAACATCACCGCTGCGTGCGCGGGCTGCGCCTTCGCTAGGGCGATGGCTTTTTCGCTTATTGAAATCGAAGTCAGTAAGGCAAAGGCAACGATAAGCGCACGTTCTACGTATTTCATTGTGCTCTCCATGCCGCTGATTGCGGCCATGGTTCGAATATAGTTTAAGTTGTGGCATTGGTTGCGCCTTTATTTTTAGGTAGCGATGTTCTAGTCCTATGTTGAGAATTGGTCAAATAAATAAGGGTTGGCTTAATATTGTGTTGCTTAACAATGTGTGGTGCCATTTCGGAATCTACCGCCATCCGCTTTACAAAGTTAACCGCTATTGTTCCATGTGCATGATCATGAACGCGCCGTGATGCCGCGATGGTCCATGGTTGTAGCATGGCAACGCGTAAGCCCGGACCATCGAAGCCCGGACCATCGAAGCCCGGACCATCGAAGATCATAGGCAAGAACATCAGGGTGCGGCTGGGCGTCCGGGTGCAGGCATTGCGCCGGCGCCGAGGCTGGGGCCAGCCCGATCTCGCTGCCGAAAGCGGCCTCGACCGCTCATACATTTCCAAAATCGAAAATGGACGCATCGAGATCGGCCTCACCACGCTGGAAGTCCTGGCCAACAGCTTCGGGATGACGGTGTCACAATTCATGCGCGGTGTGTGACCCTCTCTGCGGATGGCGGTTCCATCTTCACGCGCACATGCTTGCTACCTTCCCATATGCGCCCTTTTCGATCTCGAACGTGAACCACAACCTCTACCGTTGCGCAATTGCAGTCAACGCCATATACGATCATCGATTCCTCGATCACGTTATCGGCTTAGTTCCATCCCAGCCATCTCTTCAGATAATTTCATATTGCCGGGTACACCGTTAATTCAGCGCCGCATGCGCATTTGAAATGCTCGCCTATTGCGCCATAGAGCGGTGAGAATGCCCTTCCTTGGCACAGCATCGCAGTGTGGCAGTTGGTGCAGGTTACCTCTTGCTGCGAGAAGGCACGGGCGCGCCTGTAGTCTTTTTCGTAGTCGTAGTTGGGATCGTTGCCGATCGGGATTTGCTTCCCGTCGATTTCTTTAAACTGACGCTCGATCATCTGTCTCTCCATCGCTGATTCGACACCGGAAATGCTTGGGACGGATCTTCCGGATTGCCGGCTTGTGTTAGGCTTGCGCCTTTGCGCCATCGCGGCTGCCTGGTTAGCGTTGCTTGGGGACGACGCGCCCGAGTTGCCGCAGTTGAAGCCTGTTTCGTCACAGGCTAGTCACAATTTAATTAGCGATTTGGAGCAATGCGGCGAGCATGAAGGCCAATGGAATCAACGCGGGGAAATCGACAGGTGACAGCCCTGAAAAGGCTGGCGTCGGCGGTTCGATTCCGTCCCTGGCCACCATATTTGAATAACTTACAGACATCCATTTTCCGTTTTGGTTCCATTTGGTTCCAATAATCACTGCACTGTCGTGGACCGCGTGAACGAATCCAGTTTACGAACGGCATCGCGCTGATGCTCATCCGATGTTTGTTGGTAAATATCAATCGTCGTACTGGCCCGCGCATGCCGCATCTGCCCTTGCGCGTCCCGCACCGGTATTCCGGCTCTTTTCATCCACGTAGCAAATGACGTTCTAAAACAACGCCAGTTCACGAAGGGGATCCCTAGCTTCCGCGCCGCCGGCTTGATGTGCCTGCTCAGGATATTGTTGTCCCGCATGACAACGCCTTTTCTTACCGACTGGAACACCAGATCGTCTGGTTCTGACCTCTTGACCAGTTTGAAAGTCTGGTATCCGCCGCGACCGCCGCCGATTACAACACTCAACTCCTTCAACCGATGGATCCGCTGAATGACGTGAGGGCTCACCGCCAGGACCGTGTTGCGGGCATCGGTCTTTGGCGCGCCCCAGTCGCCACGACAGCATTTCTCGTCGATTACTATGGCGTCCTCCAGAATATCCTTCCAGCGCAATGCGGCAATTTCGCTCGGAAGTAAGCCCGTGTTGACCGCAACAAAAATCATGGTTGCGTAAGGCTCAGCTACGAGTTCAAGAACTGCTGCCGCCTGCTCCGGCGTGATATTGGGCTTTGGTGCTCTCCCAACTTTCGCCCGCGGCAAAACTACATTTCCCGCAGGATTGACTGAGACGTAAGACTGCTCTACGGCCAACTGCATCACGGTCGAAAAGCAGCTAAGCATCTTGCTCATAGAGGCATGGGCAAGATTTTTGTCTTTGAGGCCGATGAAGTATTTCTGTACTTCAATGTCGGTAGGGCGCGCCAGATCGAAGAGTGCTATATCCCCAAACGCCGGAAGCAGATGGTTTTCGAGGATACCTTCATATCGGTCAGCGTGAGCCTTCGACTGCACCGGCAGAAATATTTTCTTGTAAACATCATCGACAAAATGCCTGAATGTGACTGCAACGCCCGGGCTGCGCGGTTGCAGGTTAAGCGGGTCCATCACGGCTGCGGCCCGCTGCTGAGCTTCCCTGAAGCCGATATCGTTTACGGCGCCCAGGACGTGCGGCACGCGTTTACGGTTCCAGTCTCCATTCTCAAACACGTCTTTCCACACCAGAATGCGCCACTGATTGCCATGACGCTTCGGTTTGGGGTTTTGATACCGCCTCCTGGCCATTGCGTCAATCTCCGATCGCAACGACTCGCAGGGCTTCGTCCCCGCCACCCTACCACCGTTATATATGTGGAAATCCATGTAATTGAGCCACTTACCAGTCAACTAGCAGCCAACCGTCGCACCAGTTGACCTCGAAACACTATTCCAACAGTCACCAGTTGTCAACACAGTTGTTACTGTCTAAGTAATTATTTCTGAGTTTTCCACAGAATAATGCTTTACAACCGTAACAGTTGATGTATAGTTCAAGGCGAACTATGCCGCAAACAGATTCGCAACTCGAAAAGTTGACCCCGGCTGAAGCCCGGTGTCTCGCCGCTTTTAAGGCCGCGCGGCGCCGGATGAGTCCCATACCGCCTTCCGTGCAGGACGTGGCGGACGAGATGGGAGTGACCAAGAAAACAGCGTCGGTGACCCTGCAGCAGCTTCAGGAAAAGGGAAGAGTCACCCGCGACGGCAGAAAGTCCCGGACCCTGCGCCTGGCCAGCCGGAGGACAGCATGAACCACAAGTTTTTCCCGCAGCAGCAACGCGCATCCCTGGGGCAGTCGACCTCTGCCGACTGTCCCGATTTTTCCCTTGAGGCTGAAGCCACTCAGTTCTATCGCCCACAGCGCTTCAGCGGCTCATTGGATCGGGAATGTTACGGCGTGGTGGCCCTGCGAATTCTATATGCCGTGGCGGCGCTCGTCCTGCTGGGCATTGGATTGGCCGGGCTGGATAGGTTCGCATTTCTCTATTTCAAGAAGTAACCGGAAAGTGAAGGTGATGTATGAGCAGCAATCCGCAAGTTGGAAACTCCGCAAAGGTTGAGCACACGCCCGGGCCGTGGAAGACCGAGCAAAACGCCAATTCCATTGACATCATCGCCGCAGACGGAACCGTTGTCGCGATACTCATCAACGAAGATGAGTTAGAAATAACCGCTGCCATGAAGGGCAATGCCCAGGCGCTGGTCACAGCGCCTGACATGCTGGCCGTGCTGCGCTCCCTTACCGAGTTCTGTGAAATCGTGCTTGATCATGGCCGTCTCTCCGGTGGCCAAATGAAAGCCAAGTACGGCATGGATCCGATGCTTGGCTATACGTTTGTCGAAGGCCACTGCAAAAAAGCGCAGCGCGAGATTAATTCCGTCATTCGTAAAGCAGGGGGCCGCGTATGAGTGCAGCCCGAACATTTGAATTTGCTGGCGTTGCAATGCCGCCATTGCTGCAAGCCTCTCTTGATCGCTACGCCAATGAGCACGTCGAGACCGGCGGCTTTCTGAAGTCAGTCCTGGAAAACGATCTCTGCGAAGCGGTGTGCCGCGCGGACGAATTCAATTTTCAGTTCCTCCCAGTACTCGTCCGCTATGTCTACAACGAATTGCCGTCGCCGTGCTGGGGCAGCAAAGAGAAAGTCGCGGCATGGCTCAAGAAAGCGGTGGCCAAATGAAACCCTGCGCCCACAAGTCCCGCGCTGAGGCTACCGCGTGTCCGTTCTTCCGCGCCCACAAAGCTGACCGCATTGCCCCGCTGCATGGACCCAACGAATTTACCTGGCAACTCACCGTCCCGCAGCAGGCCATCATGGGCAGCATCGCGCAGCATGATCCGCGTCCCGTGGATACCTGCGATGTCTATGTGCCGATCCGCAGCTTCTTCCAGCACGACTGCACCGCTTATGCTTTGACGCTTTTTGAGATGCAAGCCCTGGGGCTGGTCTGGATTGACTATGACTCCAACCTTTGCGGATGGACGGCTGAGGGCAGAGAGCACGTGGAAAAAGAACTGGCCGCGGTCGGCACAACTCTGGCCATGTGGCGGCTTGCCGCCCAGGCTGAAGCGCCCAGCACGTTCCACTATCCCGCGTCTTTTATTGATCGCATTCAATCATGCCTATCGGCCCACGACGAACGCAGGATCCTGAACGCGCCGTTGATCAGTGAGGCTGTGCAGTGAAGTGGCTGGATGCGGTGCCGTGGCGCTGGCGATTGGTGGCCGTGCTTTCCTTTGCTGGCGCGGTGTACGTCTACAGCCTGATGTTGATGGAGGTTACGCAATGAAGTGTTGCCCGGTTGGAGCAATCGTGAACCGCGACGAACTCCGGACAATCGCTGACGCTATCGGAATAGCGATTCAGCACATTGACATAACAATTTCCTCAGAGGAGCGCCCGAACAAAAGGTTCCATGACGCTGAATATCGACAGCGCATGAAAGGACAGAAAGAGTTGCGCAAGGAATTCATGGCTACCTTGAAGCGGGTCGATGCCGCATACGAGCGATGTTCCTAAAGCTGCTGGCGAAGTGGTTGGGGTGCCGGCACAAAGATTTTAGTTTTCCGCAGACCCCGCGACCCGGGCAGCGACGAACGGAGGCAGCAATGATTACCGGAACTTATGTGTGCTGCCTCAACTGTGGTCAAGAGTTCGCTTACGACTGGCACGAAATGAAGGTGGTTGAGTGACACTCGAAGAAAAGCGCCGAGCCAAACACGTAAAACAAACCAGCGAATGGCGAAAAGCCAACCCAGATAAGGCGAAGGAGACTCGGCAGCGGTGGACAGAGAAGAACAAAAAATACCTCCGAAAGCAATTTAATGCGTGGAGGAAAAAGTATTCCCGAATGAATCCGGAAAAGGTGAGGGCACAAAGAAAGCGATACAGGAGCGCGCCGCAAGCCAGAGAGAAGCAGAGAGCCACCAAAATTCGATTTAGGCTGCGCCATCCGCATTACGACAGAACCAAGTACAGAACCAAGTGTGCATGCGGCGGCCTTCGATGGACGAAGAGTATAGCTTGCGGAAGTTGTGCAGGGATAGCTGCAACATTGTTCGGAGTGCCCAGCAAGCCAAATTTGCTGCTCGTTAGCAATTTAACAAAACAACAAAGGAGAAATGCGAAATGTCTACTAAGCGCAAAACGCCTAAGAGAAATGGTACTGAAGAAAATCAGACTATTAAACCGGTAGCACGTGCAAAACGTCGCACCTTCGCCATCACTCAGCGCGGCGTAAAAACGTCCCATGACCTGAGTAATTTCCACGCGGCGGCTCTTGCCGACATAGATAGCGGCGCCGCCGATCTGCGCGAGATGGCGCGCATGACGGCTATCACTGGGCAGATGATCGCGCACGAGAACCTGAAACTGCGCGCCGGAATCAGGCGCGGCTTCCTAAGCTTGGGCAAATAGCAAATCCCGATTTATCCGGAAGGTGATATATGGCAGAAAAAGTATCAGCACTCGCAACCGTTCCACCGCAGCCCGTCGCAATCGCGCCGGAGCGTAGCAGCATCCTCAACCTAGCCCCGCGCAATTTCGATGAAGCCATGCGCTTCTCCAAACTGCTGGCCGATAGCGACCTCGCGCCGAAAGACTTCAAAGGCAAGCCAGCCAACGTACTGATCGCCCTGCAGATGGGCTGCGAAGTCGGACTGGCGCCCATGGCGGCAATTCAAAATATCGCCGTGATCAATGGACGTCCATCCATCTGGGGCGATGCCGCTCTGGCGATTGTGATGGCGCACCGCGACTTTGAAAATATCAAGGAAACCTTTGAAGGCGCCAACGAGAACAAGACCGCCATCTGTGAAGTGAAGCGTAGAGGCCATGATCCGCACATCGCGCGGTTCTCCGTGGCCGATGCCAAGAAAGCGCAGCTCTGGGGCAAGCAGGGACCGTGGACGAATTATCCCGACCGCATGTTGCAGATGCGCGCCCGCGGCTGGGCCATCCGTGACAAATTTGCCGACGCCCTGCGCGGATTGAACATCGGCGAGGAAATGCAGGACGCGCCCACCATTGAGGCCTCGACCCTGCCGCAGATCGATCCTGCCAAAGAAACGCTGAAGAATGAGATTGACGCTCTGCTCACGTCGGTCGGAGTGAACGCCGCGAACCGCATGGCCATCCTGAGCGCGAACGATGCGGACCTCGCTGGATGTCTCGCCGCGCTAAAGACCATCAAGCTTGTGCTGACCGATGAACGTATTCCGGTCCAGCAATGGCCGGCTCTGCTGCAAAAGCAGATGCGCAACCTGGACAACTACGCCAAAGGGCTCAAGGAAGCGCACGAAAAGAAGAACTGCCAAAAGCCCGATGAATCTCCCGCGCAGCCAGCGGAGACCGCTACATCAGCGGAACCCGCTACGCCCGAGGGGAACGGATCTGCTGCCCCCAACCATGGCCAGCAGCCAGCGCATCAGGGGACGGGAGCGGCCACCTGCTCTGGCGATTCCCGTCCTGCCGCTGGACCGCAAGACGATTTGTTTATCAGCAAAGAAGAGACACAGCCAAAACAGTCCGCCGCGAATGGCGGCAAGGGAAGATTCAAGTTTTAACAAATTTCTGCGGCGGCGTGGATGGACACGCTACAGCAATCGAAGGGGCTGAGTACGTGAAGGCTCAGGTTACCAGTCAGCAAAGTAATTAGCTAAGTGCAGACGCCAAGAGTCGCGTCGGTAATTTCAGCAGTGGGTATCAAGGCCCACCCGCAGAAGCAAGATTGGAGTAGCTCATATGTTCACCGACCCATACATCGACGACCTACAGCGGCAGTCCGGAGTATTTGACGGCCCACCTTACGAACAGGAAGACGACGATAACGACGACGGCCCGATAGCCGCTTAATCACCATGTCATCACCCGAGCACGTCAAACGCGAACGCATCACCCGACGCGAAGCCGGCATTGCCGGACTGGAAGCCCTGTTTAAGAGCTACTCCATCGTCAACGTGAATGCCGGATACCACTTTCGCGTCAATGGCATGCTCGATCTTTTTCCCACCAACTACCGCTTTCACAACCTTCGCACCGGCAAGCGTGGCGACTATCCTCCACGCCCTAAGAAGAAGCTGATCCCCTCCCATTTAGAGGCTGTACTTCCAGTAGTGAACACCAGGCGTAGCCGCAATCCGCTAGCCGCAAACTTCAATAAAACTCATTGCAAACATGGACATGAGTTCACCCCGGAAAACACAAAGACACGAATTGATCGCCCTGGCACACGGGAGTGCAGGGCATGCGAGAGGTCAAAATGCCGACGCAAGCAAACAGCAGCATAGCCCCGCCACTCAGCCAGTCACGCCTGAATCTTATGGGGTGCCCGCATCTTTACCAGAAGCGGGTGATTGAAGGGCTTCAGGAATCGGATAATCCGTTTGCCATCCGTGGACGCGAATTCCATGATGTTCGAGCGGATTACGTTGTTCACCTGGTCGCCACACGCCAGCGCAAAGACCCGGCCAAGCTGGACGAACTGCTCAATGACAATGCCATCAGCGAGGATGCTTATCAACTCCTCACCAACTCGCGGGATGAATTCGAAATAGATCCTGAGTCGGTTCTGCATATTGAGCAGCGCCTTTATCTGGGCGACGACTTTGAGCCAGTGGAGATCCCGAAGTTCGCGGCCTATGAAGGCAAGCCGGACTTGGTTTTAATCAACGGCGCCGAAGCCAGGATCCCGGATTACAAAACTACCTTCCAGATATTCGACGCGGACACGCCGCAGGGCCGTCTCTACTCGCTGCTGGTGATGATCCATTATCCGTTTGTGGAGCGCGTGGTCTTCGAGCTCCATTTCGTCCGGTATGGCTCGGCGAAGCGCAAGGCCGAATACACCCGCGACCAGATTTCGCATTTGAAGGGACGGGTTGCGCGGGACCGGGATCGCCAGTTAGCCCTTCACGCGCTGACGGAGCGCGGAGAGGTAGCTCCGGCAATTCCCGGCGAGGCGTGCATTTATTGCCCGCTTCTGATGACCACCTGCCCGAACCGCGAGATCAATGATTACGCGGTTTCCACTCCGGAAGATTTACTGAAGGAAGAAGTTTTCCTGAAGGCCAGAATCAAGCGCGTCTCGGGCCTGCTAAAGACGCATGTCAGCGTCGAGGGGCCAGTCAGCTATAGCGATGCCAATGGGCATACCTACTCGCGCGAGTTCGAGTTGAAGGAACGCACGACGTTCCCGCTCATCCCGGTACTGGAAACGCTGATCGCCTGGACCAAGCGCACCGGCGAGGACATCACCGCGAAATTAAAGATCGGCGCCACCGAGTTGAAGCCATTGCTGAAAGCCAAGAAACGCGCGGAACTGGCGACTGAGGTTGAAGGCGTAAAGATCGTCGAACAGTACACGCAGTTCTCGCTGAAAGGCAGCGAGGACGACGACGCAGCATGACCGCCGCTGTGATCTTCGCAGTGTTTCTGGCCGGCGTAGTTTCCGGCGTGACGGTGGTTTTGATTTTAACCGGCCACAGATGGACCGCGCCGCAGGAGGAGCAATAGATGATTCGTGCGAAGTCAGGCGATCTGCTGATGCTCGTAATTGAGCCAGGGAACATTGATCGGATCAAAAAGAACATGCCTATTGACGTGCCGACGGAAGGCGCGCAGAGGCTGATGATCTTTTACTCGCCCGACGTTGTCTACATGCAGGAACTATGCGCGCAAGGCGTCCCATTTGCCGAAGCGCTCGAACTGTCTCAGGTGAGGCCACCCGTACATGAGCGGCCCTACGTTCCACCGAGCGAGCTAAGAAACGTCAAGGTGTCCGGAGAACCGGCCTGATGCAAGAACCAAAAACAGAAGCGTATTGGCGGGAGCGGGGATACAGGTTCTTCGAACTGTCTTCCTGTCCTGCCTGCGGCGACCCGATATCGGTATGGGAGTCGCCGTCAGCGCACATGATCTTTCTGGAGGCGCAGACGCTGGAAACACATTTCAGTTCGTGCACCAGGGCCAGAGAGTACCGCACCGAGCAACGCATGAAAGCAGGGGTTTTATGAGGCCGCAAAGGATTCAGCGTAAGCGTACGAAGGGCTGGAAGATGCCGCCGGACACGGTCTATGTTGGCAGACCGACAAAGTGGGGCAATCCATACAACATCGCGGACATGGATGAACCTACGCCAAACAAACGGGAAAACGCAGTGCTCGCTTACAGGATTTCCATGCTCACCGTTGGCACAGAGATAAGGCGCGAGCTTAGCGGCAAAAACCTAGCCTGCTGGTGCCCACTTGATCAACCCTGCCATGCCGATGTGTTGCTGGAAATTGCAAATCAAGAAACGCCAGAGGTCACACCATGAAAATCAACCGCCTATCTCTCACCAACTTTCGTTCCCATCGCGCCACTGAGTTTGACCTCGATCGCGTGACCATCTTTAGGGGCGTGAACGGCGCCGGGAAATCCTCAATCCAGGATGCGCTGGAATTTCTGTTTACAGGAACCACGCGCCAGACTGACGCCGGCGGCCGCGGCGCCGACCTGCTGGTTTCGCATGGAACGGGAATGCGCAATCCGGAGATGGCGGTTCAGGCACGCCTTGCCGACGATCTGGCATCCATCTGCATCCAGCGCATCGGCGGCACCAACCAGTTTGAGATCAACTGGAAGGAAGGCGACCATTGGACGCGCTATCTGGGCGACCGCGGACGGGCATGCGTTGCGGAACACATCGCGCCGCTGCCGGTCCTGCAGGCCGTTCTCAACTCGGGACGCTTCCTGTCGCTGTCGGAGAAAGAGCAGAAGAACCTGCTCACGTCGGCGCTGGCCAGCAAGCCGGTAGTCGTGCCGGACGAAATTGTTAAGCCTATGCGCAAACTGCTGGAATTGGAGGCCCGCTCCCGCCTTTGCCTTGAGGTGCCTGATGCCGCAACCGCCGATTCCATCCACAAGATTTATTACGATCTCCGCACCGATCTCAATCGCCAGATCAAAGCTCTGGGCGAACTCACCGCCACGGAGGTCCCTGCCGACGCACCCGACCCCGCCCTCGTAAAGAAGCAGCTCGCCGACCTCAACAAAGAGCGCGATGGACTGCTTCAATCCAGAGAGAAGCGCCAGGCCAGCCACGCCGCTGACCGCATCAGGCTATCCGAAGCGCAGCGCCAGCTTGACGCATTCAAAGACGCCATCCTCGAAGACGGCGAAGTGGACAAGCTACAGAAGACCGCCGGCAGAAAGCTCAAGGCCGCCGAGATCCAGACGGAAATCGATAATCTTACCCGGCGCATCACCGCTGACCGCGACCTGGTAAAGCAGATGAAAGACGCGCCCGATTCCTGCCATGCCTGCGGCCGCGCGCTGGTCAAAGACGATATCACCGCCAAAGTCGACGAACTGGAATTGGCCATCAAGACCGCTGAAGGCCTGCGCGAAGAAGCCCAGGCGCGTCTCACCAAACTGGGCGACCCGGCCACGGCAGACCAGAAGATTGCCGCGCACAAGAAAGCAGTCGTTGCCACCGGATCGGCTGAGCGCGCACTCAAGGAACTGAAAGACCTGCCGGAAACCTGCGACGTCAGCGACCTCACGCAGAAGCTTGCCGCCCTGGACCTGCGCATCGCCGATGGCGGGGAAGTGCTGGCTGAGGTACAGCGTCTGGCCGGAGCGAAGCAGCAATACGACCAGACCGTCGCCAAAAAACAGGAATTGGCCAACCGCGTTCTGGCGGCAGAGAAGATCATCAACGCCTTCGGGCCCGGCGGTCCTATCCGCGCGCAGTTGGTGGGCGCCCGCATCCATGACTTTCACCGCAAACTGAACGACTCGCTTGAACGCCTCGGCTTCAATTGTGATTTCACGCTTGAGCCGTACCACGTTGAACTGACGGAAGTGCGCGACGGGAAAATCAATTCTTCGCAGATACTGAGCCCGCGCCAACTCTCCGAGTCCGAGTCCTTCCGTTTCTCCATCGCGTTCCAGATCGCCCTGGCCGAAGCTACCGGCGTGAACTTCATTGTGATCGATCGCTCGGATGTTCTGTTGCCGGAGTTGCGGTCCACGCTGGCCGAGACGCTGCTCGAGTCAAAACTTGACCAGGCCATCGTGCTCGTCGCCGGTGACCATGCACCAGTGGCGCTGCCGCCCGACGTAAAACTGTACGACCTGGCCAAAGACAGTCAGGGGCACACCGGCGTTGCCGCCGAATACAAGTACTACGTCAATGAAACCGTTTGTGAGGAGATGCCGCAGTGAAAATCAGTAACGACCTTACCAACGCGGAACTTGAACGCCTTGCGATCCTCTCGGAAGAAATGGGCGAAGTGCAACAGACCATCGGCAAGATCATCCGGTTTGGCTACGAGTCATGTAACCCCTCCATCATTACCGGGCAGACGAACCGACATGACCTGGAACGCGAGATAGCAGATGTCCAAGTTGCGATCAATATGCTTCTGCAAAATCGGGATGTAAACGGAGATGGCGTGGCCTTACGGATGAAGCGAAAAGCAGAAAATATCAAGCCGTACCTTCATCATCAGGAGCCATCCAAATGATTTCCACACAACAAAAGATTGCCTTTCAGGATGTCACCATCCCTTGCCGGGAGTGCCATCGCGAGTTCATGTGGACCGCAGCCGAGCAGCAGCACTTCGCCGAAAAAGGCTTGAAGCACCAGCCCAAGCGCTGCCGGTCGTGCCGCACCAACAAGCCCACGCAGCCTATGCCGGAAATGGAAATCAGCCGCGGACGGGTGAAGTGGTTCAACGCCAACAAGGGCTATGGCTTCATCACGCCCGACAACCCGGAAAACGGCGACGTGTATGTCCACTTCAGCCAGATTGTCGGCAAGGGGTTCGTCAGCCTTACCACGGGCCAGACCGTGGATTTCAACATCGTTACGGCAGAAAAAGGGCTCGCCGCCGTTAATGTGCGCGTGGTCAACCCAACCGTGGAGGCCGTGTAGAGCATTGGTTAAATCTGGCAAACCGCCGGCATTCCAGTTCTACGCAAAGGACTGGATCAGTTCGAAAGCCATTCGCGTGATGAATCCGACACAACGCGGGTACTACATTCAGCTCCTTGCCGAGGCATGGGACAACACCCCTATCGGCCACCTTCGGAACGAGCCGGAATTGATCCGTTCCCTGGCCGGCGAACTGGACGATGAGACCTGGGAAAACAACCACAGACTCGTGCTTGAACAATTCAAAGTGCGGGGCAAGTTGATTTACAACCCGCGTCTGGTCGAGGAAAGAAAGAAGCAGGAAAAAAATAAAATGACAGGCAAGAAAGGCGGGACTACATCGGCAAATCACAGAAAACAAAAGCAGATAGGTGTCAACCAAACGCCTACCCAAGCTCAACCCCATGCTACCGTTCCGGTTGAACCAAAAAGCAACCCTTCTTCTTCTACTTCTATTGCTATTGCTACTTCATCTTCTACTGCAGTAGAAGAACCAAAACCTTCTGCTCGTAAAACTCGCAGGGCCGCTCCAAGTCCAAAACGTGTAACTGACGCCACGGGCGAAACCAAACACAAGCGCATTGAGCACATGCTGATGGCCGCATGGGAGGAACACAACCCCGGCGCCGGTAAATGTCCGTGGGGACCGGACGATGGTGCGCAATTGAAGCGCATGCTTGAGAAAACCGCCAACTGGCCGGATACCAGCTACGCGCAGTGCGTGATGCACCTTTACGCGACCGAGGGGTTCCCGCGGTCGGAATTGCCTGTCTATTTCCTGCCGCGACTACCAACGTATTTTCAGGGGCCCAAGGACAGATACAACCGCGAGATAGGACGAGGAAATGGGAACGGAAACCATACAAAAACAGCAGCAGCAGGGCGAGCAAGTCGAAACGTGGAGGCCCTTGTACGCAGCAGCGTGGGAACAGGCGTTCAACGAGTTCATGTTCCTGATGGCGGAACAGTACAACCTGGAACTGCTGATCGAAGCGGGCGGGAGGAGCGTTCCGTCGCCGACGGTGAAGTTCTGGCGGGAAAGCCTAAAGGAACTTAGCCCAATGCAAATGCTCGAAGGACTGCGTGGGTACATGAAATCGGAACGCGGCAGGTTCAAGCCGACACCCGGCGAGATTGAAAACAACGCGCCGCAAGCTACAGACCGGCCGCGCAAGGTGTTTGATCCGAAATGCCGGGACTGCTCAGGAACCGGATTCCGTAAGGTCCTGGTCGACAGCAAGATCCACCTTGGGAAAAAAGCGCAAAGGGTACAGAACTGCTATTGCGAACGCACGGTGTATGGCGGCCAGGAGTTTAAGCCGGAAGTGAAGCAACTGCCGCCGACCAATGAGGAAGCCGCCGCGATCATGGGCAAGCTGGCAAAGGAATTGCCAGGACTCGATGACATCGGCAAGAAAATGCCGGAGAGACGCGAGATGACCGACGAAGAAAAAGTCATCCGGCGCGACCAGATGAAAGCCGCCATGAAAGAGAGAGGGTTGCTGTCATGAATCCCTGCGATACCTGCGCATTCCGCAACGGCGCCGAAGCCAATAGCGAGCCATACAATCGGCTGCGTGCTCTGGTGTGCGCCGTGAGCGGTATCCCGTTCTATTGCCATCACGGCTTTGACTGGCAGACCACCGATATCAGCCTGATCAATCGGCGGTTTGTGCCGGTCGGCGGCGAGCTCACCTGCAGGATGCACGCTTGCGCCGGCTGGAAGCGAGAGGTTGCGCGATTCAAAGCGAATGGACAGATTCCCAGCGATCCGGCAGTACGAAGCGTGCAGCGCCAGTTCGGAGAGTATGCGCTCTGTCTGATCAAAGCCGCGATCGACGCGCCAGAGGATAGCGCAGAAAAGGAAGCGCACTGGAAAGAACTGCGCGGCGTGATGGAGATGTTGTTTCAGCGGCCAGGGCAAGCGGAGGAAGCAGCTTGACCGCGATGAGCACATCTCGAATCACGCGGCCGGTTCTGCGTTATCACGGAGGCAAGTGGAAACTGGCACCGTGGATCATTTCGCACTTTCCGAAACACCAGATTTACGTTGAGTCTTTTGGTGGCGGCGGGAGTGTGTTGATCTCCAAGGAACGCAGTTACGCGGAAATTTACAACGATCTTGATCTTGAAATCGTTAACCTATTCCGCGTTGTCCGCGACCAGGGACCAAAGCTGATCCGAGCAATCGAACTGACCCCTTACGCGAGGGAAGAATTCAACGCGAGCTTTAGGCCGTCATGCCGGCCGCTGGAGCAGGCGCGGCGCACGGTGCTCCGGAGTTATGCAGGCTTCGGTGGAAACCTGACCAGGATTACTCGCGACCTAACCCCGCAACGGACCGGCTTCCGCGACTATTCCAAAAAGAATCGGCACGCAATTCCTGCCCAGGACTGGCGCAACTGGCCTGGCGCCCTGCCGAACCTCATTGATCGGCTGCGCGGCGTGATCATTGAAAACCGAGACGCTATCAGGATTATCACGAAGCACGATAGCCCTGAAACCCTCCATTACGTCGATCCCCCTTACGTCCACACAACTCGACGGTTCGACGGAAACGGCCACCGTGGCCATCGCCATGAATTGACCGACGACCAGCATCGCGAACTGGCAACACTGCTGCACTCCGTCAAAGGCATGGTCATCATCTCCGGCTATCCCTGCGACCTCTACGACAAAGAACTGTACCCAAATTGGAAGCGCATTGAACGCCAACATTTGGCCGACGGAGCGCGCAAGCGCACGGAAGTGATCTGGCTAAATCAGAACTGCGTAGACGGTCTGCGCCAAATGTCATTCCCCATGGAGGAAACACAGTGAAACTTTGCTTCCCCGAAAAAGTCCTCTTGCAGCACTTAATCGCCCTTGGCAAGACTGGCGCCGGCAAATCATCCGCGCTGCGCCACATTGTCGAACACCTGCTGCGCCACAAGAAGCGCGTCTGCATTGTCGACATCAAAGGCGACTGGTGGGGATTGAAGTCCTCAGCCGACGGCAAGAGCGCAGGCTTCCCCGTGGTCGCGTTTGGTGATTTCCGTGAGCCCAAAGCGCAGGATGTTCCCATCAACGCGCAGTCGGGCAAGCAGGTAGCTGAACTGATTGCCAGCGGCAACCGGCCGTGCATCATCGGCTTTCGTGGCTGGATGCCCAGCCAGGTCACCGACTTCTGGATTGATTTCGCTTCCACGCTGTTCAACAAGAACGAAGGCGAACTGTTCGTCGTCATCTCCGAATGCCACAACTATGCGCCCAAGGGCAAGGTGCTGGACCCTAAAGCCGGAAAGGTGCTGCATTGGACGAACCGGCTATTGAGCGAAGGCCGCGGCCTGGGCATGACGTTCCTGCTCGATTCGCAGCGGCCACAGAAGGTCCACAACGACACGCTGACATCGTGCGAGACGCTGATCGCGATGCGTGTCACCCACGCAGCCGACCGCAACGCGCTGAAAGACTGGATTGACGGATGCGGCGACAAAGCTACCGGAACCGAAGTACTGAACACTGTCGCCGGGATGGCGCGCGGCGAGGGCTGGGTATGGTCGCCTGAAATTGGCTTCGGCCCGCAGCGCATCCAGTTCCCGATGTTTGAGACGTTCGATTCCTTCGCGCCGGCACAGCTTCAGAACAAAGTCAGTGACAGCGGATGGTCGACGGTCGATCTCGAAGTGGTCAAGAGCAAGCTGGCCAAGGTGATTGAGGAAGCGAAGGAGAACGATCCTGCTGCGCTGAAGGCTGAGGTAGTCCGCTTGAAGCGCGTCGTCATTGAGCAGCAGACCGCGCAAGGTAAGCCGGATCATAGCGAGCAGGCCATTCTGAAGCGGATACAAACGGCCATCGAAGAACGCGACAAGGATTGGCGCTTTGCCATTGACGTGTTCAAGCGGCAACTCAATAACCGCTATGTTGAAGTGGTCGAGACGATAGGGAAGGCATTCAAAGACATTTCTTTTCCATGGCCGGCCGATGTCCTGGTCGTATCGCCACCGTCTGCGAAAGTCGGCGGCATAGCAATCCGCACCGATCCCACCATGTCGCGTACCCAGGTCGACATCCAAGACCGGAATGGGCGCAGACCGGCGATCACCAACATCGGCTCCAGCAATGGCCACGGCGGTGAATCGCTCAGCGGACCGCAGCGCCAGATACTGCAACGTCTGGCCGAGTTTACGGCCTGCGGCCGTTCGTCTGTTCGCCTGTCATGGCTGGCTGCTTCTATGGGGACCACGGTTCGCGCCCGCGGCTTTGAAGAAAATATGCGCTCGCTAACCAAAGGCGGATTCGTCACAAAGCCTGATGGTGAATCAGTTAGGGCCACAGCAGAGGGGGAAGCGATAAGTGGTCGCCCCTCGCCACTATCAGGAGAAATCCTGCGCGCCAAGATCACGCAAATGCTCTCCGGTTCACAGGCTGACATCCTCCGCTACCTGATTGAAAGCCAGAGAGAAGAAGCGATTGAGCACGTAGCGGCTCGTTTCGATACGACCGTGCGCGCCCGCGGATTCGAGGAGAACATCCGTTTCCTGCGCAGCAATGACCTGATTGAAACCAACGGCGGCCAGGTCAGAGCGGCAGACTGGATTTTGTAGAACGGCCATCACGGGGAGATGGCAGAAAGGCACGGTGAAAAATGTAAGACGAACGACAAACAGCGAAGTATTCATCCACTTCAATTTGGAGCCCGTACTTTGGCGAGTTTCGCGGCCCCACTTTAACCAGCCAACGAGGAGACACAATGGAAAGCAGCCAGCCGTCCACCAAAGAACAATTAGCGCAGGTCATCGCGCAGAGCTATTCGTGCGGCATTTTATATAGCGAATTTGTACGTGAAGCCAAGAAGCGCTTCGTCGCGCACGTACTCAGAGAGAACCGCGGCAACCAAAGCAAGGCCGCCCGCGAACTGGGCATGCATCGCAACACCCTCAGCCGCACCATTGCCGAACTGAGACTCAGTCCAGCCGAGTGGGATCCAAACCGCCAGCTCGCCGGCCGCTTTCCGTCAACGCGTTCCGCAACCACACCGGCAGGCAGGCAGAGAGCGCTCGGAGCGTAAGGGCGAATTATGGCGACGGTCTATTACGGACAGGTCAATCCGGGAAGGTACGCAGCGGGCTCAACGGCGCACTATGCCGTGCTGCAGGAAGAACTGTCGCGGCTGAAGGCGGGCGACACGTTCACCGCAACGTTCCCGGGCAAGTACTCGGCCACGTGCGCGCGCAACGCTCTGACGCTTTACTGCCGCAACAAGCTTTTGTACCAGGTGGAATCACATCAGCGCGGCAACGTGCTGGAGATCAAGAGGACGAAGTAAACCATGCAGACATTGACCGCTCGACAGTACAGCGTGTTCGCCTTCATCGCCGATTTCATGATCGAAAAAGGCTACAGCCCAAGCCATGATGAAATCGGCAAAGCACTAGGGTTAAGTTCGCTCGCCACGGTTCACAAGCACGTAAAAACTCTGTGCGACAAAGGCCATTTAACGCACGATTACAACCGCTCGCGCTCCCTGAAATTGACAGCGCAGGCGGAGAGTTGGCACCGAAGGCGGAGCGCTGGAAAATCCCATCGATGCGCAAACTGCATAGAAACCGCCCGCGTTCTGGATGAAATCATCACCCAAGCCAGCCCAGAGGCAATTCGCAGCGCGATCGCCAACGTGAGCACCGGAATAAAAGCTGCACTCAGGGCGCGTGTTGATCCGCAGTTCGCCAAAGAAGCATTTCAGGACTGAGAGTGAGCGCATGACCCCCACCGCCAAGATGATCGAAGTTATTCGCCGCATCCCCAAAGGCAAGGTGATGACATACGGCGATGTGGCCTACGTCGCCGGCTTCCCGCTCTGTGCTCGCGTTGTGGGCGCTGCGCTGAATAAGTCGCCTGATCTTCCCTGGGAGCGCGTGGTCGGCGCTGACGGCAAGATCCTGCGGCCGGGGATTCTCGGGCAGGAACAGAGGCTGCGCCTGGAACAGCAGGGCGTGGAGTTCATCGGCCTGCGCGTCGACATGAAACGTTTCCGCTGCATGTTCAAGGAGGTTGCCGGTGCCTGAAACCGACCAACTTAGTCTGATCGATCCGCTCGCGCCAGCCGAAGAAAAACTCACCGCCTGGGCCCTGATTGAACTATTCGGCCACCAGCGCGTTGTCGGCAAAATGACGGTTGACCCGCCTGAGTTTCCCGGCATGGTCCGCGTCGACGTTCCCGATCTGCTGAAAGATAAAAAGGTCGTGCGCAAAGGATTCACTCGTTATCTTGGCCGCGCTTCCATCTATGGCGTTACGCCGATCGACGAAGAGACCGTGCGCGATCTGCTGCCTTCGGTCGACGGCACGCCAGCCCGTCCGCTTGGACTCAGGAGCTACAGCAGAAACGAGGAAGACTACTGATGCTTAACCTCTCGCCCAGATTCGCCAAGCGCCGCGACGACCTCTTCCGATCCCAGCAAGGCCGTGCCCGCGGCAAAACCAGCAGCAAGACCGGCCGCGTCATTCGCCACGGCTACCTGCTCCCCTTCGACAAAAAGCAGTTCACCGCATGGCTGCTGGACAAATTCGGCGGCGAGAACAACGCCATCCTCTGCCGCTACTGCCGCCGCCCCATCGACGTTTACAACTGCCAGCTTGACCACGGCGTCCCCATCTCGCGCGCCGGATCTCCGGGCCTGCCAAACATCGATCCCGTATGCGAGCCATGCAACCACGTGAAAGGGAAGCTGACTCCGGATGAATTTGATTTCTTCCTGGTGAAGCTGCGCGAACTGGCTGACCACTTCCACAACGGCATTGCCGCCCAGGACATCAGCCATCGACTGGAAAGCTATTCAGCCATGAAAGCCACGGTCAACCGCGCGCATGCCGGCAGGAAGACAGCAGCGGCGCCGGTGCCAGCGGTCGAAGACGACCCAGACTTCTAAAAGGAGAAACAATGTCACAAACTGAAGCCAGCGATTCCAGCATCACCGACCTATTCACCTATCACAAACCGGACGAGGTCCAGCAGGCACAATACACGCGCGTCAACGCTGCTGCGGCCGTTCTGTACGAAGCCATCATGAATAGCTGCCCTCCCTGCGCCGACCGCAGCCACGCCCTGCGTTTGGTGCGCGATGCCAAACAGTGGGCCAATACCGCGATCGCGCTGAAAGGCAGAATCTGAACGAAGCCGCACAACTCGCCCTCGAAGACTTCGAACGCGAATACGAGGGTGTAGTCTGCGCGGCCTGCCAGCAAGAGAAATGGCCTAGTTCGCCATTTTGTAAGAAGTGCTCCATCAAGCTTCAGCGGGCACACCTGATGCGGGAGCTAGACGGAATATCGCATGGCTACGGCAAGGATTTACAGGAATGGACCGAGTATGCGCTTCAGGCCTACTGGCGTCATTAC
Organism: Candidatus Angelobacter sp.; assembly: GCA_035995565.1. Classification (GTDB taxonomy): domain Bacteria; phylum Acidobacteriota; class Terriglobia; order Terriglobales; family Acidobacteriaceae; genus Angelobacter. Next base: position 21,898 of record DASYKK010000197.1, read on the forward strand.
GATACCTGCCGCGATTTCCTGATCGACGTACGCAGACATTTTAATTCGGAGAAAGAGAGGACAGAAGCATGACTAGAGCCAACGGCAAAGCGCCGGCGGATCCACGCAATTCATTTTTCCCCGGCAAAAAGCGCCAGGTCACACTGGAGAACTGGTCGCCCAAACGGAACACTGAAGGCGAAAGACGCATCCTGTTCAAATTCAAGATGCCCATCACCGGACAGCCCCTTACCGGCTTCCCTGATTTTCTCAATGAAGGCTTTCACGCTGTGGAAAAGGAACGCTCCGGCGGCGTCTTCACCTCTGACAGCGAGCTCGAGGCCATGGCCATCGAGTACTTTGATACCGCTGACAGCCCGGAAAAGATCACCCGGGCCGTCGGCGTCACCCTGCAGGGACTGACCCTTCAGCGCGAGAAGGAAGGCGAGAGCTACGTTACCGTCCTGCGCTATCACTACACCGTGCCATGGTTCAAAGGGCTGTGGCGCTTCGTTGACACCTACTGGGGCAAGGAACTGTTTTGCGACTTCACCCCCAGCGCGGACTACGTGCCGGACCAGGACGGCGATCGCACCAAGCAGATGAAGCTGGGCGACAAGAACGAAGACGAAGAAGGCGACGGCATGCCGCACCAGACCAAAGAGCGTGCCGCGGCAGTGCAAGAGGCGTAAAACCGAAAAGGGCTCGGCAGGGAGCCCTGTACGGGAATGAGCGCGACACGGCGGAGAGAGTGGAGGATGCAATGAACAACGATTGGAACGCAGGAGAATCACTCAAAATTCACGATAAACGCGGAGGGAATATGGAAGTGAAAGTGTGGAGCGTTGGCGAGGATTCGGAATTGTACGCAGCTAAATCTGAGCAGGAACTGCGTGCCTATTTAGACGAAACTCTCGGAAAAGAAGATGCTGCGGAAGCGGTCGCTGCTCATTTCGAGGAGTTGACCGACCTTGATGATGAACGCGAATTCTACTGTGACGGCGAGGTGAAATGGCTTTCGTATCGGCAACTCATAGCGATGAATGACCCTGCCCCAACACAGATAAGCACGAGCTACAACTAGGAAAGCGTGAGCCCATGAGCGCGACACAAGAGCGGAGAGAGCGGAAGGGTAAAACTATGCGACTAACTCAGAAAGAAACCTTAGCCATGTTCCGCAACGAATGTTATTCGGGCATGGGGATTGTAAACGGTGAGCCGAAGCCAACTGATAGCGAGTGCATTAAGTGGATGGTGCGAGTGCGGCTTCACGCTGAAAAGTTGCAGGTCGGGCCGCAGCTACCTTCGTTGGGAATGCTCCCACCGTGGCGAGAGTGGATCAAGCAGCCATTGCCATTAGCAGTCTACGTGGACAGGAGCAAGAACAGATGAGCAGCGATAGCAGCAAGCCGCGCAACGCAATAAGGAATAGAAAGTGGATTCCGTTCAATCTGGCATTTCCGAAAGAAGGATTGCTGGTAAGGGTGCGCCTTAATCCAGAAAACGCGCTCAAGGCAACCCGGCTGGAGCACATGGTAGGCAGATGGCGCGGGAAGATGCTCTACCAGTGCGGGGAAACCTACAGCTATTACACCTATTTCTCACACTGGAGAAACGAGGAGCGGCCATGACCGAGAAGCCCAACAGCGTTTGTAAGTGGTGCGAAGAGCCTGAATCTAATCACCACCACGGAGTGTGCTCTATTCCGGTTCATATGATGTTTGAACCCGTGGCCGAACCCGCAGAGCCGAGTACATCGCCGGATTTAGGCCCTGTAATCAGTCAGGACGAAGCCTCTGCCAAAGGTAACGCCGCCTATTCGACTACGCTGAAAGTGCTGGAGAAAATAAGAAGCGCAGAGCCTACAGCAGCGGGGCATGACTGCGCGAAGTCAGGATTCAATCCACTAATCAGCACATGTAGACAATGTCCCGCCCCGCAGCCAGTAATCGCCTGCCCGGGGATAGCCGCCTGCACCCAGAAAGAGGCTTGCCTGAAGGTCAACAGGTGTTTGATTAATCTGCCGCAGCCAGTAGCCGGAGAGGGGCCGGACGGGAATCTACGAAGGCTTGCACTAGAAGCATGTGACGGTTTTAATGCTCAGCCGAATCATGGTTCACCTGAGGCCAAGAGGATCATGGATGCGCTGAGAGTAGCAGCCACAGCTCCCGAGGGAACGCCGAAGCTGGAAGAGGTCGCGGCCCGTCAGTTAAATGCTTTGACTGAATTTGCAGGCTGGTATCCGACTGGCGAACGCCGCATCAAGACGCTTGCAATTTTAGCCGACATTCTCCGCCCCTTCATCACCCCAGCCTGCGCGCCTCCGGCAGATTTATTAGAAGCATGGCATCACTTACGAGGCCAGATAGAAGCGGTGCTAGCAGGCAATCCGGTGAAGTGTTTCGATGAAACGATGTCGGCAATGAATATCGCGGTTAGGCGAGCGGCGACCCCAGCCAGCACAGGGGAGGCGGGAAAGTGGGAAGAGCCATCCGAGTTGAAAATGGAAGCGGCAAAGGCGCACGTCCGGGAGTTCTTTCCTGATAGCGATCCCGATGCGATAGAAGCCTTGGCGAGAAGCCATATTCAATACGTCGCCTCTGTAAAAGACGAAGTTGCGGAGCAGATTGAAAAGGTGAGCACGGGGGAGGCGAACGGGTGGATTAGCGTTGAAGAGAGGTTGCCAATAAATCATGATCTAGTTCTGGTTCATAGGGAAACGGGTACGGTAGACGTTGGCTGGCATCACATAACTGCCAAACGTTGGTACTCGGGCCATACTCGCCCAGACGGTAATTTCACAGAGCAATTCGTGACGCATTGGCAACCACTTCCACCCGCCCCCACCAGCGTACCCCAAGCGGAGCCGCCGAAATGAGAGCCCCTTAGCGCCGTCTGCCCATCCGCGCCGGCTGGCCCTGCGCCTTCACCCGGTCCACTGTTTGGTTGTAGCGAATTAACGCACTCGTCAAATCACCCTGCTCGGCCAGGGGCGCAACCGCTTCCTTGGCAATCTGCTGCATCGTTTTGATCGTCGGCTCGGGATGGCTCATTGCCAGATACTTAGCCGCGTCGCGGGCATGGTTGTCTTTGTCGACGATTGCTTCAGCCACGTTCCGCGTCAACAGCTGCTGGTTCGTCAGCTTAACGCGCCTGGTCCGCATCATCTCCCACAGCAGGTTGGGGCAATCCCAGTTGTGCAGCCCTGGCTGCGGCTTTTCTGACCAGTTGCGGCAAACGATCTTCAGCGTCGGCTCACGGTGCTCAAGGTTTGACCAGTGCATCATTACGCGGGCGGCAAAGCTTACGTCCATACGATCGCCAGCAAACGGCGAGAACAACTCTATCCCCTGCTCGCAATACAGTTCGTTGATTGACTTCGCGCGCTCCTGGACCTTGTTCGGTGTTTGCGATTGCTGCATGGTATCAGGGAAGATCGACGGGTCGGCGTAACAGGCCGAGACTTTCCTTATGTCGTCCATCTTCTTCAGGTACGGAACGTGCTGCCAGACTTCGAGTCCCGGCATGTAGTACTCGCCGCAGAAGATGATCACGCCATCGTTGTCGACATATGCGCGCTCGAAGGCCGTTGGATTTGTCTTGCCATGGTCAAACCCGGCTTCGCAGCGCCATGTCGGATGCGGCTTGTAGCGCATATCGGTAATTACGATTTTGTCCCAGTGGTCGCGCAGAACGCTGGCGAATACCAGTTCACCGCCGCCGGCATCATCCATAATTTCCTGCTCTCTGTCCCAGTCGGCCTGGGATGTGTAGAGGGCGCGCTGAGTTTTCTTCCACGCCGGGTTGAGGTTGGGGTCGCGCTCAGGGTCTGCTGAGTAGTGCAGCTTGATTACGGGAATGCCGCCCTTCGTGCGTCTCACGCTCATACCGCGGACGATTTCAACAGGCGTCTGCGGCGTCACTTCGCGGGATTTCCTGAGTGCTTTCTTTACATCCATCACAGTGAAATGTCCCTCTTCGCGTCAGCAAACCAGCCAGGGTTGGCCGAACTGTTGAACACGATCTTTCCTTTGACGGCTGAGATTGATTCGTTGTAGCAATCGCCGGCATAGGGCTGGAATGCCGACTCGTCGTTGAACAGTCCCCACGGGTGATAGAACCTGATCTTGCCCTTGCCGCTGGGAATACGCAGGATCTCGGAACCGTTGGCAAAGGCCAGTATCTCTGCCGCCTGGGTGTCCGCCGGCTTTACCAGTGGGTGAGCCTCTTTCAGCCAGTCCGGCTGATTGCCGTAGAGCACCTTGGCGTAATCAACCAGTTCTGTCGCTTTCTCGCCTTCCATGGTTTGGAACAGCACGCGACGTTCCGGGAACTTCATCGCCTGCCACAGAAAGAATGCGACGATGCCCCATGACACCATCATGTCGCGGCTCTTCTCCCACCAGTAAACCGGCTCGTCCGGATCCATCAACAGATCGAACATTGGCTGGAAGTAGGGCTTATCGGGGAAAGGCTCGTAAGGGCTGGGGCGATGTTCTTCTACCCAGTGAGGATTGAATGTTTTGGTGAAATGGCGGGCCCAATGGTAGGGATGGCGCGTAGCGTCGGCGACCTTCTCCATCAGCGTTTCAAGCTGCTGGGCCTGTTCGGTGGCTGAGCCTTGGGCCTGGGCTTTAAGACGGCGGGATTGATTGAGTTGGACCTGCGCAAAGACGCGCAAATCCAACGGCGCCGGGTTCTCCGGCGACCACTGATCTAGTATGCTCATTCGACAAATCGCTCAGAATTTGTAACGAACGAATCTGCTTTTAGGGGATACGTTAGTTGACGCTGCCCTGGCCGCCGCTCTCAGACTTTGGCCAGTATCCGTGCTCTACAAAGAATTCCTTTTCCGCTTCGCTCTTGCCTTCCAGTTGTTTCCTGAACTGATCGTGCTCCTGGCCTTTCACCATGAAGCCCTGCATCTCAGCCACTAGGCGCAACGCCGCCACCTGGCCTGTGATATTGCTGTTCGTTTCTTTGGGCAGCATGTCGGCCAGCTTCAGCGCTCGTTCCGTCACGTCGATCTTGCTGGCCTTGGTGGCAATCTTCCGGGCTGATACCTCAACCATCTGCTTCCGCTTTTCCTCGATCGCCTTGGCAATCTCTGGTATCTGCATCAGACGAAACGAGTCGCGTGCCGGATCGGAGAACCCAGCATCGCGCGCCGCCTGTACGTCATCACCCTTCCACGCCAGCACGTAGGCCATGCGCATTTCCGTCCACTTGAATTTGTTCTTGCCGGTTCTCTTGTGTGACGCCATTACCGCTCCTCAAAGGCATGCAGTGCACCTTCGCGTTCGCCTTCAATGGGATTGCCCCGCATGGTGCTGACGGCCTTCTTCAGCATGATTGGCCGGATAATCGCTTTCTCTTCCGGCGTGGCCGCGTTGAATACCTTCTTTACGTCTGAGTAGCGATCGAGGCGCGGCAGGTAGAAGCTCAACTCGTCCAGCGCCTGCTTCTTCAGTTGGGCTTTGCGCTCCTTCTGGCTCAAGTCGCCGGACTCGATGCGCGCGCGCTTGTCGTCCAATTGCTTCTGCAGGTCCGGAGTCAGCGCCATGTTCTCGCGCAGGAGTTCGTGCATCAGCCGCACCGCGGTCGATTGCGTTTCGGAATTGGGGAAGGTAACGCCAGCCTGGTAGGCCAGCAGGTCGCGGGTCGGAGTCTCTGACCGTTCTGCCTTTTCTACCTGCTGCGTCGGGCCCAGGGCGCCAGTAATCTTTTTGCCCACATCATGCGCGATCGTTGCCGCCGGCGCATGCCGATCGTAGATCCTGCTGCCGCTGTAGAAGTCACGATTGAACGCCAACTCCGCCGCTGTCTTCGGCAGGACCGCCGGCGTGAATGTTCCCTGAATCAATTCCTCTGGCGGCTTGTTGCCTTTTACAATCTCATTCACCAGATACGGCACCGCCGAAGCGCCAGAGCGTACCATGCGCGCCTTGGGGTCGCCCGTAATCTTCTTCAGCAGTTTGTCCCACATCTCATAGGCCACAAACGTCAGCAGCCCCAGCATGAACAGGTGATCAAACCCGCGCGCCCGGTCCTTCCATGTGCTGTCCGGGCTAGCCGCTTCCTTCAACATCTGCCCGTAGGATTTCCACACGCCATAGTGGTACCGGCTGAATACCGTCAGCATGTGGCTGTTCATGAATTTCGAAAGACCATGCGAGTTGAGCACCCGTGAAGGGATCCGGTAATCAGGGATGTGCTTCGCCGTCTCCGCAGCAGCCTCTTCAAAGGGCATGCCGCCCAGGGCTTTCTCATAGGTCGCCTGCAGAAAAAAGATATCGTTCGACATCCACGTCATCTTCTGCCCCAGCTTGTACAGCCCTTTCATCATGTCCAGATGGTTGGCGTAGCCGGCCGCTTTCGCCAGCATGCTCGCCACGTCGGTGTGATGGTCAAGGTAGCCGAGGATTGAATCCACCAGGTGCTTATGCAGTTCGCGCAGGTCCTGGCGATGGCTCATCATCGGCGCGCCGTGGTCCAGCGCCTGCACAAAGTCGTCGTTCTGCGTTACCACGGCTTTGATTGCCCGAATGCCGGCTTTGAACGAACGCGGATACCTGAACACGTTGAAATTGCCGGTGACGCCTCGTTCCACCAGCCAGTGATTGCCGATGTTATAGACGTGCCGCGCGGGATTGAGCACCAGGGACGCTGTCATCAGGTTGCCGATCTTTTCCATGGCGCCGGCAGGGTCGGCATGCAGTTCGTCGGCAAAGCGGTCCAGCGTTTCCGCCAGATGCTTTTCAAAATAGTAGCCATTGAATTGCGGCAGGTTCACCGTGCGCCAGCCGTCCGGAGGCATCTCGCCATGCTCCGGCTTGAAACTCAGGCTCTTGAACTCAGGGTCTTCCTTCATCGCATCGAGCGCGTCATTGGCTCGTTCCGCGCGCCGAAGTTGCAGATAGTCCACCACGGTGTTGGCCAGCGCGTTCTTGTAGTAGCGAACGCCGGTGTGCTCCTCAATCTCTTTAGTTGTGGCCTGCTTCAACGTCCAGCGCTGGCCGTCTTTATCGTTGAACTCATCTCCCACCTGCAAGCCGGGCTTGTCTTTGGCGAACTCTGAAGCGCTGCCGTTATCGAACGCCGTCATGGTGTCGCCATTGCGATGGACCACCACGCGCTGGCCGTCTTCGTCTTCCGCGGCAAACATCCGGCGCCCTTTGAGAGAACTGGCCGCTTTCGATAGCACGTTGCCTTTGCCGGTGCCGCCTTTGCCGCGCATGGCGCGTTCCATCTGGTTGTTCTTGCCCTGGACCTCGCGATGGATATAACCGTCGTCCTCGCCCATGGGAACGCCGGCCTTGTTCAGCTTGGCGCGCATTTCGGAATTGGCGTCCATCAGCGGCTGTACTACGCCCTCAAGGTTGGCCTGCTGCCGGGCCGTCAGCGCTTCGCCGCTATCTTCTTTATGGTGGTAGATGGCGGCCTGGTCTTCGGGCGAGGTTGTCGGGCCCACGGCCTTCAGCAGCTTGATCACGCGCAGCACGTCGGCATCTGACTGCTTGCCCAGCTGGTAGAGCGTGTCGTCAATATTCTTGGCCGCTTTGTTTAATCCCGGTTCCAGTACTCGGTCCCAGGTCTTTTCTTTCGCGGCCTTCACCAGATCGGCTACGGCCGATGGAACGTTGAGACGGGCAAAGCCGGATTCACCGCTCTTGTCCTTGAGCGTCTTCAGTCCGACGGTTACAGTCTTGCCGTCGTCGGTCTTGACCCGGGCAATATTCATTTCCGGGTGGACGTACTGCACTTGACCGCTGCGGCCATCGGCCAGGGTTACGGTTTCGCCTTTGGCTGGTGCGCCCGGCTGATTGAATAACCCGCTCTGCCCGCTCGCTTCCGAATCGCGAAACAGCGGCGAGTTGCGTTCCATTTCGCCGGTCTTGGTGCTTATCGATTCTTTTGGCGCGGTAATCTCGCGCGAGAGGTCTTCGCCGTGCTTTTCAGCAACGGCTTCCTTTTCTGCCGCAACATGAGGTTCCATGCCGGGCAGTGTTGGCTCTTCAGATTTGTTTTTTGGTCTGCGTAGCTCTTCCAGGTCGGAAGGTTTTACTGAGGCTTGCCGGTCGGCGTTTCCTGCATCTTCTTCTGCATGTCCTGGATGCTCTTGAACTCGTTCAGCACCCTGCCCTTCGCTCCCGGTGACAGCTTTTCGTAGCTCGGCTCTGACGGCTTGGTAGGCTCTGCTCTTAACGTCTTCCGGTTTGTGGTATCCACTGGCTAACTCCTTGGCGGACTTTTCCAGAATGTCATTGACCGGGCCGGTGTGCGAACTCAGTTTATTGTACGCCTCCTCGGCCTGCCCGGCGGCATCGGCAATCTTTCTGTTCTGCTCGGCCTTCAGCTTCTGGCCCTTCACCTGGCCCAGCGCGGACGCTTTGTCCTCGGTCGCCACTGATCCAAACACCCTGCGCTCTTTTGCTATCTGCGCTTTGATGTGCGCCGATATCTCCGCTTTCTCCAGAGCCAGAGAATGGATCTGCTGATTGGCGCCGAACAATCCCCCTTGCTCAATGGTCTTGTTGCCGGAGTTGCCCACGAACCGCGCCAGCTCCGCGACCGTCGCATCAGTAACGCTCTTGCCTTGCTTCTCGCGCTTGTCGAGCAGTTTTAGAATCGCTTCCTGCTGCGCCGGATCACTCGTCGCCTGTCCGATGGCCACGCCGCGGCCTTCGCTCATCTTGCCCGTGGCCACACGCTCAAAGATCGATTGATCGAGTTTAGATAGCGCCAGGCCGTCCGCGGCTTTGGACTCGCCCAGGGAGATGCCGTGCTTGCTCAGGTCGGCGGGTGAGATGCCGCTCTCGCGGAAGAATTTTGCCGCGTCGACGGCTGTCCCTCTGCCTTCAGCAATGTTCTGCAGGGCGCCCGTTGCGCGCGCTTCGCCTGCGGTGTCAACATTCAAATGGCGCGCAAGAAGATCATGTGCGCCGTTTTCTTTTGCCAGTTGAACGCGATGGTGTCCATTGACCACGTAAGTCTTGCCATCGGCGGGATTGTGCCAGATGGAGACCACGCCAGCCAGATCGTCATTCCATTTCTGCCCGGAAAGAAGGTTGGTTACGCCGTGTTCGTTGGTGTTGAGTTTGTACTGAAATTCTTTTGGCGCGATCGTGAGGTCATCCACGCGGACGCGGCCAGCCTGCCCTTTGGCCGGGATGCCTTCAGGCAGTTGATGCTCAATCTCTGATTCGTGGAAGGTCTGGGGAGCTACTTCTTCGGTTCCACCTTGAGTGGCGGCTTCATGTCCGACTTCAGTAATTCCTCTAAGCTCACCACGGGCACGCTCTCCGGCTGCTTCTCTGGCGGTCTTGTGTTTGTGGAGTTCGGCTTCTGCGGATTTGAGGTCGGTTCCTGTGCCATAGCTAAAGTCTACTCCTTGGAGCGTGACGGTATTTCCATCTGCATCGGTGACGGTAAACTCGCGGTTCCTGAGGATCGCGCGCGCCTTTTCCAGCCCGGCTTTCAATTGCTCCGGCGATTCACCGCGATAGAGAAATTCATCACCCTTCTGATGGTAAGCGTCCAGTCCGGCTTCTTTCGCCGCTTCGGCTTTGGCCACCAGAATAGTGTTGCCTGCCTTGTATCCAAACTTGTCATTGAAGGCTTTCAGCGCGTCGGCGTCCGACATGGCCACCGCCGGCGACGAGGGCGCATCGTGGAAGGCGCGGCCATTCGGAATTGGCATCTCTGTGTGTGTGCCGTCGCCATTGTCCAGCCGCGACGTGTGCAGTTCCCGCGCCATCTCATGCGGCTTCATATCCGCCACGCGCTTGCGCTCGGCCACGTTGGTGCGGCGGTCCGGCTTGTTGCCGTATACCGTACCTTTGCCAGAATCGTAATCGGGAAAGAGCACGACTACATTGTGTGGGCCGTACTTTTTCCCTGCGGATCGGCCACCTTCGTGGCGCAACCCGTGATATCCCATCTCCACCAGATTCTGGGAGATGTCGCCGAGCAGGTCCTGAATTTCGTAAGCCGGGATGCGCTGCGCCGCCGATTCATCCCGTAATTCTGAATAGATGTGCGTGCCCTTGGTGCCTTCAGGAAAGGCAGACATGCCCAAGGGGGTGTACTGTTCAATTCGTTTATTGAAGAGCTGGAGAACTTTGTCCGGCAGAGGCTTTTCCAGATCCAGAACTTTTGCGCCTGGTAACTCGGCTGAGAGCACGTGACGCTGTTCTGTCCTACCCTCGTCAGGTTTTCTGGTTCGCTTGTAACCTTCTGCCACTTTCGGATTATCGGTAAGGTAAAGCCCTGGACCGTAAATGTTCAATTCACCGGAGAACCCTACCGGATCAGCCTCTTTCAGTTCCGTCAAACCATGGGGCGTGCCGTGATAAAACGTCTTGCCGCCGGGCAATTCCTCGTGTGTCAATGGTTCATATTTGTAGCCGCCTTCAAGGGGTATGCGTTCTTCTGTCCCATCTCTCTTGCTGACGACAACATGGTCCACAGGGATCTTGCCGCCCTCCAGATGGCTGCCGCCTTCATATTTGGCAACATGTTCCGGCTTCACGTAGCCCAGAGTGACGTGCGGCTTATACTCGCCGTGGTCGTCCGGCTTAAACTCGCCGGCGCCCTCAACCGCTGAACGCAAGGCGTTAAGTTCGGGAGATTTCTCCACGTGCACAATGACTGGATGGGCACCTTCCTTGGTGGCCGGGAATGATCCAGTCTTGCCGACCGTGGCCTCAAACGGCGCTATCTTGGCCGCCGCATCCTTTATATGGGCGATGGCTTCAGGGCTGTCGTCTTTCAGGCCATAACGCACCGTAACGTGCGGAGTCTTTTCCTTGCCGTTCGGCCCCAGATGCTCTTCCGGGATGGCCGCAACCGCTTCGGTATGCCGCTGGCCCAGCTCGCTCTTGGGCTCGATATTGACTTGCGTGGACGCATATTCATGCGCTGGCTGGATGTCATTCTCGGTGAATACTTTAGGAGCAGCTACTTCCTGTTTTGCTCCCTCATTTCCGGTCAGATTTTGGGTAGATTGAGACTCCTGGGGCACACCAGGAGCCTGTGTTTCGCCCAAGTCAGTCTGAACCGGCTGCGGAGTGGGTGCCTGTGGCTCTTGAGCCGGTGTTGCCTTCGGTGGACGCGAACTGGCTAGGAACTGTCTGACCGGTGCTGCCGGCGTACTTGTGGCTTCAGGTGTCCTATTGGCAGCTTCCGGTGAGCTTTTGGCCGGTTGCTGTGAGCTTTCGGTCTTTACTTGCACCTTGGCCGCTTCAGCCGTGGCCTTATCGTGCGCTGCCACGCCATCATTAATAAGCTTGGCCGCCAGTGCTTCCGCTGCGTCGGGCGTCTTCGCGATGTGGATCTTGCCATCCACCACGACCTTGCCCTTGTTGTCGGCAATCCACTGCGTCAGGTTCTGGTGCGCCTCGTCGATAACCTGGTTGCGTTTTCCTTCCGGGACTTTTGCGATCGTCTGCGCCAGATGGTCAACCTGCGCGCCCGAAAGCTTGTTGCCAAACTCCTCGCCCGGAGTGGGTGGCGGCGGCGCCGGAGGCGGTACCGCTGGCCTTCCTGCAACAACGTTCTTGGCCATCGTCGCGGAGGCGTTGGCCTTCACCATCGACGCAACCTCAGAAGGCATCGGCCTTGGAGGTGCTTCAGGATTGTGCGGCGTACCGGTTATTTCTCCCGGCCCGGGTCCAAGTTGGCGTGGCTGGCCGGTTCTTCCAGTTGATGTGTCGCCTTCCGGTGCGGCTTTGTCCTCATAAGAAAATCCTCGCGAGAACTTTCGTCCGAATCGCGTATCACCGACTTTGGCCCCAATCGTCACGTCTTCCGGGGTCACGCGGACACCGCCAGATACCCTGTCACCAAAAGCGGAGAACTCTCCTATCCGGGTTGGACGTGGTCCCGGGCCTTTACCGTAGCCGGACTTCAGCCCGGAAACCACGCCCAGGGCTGACGGCGCAAACATCGACACCGTGCGAATCAGGTCTTCATCTTCAGGCGATACATGCCCGTGGACGGCTGCGCCTGCGCCCTCGCTGGCGAGCATGCCTGCGCCGAATCCCAGCGCTGTCTTGGCCGGGGCCATCACACCAGATGCCGCTACCAGCGGCAAACTGACATCGCCTACGCCCTTGATGGTTTCAGCAATGCCGCTCATTTCCTGCCGCCGGGCTGCTTCGGGCATCCGTGTAAGCGGTACGCGCTGGCCGGTACGAGGATTGGTAAAGAACGCGCCGTTGTCCGGTACCTGCTGGCTTTCAGCTTTCTTGATGTCGCTGGCACCGCTGGCAATCTGCTCCGGGCCAGTCGTAAACGGACGCGCCGGATCATAGATCGGCATATCCGCTTCAGGCACGGCAGAGAGTGGAACGCGCTGGCCAGTCCGAGGATTCGTGAAATGGCCGTCCGTTGGTTCCTTCGGTGCACCTGCAACCGGAGCCAGCGGCATACCGGCGGATTCACTGGCGGCAGTCTGTGGACTCTTCGCGCGCGCCACGGACGCCTGTGTGTCTTTGTCCGGCTGGTTCCAGAGCGTTCCAACCACATCAGAAAACTTTGGCGCAGGACGAGACGCGGCCGGTGCTTTGTATCCGGGAGAGCCGGGGCCAAGGGGATTGCCGCCGAGCGCAGTTCCGGTGCTGGGTTTGGCTATCTCGTCTTCGCCGAAGGTGATCGGCTTGGACGACTGGCCGGACTGATCGATGTCCTGATCGCTAAAAACTACCGGGGAATCGGGCATTTGGATTTATGATTGGGGCATGAGAGGACGCGATAATTCAAAAGAGCGCTATTGGCAAGCGTCGGTAATGTGTGCGTTGGGATCGCTAGTCTACGCTGTGTTTTTTGGAATCGCGATTGCTAAGCAATTCCCTACTGCCGTGCCAATAATTTACGCTCTGATATGTGCATGGTTTCTGTGGCACGCCAAACGTCTATGGGATGGCGATGTAGCTCAATGAACCGCCGCAACTTTCTTCAACTCGCCGCTCTCGCCGTCGCCGGACAAGCCGCAGAGCGTGTCTTTCCCTTCAGGGTATACAGCATCCCGAAAAATATTGTGGTGGCATCCAACTGGGATCAATTGATCATGCCGCCGTCCTCTCTCTACGGCATGCCTTACTATTTCCCGCCCGGCTGCCTTGGTAGTGTCGGCCCGTGGATGGGAATCAGCCGTGCCGAGTTCATCCCCTTCACAACATTAAAAAAGGACAGCGAAACCGCTGAAGCCGCCAGGACGCTGGCTAAGGCGCTGGACTGCCCTCATACTTACCGCCGGGCAGAATCTTTGTGATCTTTATCTTCTGCCCTTTCACCGTCACGATATCGCCCTTCTGCCGGCCAGTCTGCGTATTCGAGGTCTGACGCTGCGCTGCTTCGCCCTGTAGCTTCCCGCCTTTGCGGTGAGAGAGAATGTCATCACGCACCTGATCGCGTTCGCCTTGAGCATCAGCCAGTTGCTTGTCGATGCCATTCGTATCCTGCTTGAACAGCACCGCATCGCGCCGCGCTCCCATCAGCGAATCGATCTTCTTGTCATTCAACTTCGTGCGGTTCTTAAAGTCTCGCTGCTCCGCCGGCGAGAGTCCATTTAGTTCCTGATTGTTCTCGTCCTTCCCGCCGCTCTTGCGATGCATGTAGTTGAACATCGCCCGCGCGTTCGGATCGCCCAGCAGCGCGCCCTCTTCCGCCGTCTTCGGCGTGTACGGCACCATCTGCCCGCCCTTGGTCTTCACCATCAATTCCACTTTGCCGGTTGCGGGATTCTTCTGCAGTGACGGCCGCGCGTTCTGTGCCGGAGTGTTCTGGTCCTCCTGCGCTTTCCGTGTCTCTTCCGCGCGATCGTGCTTTGCTTTTTCCTCCGCCAGTGACGACCGGGCGCTTGCGGTTTCCTGCTGCGCTGCCGCCGTCTCTCCCCGCGCTGCGCCGATCTGCTGGTCGTACGCCTGCTTGTTGGCCGATTCAAACAGCTTGCGGTTTTCCTCGCCCAGGTCTTTCTGCTGCTTGATCTGGGTATCGAGGTTTTCCACGTTGCCCTGGCGCTGTGCCTCATCCTGTGAGTAGCGTGAGTTCGTCGCTCCGGGTCCGACGTTGGCCACCACGCCATGTCCCGACAATCCCGAGCCAAAGTTCGCCAGCGTCCCCGCAATCCTCGCGCCGATACCCATTCGATACTTGGGATCCATCTTCCCGCCGGCATCACGGATCGGTATCGGCGAGCCAATCTGCGCGCGCTTCTGCATCAGCTCGCCATAGGTCTGCTGCGGCGATGGCGGCGCCGGGGGATACTGCCGGGTAGTCGAACTGAGATCAAGCGGCGTGCCGCCATTGGGATTCGCGCTGCCCGGAACCGTTGGCGCTGGCGCGCCATCTCCGGAACTGGCAATGCGCTGGCCCAGGCTTGGACGTGGCTGCTGCTCGGGCTGCGCCGGCGCTTGCGGCGCGGCTGCTGGCTCAGGCTGCTGCGGAGGCTGTGGAATTTCCTGTGCGCGTTCGCCGGTCGATTCCATCTCGTCGGCGCGCCCCGGCACCTTCACCTTGAAGCCGCCTACATCCTGGTATTTATGCTCGTTTTCTTCTTCTGGTTGCTCAATATCAAACACAGTTGATCTCCTATGCCATTACCCAGATGCCGTCTGCCATGTAGATATGAGAACCGCCAAGCTTCAGCGGGTAAACCACCTGCGCGCCAATATCTTCCACCGATGTGACGATGTCGGTATCGCTTTCAGCCAATACAACCTGCCCGGCCAACTCCGGCATGAATCCGTAGCCACCGATGGCCAGCGCCACGGTGTGCGTCTCGCTTCCGCGATGCCTGCGCCCACCCTCGGTTGCCATCGCAAACGATCTGGCCACGGTCGACAGCGGAGTCTCAAGCACCGGATTCGGCGGCGCCGACGTGCTGAGCGCCCACACATAATCGCCTTTGCGGACTTCTTCAATCGGCTTGTCTGAGCCGTCTGCCATGCGGATCATCGAGCCCGCGCATGGGCAGAAGCCCGCCGCGGCCGTACCTGCGCCCTGCGCGATCGCCGGAGCCAGCGTGTCCCAGAATCCCGGCGTTCTCGCCGCGCCCGCCGCATTGCCCAGCGCTCCATTCGCTCCGCTGATCCCAGTGCCATACAAGCTTGCCTGAATCTCTGCCGGTACCTTCGAAGCGTCCACGCCGTACTGCTCCACTGCTGAAAGATTTCTCAGGCGTTCGGCATTCGACGTTGCCATCTCATTCACCACGTCACGCTGCCGCGCCCTGCTGTCTTCCCCTGCTGCCGTCGCGTAGCCGGACGTATTCTCGCCCGTCCGCATCGACCGCAAGGCCAGATCGCCCTCCAGAGCCGTATGTCCCGCACTTGCTGCTGTATTGGCCAACGTGTTCTGTGTGGTCTGGTAATCGCCACCCTCGCCGTAGGTCTTGCGGCCAAAGTTCATGAACCGGCCCAGATTGGCCTTGTAATCGCCAATCGACGCATTGGTGTCACTGAGCGATTTCTGCGCGTTGGCCTGGTCCTGCGATGATTGCTGCGTGCCCTGGTTTACGACCTGCTTTGATTCAGTGCGGCCCATCTAGTCCCCCAACTCGCTGAAATCAATTCCCACCGGCGTCAGGCTCTTCCATACCCTGATATGCGGATATCGCTTCAGGAACCGCGTCATGGCCACGGCAAACCGCTGTGGCACCAGTCCCCAGCCGCTGCGAAATCCGCGCGACTTTGCCCATTGCGCTTCGTGCGTCAACTCCGTGCCCAGCGATTCCATCACCGCTTTCGATCCGGTAATGATCGCCACTTCGGCCACCACTTCGGTGTACCTGAAGCCGCTGATCACTCCGTCCTCTTCCGCCACGGCCACGCGAATCACCGGCGGACAGTACGGCGCGAACGCCTGGCTGTCTTCCTCTTCACAGAACAGTTTTGGCCGGTCAACCTTTACGTCAGTGCCAGCAAAGCGCTTTTCCTGCTCATCCCACAATTCCATGATGCGCGGCAAATCTTCCGCCACCGCCGGACGCCAGACTATTTCGGTCCGCATCCGCAATCCTTTTCGTCGACGCTCGCCGCCGCTGCCGCCTTGCCCAGATTCTCAGGATGGTCCGGATGCGCCAGCACCGCCGGATGCTGCGCGTGTCCGCTCTCTAGGCAATGCGCCAGAAACGCCAGTTCGCGCTCACGCATCATGTGGCGTATGTTTTCAAGCTTCTGGCCGGCATCGTACGGGACAATCCTGACCTTGCCCAAAGGGAAAGGCTTTGCCGGATCCTCCACCGCTGTATGCGTCGGGTGTACGACCGTTTGCGCGTGCCCGAAATCGTCCCAGAGTTCCACGGTGACGGAATGCGTTTTCGGGTCAAGCGTGTTCTTTTCGTGGATCATAGCTGTGGCAGCTTCCTTGATCCGCTCCCCGGAGCCCCGCCGCCGGCGGTCGTGCCGCCGCCACCAGGTATGCCGCCGGTGCCGTCAGCCTTCACCGTATGCGTGGTCGCGATATAAAACAGAGCGTCCGCAATCGTCTTCAGGTATTGCGTTGCCGTGGGGAACGCCTGCATCAGATTCACGGTCGACCACACCACGGCATAGTCGGTGTCCTGCGCCGCACCCAGGATGATTGCGCCAGCGGTAGAAATCGCGTTGCCCTGGCCGTCAAAGCGGCTGAAGGCGCTGCCGACGCCGCCCGCGCCATAAACGCGAATATCATCCGTGCCGCCATCCACTACCGAATCCACCGTCGCATTGTTGGTGCTGTTCAACGGCGACCGCGGCGCGATGGAAGGCGACCGCATAAACCCGCTCTGCACGCCTACCGGCCCGCAGGTCTGTGCCGACGAAAAAATCTGCCAGTCATTGAAGTTCTGTCCATCGAACGAACTGCGCACCCGGAAAAAGCGGGTCTCGTTGGGCCGCTGGTCCTGGCCAAAAACATCCGGGGTAATCCCGTAGTCCAGCAGGCTCGAAGAATTATTGAAATTGCTGTCCGTCGCCGATTGCACATTGTGGAGAATCACCGCGCCGTTGAGGTTCATGCCCTGGGCGAGCTGGGCGCGCATCTGCGCTACCGACTGCGGATTCACGTTCTGCGGGTTGGTGATGATCCAGCGGAATTTACCGTCAATGCCTATCACGCTCAACGCACACGCCGGCGGCGGCGCTGTCTGCGTCGGCTGCTGGTTCGGATCATCCACGAAGCGCGGAACCTTGCCGCCACCGTTGACCGCGATGGAGTCCAGATGCTGGTCCAGGGCGATAACAAACTGCTGCTGCTGGCCGGTGAACGCGCCGACATAGCTTCTCAGTCCGCTCATCCGTGCCTCGCCGCGGACGTAACACGCGCATAGATAGCAGCCCACTTCAGATCAAACCACACGTCTTTCTGGTTGCCATTGCTCACGCGCAGACGGTACTTCTCATAATTCCCGCGCGCGCCGCAGGCGTAGGGAATTCCGGCAATCAGTGGTTTCTTGAGCGCTATCACCTGCCGCCGGTCAGCGCTTGGGCCGTCCGATGGGTCCTTCGCGCGCATGGCCAGCACTTCCGCGCGATTCACGCCCTGGCCGTCCACGTTGGCCTGTACGCCACCCAGTTGCGATGGCTTCAGGAACTCTTCCGGGCAGACCGTCTCAAAGACTGAATTGATGGGCATGCCGTTGTCGTTGAACACAAACGGCACGCTCGCGCTCACTACGCCGTCAGGATTCGATGAACCAAAAAGAATCTGGCTCTGCGTCGTCGCCAGGTCCATGTCCGGAGGCGGATTCACCAGCTTGCGTTCCGCCCGGATACAGACATTCGCCGCAATGTCGTCAATCGACCACTTGTAGCATGTGCCGGCTGCAATCTCTTTGCCGATATAAGGCGAGAAGTGGATGGGCCTGCCGAAGTCCGGCGACTCTTCATAATTACACTTCAGCACCAGGCTGGGCTCGGTCACGTTCGGCCCGTAAGGAACGCCGACGCGAATCTCGCGCGTCTCGTCGTCGATCATGATCCAGATGGTGTGCTTCGCCGCCCAGTTTACTTTTGTCCACGTGATGGGAAGTTCCAGGCTGATGAGCAGCGGGTCGCCGCCTTTGTAGATCCACACTCCGGAGCGATGCACGTACGCCATGAACGTGGTACAGACATCCACCGCGCGGAAGCCGCATGGCCCGGAGCCGCTCCACTGCTTCACCGGCAGCCAGTCCGCAGGATTGTCAGCCGACGGGCTCACCAGCCAGCCCGAATCTTCCTTCATGGCATAAGTGTTGGTCTTGTAATCGCGGATGGCCACGCGGTTGAAGCCATTGTCCTGCGCTACCTGCATGATGCTGGTGTCGCCGTAGATCGACTCGGGATCGTCCAGCAATGAAACATACCAGCCGCTTTTGAGCGTGTCGGCCGCGTAGAACATGCGCTTCAGGTTGGCCGAGTAGTACACGTCGGCCGCGCTCGGGACCTGAATCTTGCGGAAGTAGGAAGACACGTCATTCAGCGTGAGCTTCAGATAGTCGTCGGTGAAATTGAATGTCGCCGAGGTTGTGGTGTTGTCATTGATCAGCGTCGATGTCATCGCAATGCCGTTCACCACTTCCGCCACGGTCACGCCGGCGGCAATCGTCGAAAGATCAAAGATGCCGTTGGGGAAGTTGGGCGAGATCCAGAAATACGGTCCTGCGCTCGATATCCCATTGCCCGCCGCGGAACTCAACTGGCCCGCCGGAGTCAGCGCCACAATGCGCGCCGCGGTGCTGGGACTGGGAAAGGTTGGCAGATGGGCCATGTAGAGTTGCAGGCCATCGCCCGGACTCGAAGCCGGGTTGTAGCTGACGATCGCGGCCTGCGCCACTCCGGTAATGTAGCCATTGCGATTCACGCCCAGCACCAGGGCATAGCGCAAGCCGGAACAGATGTTGCCCACCGGTACGATGCGCGAGTTATCCACCTGCGGGACAACCGCTCCGGTGGCGGTCGTCGTGACGGTAAGGTTTGCCCCAATGGCGGTGAGACCGCCAAAGGCCTTGAACGCCGTAGGCAGTGGCGCCGCGTTGCCGTGGGCCACGTCCGCCTCGTAAACGCTGTAGCCTGTCACCGCATTCGCGCCGGCAAGCTGCTGCACCCATGTTGGCAGTACCGGCGAGACAACGGTAAAACCGTCATTCAGCGTTGTGTTCAGGAAGATGAAGATGGTCGATAGAGCAGATTCTCCGTTGCCATTCGTAAGCGTGACTACGATGTAAACGTCGCGGGCGGCGGCGAATGTCCCCGCAGCTCCAACGCGATTCACCGTCGGCGCAGTTTGCAGCAGAAGCTGAAGCGTCTGCGCCATTACCGGAGTGGTCTCGGTCCAGGTAATCCCGTTGTCAGCGATCGTGCCGCCTTCGGTCACGGGAAAGACAGGTTGCGCGGCGCCACTGGTTCCAGCCACGGTGCAGCGGTAGATGTGGCTATTGCCGCCCACCGGAGTCGAAGGCGTGACCGTGTCGCCCACCTGGTACACCGTGTTGGCAGACCACGGAACCCCGGTCGGCTTGGCTGACAGCGGATCAAGGTTGAGTGTCTGAAGATTCAGAACGGCCGGCGCGGCCTGCGTGCTCAGCAGGTCGGTGAAAGCCAGATACGCCTTCTTGTACGCCGCTGCTGCCTGCAGGCTGAATTGCGGAAGCGTGACCTGGGCGCTGGTGATTGGCACCAGCACCCCACTGCCCACCGGGGATTCCACTTTCAGATTGCCGCCCTGGTCGTAGACGAGCGGTATCTGGGTATCGGGATTCCCGCCCAGCTTCAAGGATGCAAGGCCGGTGATCTGCTTCAGGTTGCCGGTGGAAAAGCCCCAGTCTGAGCGTATGCCGTCGCGCGTGCGGACAGACGTCAGATGGTACTTTACGTTCCGGGCAACCGCAGCCACACCCAGCGGCAGGGCAGTAGGATCGTCTTGTTCTACAAGGCTTGAGAAGCGAGTGATCGCTTCTTCTTGCCAGTCAGTAAAGTTCATCGACTGGGTTAGTCTTCTACCCGGCCAATAGCCTCAACGTAGGTGTCAATATCGGCGGTAACGCCGCCAGCGTACGCGCCCGCGGCCAACTCGGTGCCGGGTGTCGTGCCGAAGAATTTCAATATCGGATGCAGGTTGTCGGCGCCCTGGATGATCTCCACGCCGAAACCACCGAAGCCATTGAGCGGATAGACGCGGGTCGGCCCGTCCTTTCCCCACAGCGCCTGCGCCACGTTCTTGGGGTTGGTGGCGCCATTCAGGTTGAGAACCTCGCCGGTAGCAGAGAGACGCACGGCCTGAACGTAGGCGCCGGAGAGGGTGACCTTGTAGCGGATAAGCCTCACCCGCCCATCTGTGTAGGAATCATCAATTTGCAATGTATTTGGCATCTGCTGTGCTCCTTGAAGGATTTTGAAATTGGTTTTAAGGACTGGTCTTACGGACGAGGTAGAGTGAAGCCGCTTCCGGTCTCTCTGCGTGACATTCTGCCCACGCGCCTGTTCTTCGAAAGATTCGCCTTGGTCAGCGCGATGTTGAGGTCATCGAATGTTTCCTTCTCTTCCTCCTCGTAATCGACGACAAGCTGTCTGCGTCCGCGCGCCTTGGCCACCGCTCGAACCATCAAATATGAGAGAACTGGGTTAGCGGTAATCTCAATCTCGATCGGTGAATTGCCGTCGGTCAGCGGGTCAAAGAGGAAGTCCCCGGTGACTCGCAGATCAAGCGCGGTCGAAAACCTGCTCACCTGCAGCTTGCGCCGGATCCACGCCCATGCGCTGAGTTGCGGAATTCCGGCAACAATATCCGGCAGCTTGTCCAGCGGCCCGGAGGCTTCAAGATAATTCGAAGCATCCTGTCCCGGCAGCTTCCACTCCACCATGCGCGGCTGCACCATCAGGGCCAGCACTGCGCCAGGAGCCTGATACACGCCAAGATCAGGTATGCCGGCCGCCACCGCAGGCAGCTCAATCGTGACTTGGTCAAAGTTGTGGCCGTTGGCGCGCAGCTTGTTGTAGAGCCGGTCATACTGGTTTTGCGCGAAGCCGGTAATGTAGTCCGGATCGCCGTCGCCCGTACCTTCCGGGTCATCCAGCATGAACTGCACGCGGCTGATGATGTCGCTAAGAAGTGCCATTGGCGGTAGCTTCAATTCTCTCGAATCGCGAATATCCTTCGATGGTGTGCTTGCGTTGCTCTGTGGGCGGCAGCTTTAAGAATGGAGAGCCGGGCAGAGGATCATGAATTGGCACTCCGTCGTGCATCACGAGTGCGTGAAGGATGCCCGGGGCAAGTAAAACGTGAGCCACCGAATAGCCCTTTGGCCACGGCCCCCAGTTTTGCTCATCGTAGGTCGTACATGTCCACTCATATCCAATCGAAGCAAAGAATTTATGCCAGCGTTGCCGCCACTCTTCCTCGTCTGGAATAGCTGGGTCAATGTCAGGTATTTCTTCCAGTTCCAGCACGGACGCAACGCAAGCGCCGAAGCAGTTCCCAGTGGGTACACCGAACGTTGTCTGAAATACGTTTTTCATAAGAAAATTAAAAGAGGCGCGGTTTCCGGCCGCGCCTCTCTGTCGTTCACCTGCGAAACGAAGTTATTTCTTCGTCTCAGTCTTTCCACCAGCAGGTTTCTTGGCTTTGCCGCGTTCGGCTTTCTGCTTCTCGCGCTCTTCATAAATTGCTTCGGCTTCGGCGTACTCATCTGAAGTCAGCGCGTCGAACTTGGCATGTCCCCACTCGATCGCGTAATCCTTAAACGCTTCCAGGGCATTCAGGATGCTGTTGCAGCT
Source organism: Candidatus Angelobacter sp. (assembly GCA_035995565.1). GTDB lineage: Bacteria > Acidobacteriota > Terriglobia > Terriglobales > Acidobacteriaceae > Angelobacter. The sequence continues at coordinate 43,614 of DASYKK010000197.1, forward strand.
CAGGCACTTGTATGCGCCCTTGCGCCGCGGCGTTCCGCAGGCCTTGCAGTTGTCCTGTTCCAGCCCTTCGTCCGAGCGGTCGCCCGGGTTCCAATCCGGAAGCTTTGCAATCAGCCCTTCGGACAGCAGCACTTCTGAGATCAGCATGTGCTTGGGCGTGACCAGAAACTTTCCTTTGCCGCCGGGCAGGTTGTAATCCCGGTAAGCCCGCCGATACTTGTCCAGATAAATGCGGTTGCGCACCTGCCGCGCTTCCTCAATCAACTCGGACAGCTTGCGTTTGATCGGCACGGCAATCATCGCCGCTTCTTCCTGGTCTTCCGCGTTAAAGACCACGCCCGGAACTTCGCGTGTCTGCACGCGGCCAATCGGATCGTAGACCTCAACTTCGCCCATCTTGTCAGGATGGCCATCCCCTTCGTAGACAATCACGCCGCCGCCATCGTTGTGCTGATCGGAAAACTCGCGCACAAACTGCGCCGCCAGGGTGATTGGCAGAATCTCCATAAACTTCTGCGTTCCGTCCTCGTTGTATTCCCAGTCCATGCGATAGCCACGAATGTGGTGGTACGCGAAGGGCATTCCGGGATGGCAGGCCGGAATCTGGATGCCGCGCAGCAGCCTGATACCGGAGGGAAACATTAGGTCCCAGGGATGCAGATTGATGACCGTGGCCGCTTTCGCCGGCGTTGACCGCATGCGCGCGCGCAAATCGTTCAGGCTGTTTTGTGACTTGTCGTCCAGACGGTTGGCGCTCTTGCGCTGCTCGGCTGTCTTCGCGCTGATCAATGCATCCAGCATCGGATTGGCCTTGGCAAACTCTTCCGCCGCCTTCGATGTCTGCTGCGCCGCGGGTGACAGACGCACCGCGCCACCCTGATAGGGAATCACGCGATCGGTGGAGGGCAGTGGACCGCCCGGCATAGGTAATGATGTTTCTTCAGACATAGGTTCTCCTTGCCGCGCTCAGGCGGCGTTCGTGGTTATAGGTTTTCCATTGCCCGGCGCTTAGACCGGATTGTGGATTTGGGTGCTCGAATTTTTACAGGTGGTTAAAAATTTTACGGGGTGTAAATAATTTCGCGTCAGTTTCCGTAATTGCCCTTGAGTCCCGCCTGGTCGGCTAATTGCTGCCTGATTCTTCCGGCGCCCAGACTCAACCGATTACGCAGGTTCCCCAGCGGACCATCCTTCATCAGGTTCTCGATCATGTTCCTGCGATTGGCCTTCTTCTTCTGTAACGCCAGTTCGCGCCGCTGCAACAGCATCAGCACACGTTGCTTTGCGCTGGCCGGCCGCTCGTCGATCTGCTTCATGTCAAAGCGAATCGCTTCAGCAATCTGCGCTTCTGTCAGCATGTAAGGCGTAGGCCCGGCGCAGTACTCGTAATCGCCGTGCTGTGGATACGGACCCAGAACGCTCTCGCCTTTGAACCTGTAGTTTTCCCATTCGGAAGGTGAGCCATAGGTGTGCGAAGCTTTCCATTTCTCCAGCACGAAACCCTCGTAGCCGTACACAGGGATTTCCTTCAGACCCAGCGTCACGCTGCGCGGCCTGACCGCAAGGCGCGATTGCAGGAACTCGGTTATTTCCTCAACGCACTTCTTTTCCTGCACCATCTCGCGCATCTCGCCGATGCCCAGGCCTGAGATGTCATCGAGCGAGGCGTCTTCTGGCCATTCGTTCCACTCGCCCGACGCGATGGTATAGCGGTCCTGCGCCAGAATCAGCCGGTACAGCGGTTCGCCGTATTGATTGGTCCCACCCACAATCAGGATCTTCCGCAGCAGCTTGGGCGGGATGGCGATCGAGGGATGCAGGTCGCGGCGTTTCAGCCTGCCGGTCTTCACCTGCTTCATTTAGCCGACCACCACGCGAATGTCTTCTTCGCGGATTTGCGCCACCTGATGGCCGCCAATCTCGATCTGCATAGCCGAGTACTTGGTATAGACCACGTAGTTTCCGACTTTCACTTCCAGCGGCACCCGCAGGCCGTTTTCAATGTAGCCGCTGCCAACGGCAATCACGATGCCGCATGTCTGTTCCGCCCGCGCCTCTTCCGGAATGATGATGGAGGAATAGTGCTCGCTCGGCGGCAATGGCAACACCAGTATCTTGTCGCCCAGGGGACGCGCTTTAATTGCCACCAGGTCGTCAGCGACATTGAGCGCTTCTGTGACCAGATGCGCGGCCCGGACCATCACGGGAAGGTTGGCGTCGGTGACCTCGTCCTGTTTCCTCGCGCTCAGGCGATTGTCGGTGACTTTCAAAATAGAATCGGTTTTGGTCATTGACATTACTGCTTCCTTCCTTTCACGTCTTCGGTCATGAGCATGGTTCCCAACATAAATACTGACGCAAAGACCTTGCCGTCGTATCCCACCAGATTGACCTGGTTGGGCAGCACTTGCAGGTTCTGCATGATTGGCTTTTTGTTGACGGTGATGGTGGGCATATCAGGATCGGGGCTCACCGGAGTTCCCGGCGCCGCTTCCTCAATCGTGCCCAGTTGTTCATACGCCATGATGGCGATAGGGTGCATCACCAGGCTGGCGCATTTCTCGTTGCTGGCAATCCACTTCACCGTATCAACGCGCATAAAGCGCTGCGCCATCGCGAATTGCTTTCTCAGTTCCGCATCGCTTGCGTTCTCAAGGGTAGGGGCATTCTGTTTGCGGTTCGTCATGCGTTCTGCACCGCCTTCAGGTAATCGCTGATCGTGATTCCAGTGTTGAGAACAACTTGTACGCAGCGATCATCCCAGAGTTCGATCATGCCGAAGTCCTTGGTGCAGGTGATATCGAGAACGGCACCAAAATGCTTATCGCACCAGACCTGAATAAAAGACCTGGCGTTCATCGTTTCATTCCAACGCTTGAGCCATTCCTTGTGTTCGCTCTCAATACGTTCCAGTTCTGCGGGTGCACTAACTGCACCTTCGGCGAGCTTCTTATAGAGCCATGGCTGCGTTGGCTCCGGAGGGCAATACACTCTTGCCGTGAAAATCTTTACCGTCTTGCCTTCAGCCAGCCATCCCTTCACTCGTTCCACCATCGGCATGATTGGTTCGCCGATGTGCTCCGGGCCTTTCCATCCCGCGTAATGCGCCAGCGTGCCGTCTAGGTCTACGCCGATCCAACCGTTGTGCATCTTTCCTCCAGAATTTCAGGGCCCACCAATGCGGCAGACCCTGACAGGTTTTAGCTAATTGCTAATTGCTTCCTTGCTAATTGCTTAATTGTTCGTCGGTACTTTTCCGCCGGTGATCGCAGCCTGCGCCATCGGATTGTTCACGTACCACTGCTCGGCGCAGACCCAGTACATGACTTCCTGCACGGTCGGCGTGCCGGTCGTCGGATCCACCAGTTGGAAGATCATCTGATTGCCGCGGTTCTTGAACCAGAATTGGCCCTGTCCCCACTTGATGGTGTTCCATGCTTCTTTGAGCAGCAGGTCCCAGCGCGTCTGGTCGGCGTGCTGGTTGATGTAAATCTTCCTGCCATTCAGGGTGAAGTCGGCAAACAGCGGATCGTACGTGCCCGCCTTTCCGCCATCCAGGGGCACATAGCTGTCACCGAAGGCCATCTCTTCCACCGCCTGCAACTGTGACGGATGCGTGTGGTAGAACTGGTTTTTCAGGCCCTTCTTGCCCAGCCGCTGAATGATCTGGTTCTGCAAGATGCGGAACACAGGCTTGGTCACCTGCGCCGTATTCGACAGATTCAGACCGTTCGCCACCACGTAAGGCAATGCGCGGCTGATGCCGTACAGGTTGCCCGCCGTCGAGGTGCTGACGAAGACCGGGATGCCGTTCACAAACTGCGGTCCGCCCGGAGTTGCGCCGCCAACGATGATCAAATCGCCGGCCACCGTGCCCGGAGGAATCGCGTCCACTTGGAACTGCTGTGTGCCGCCCAGCGCCTTGAAGACGTTCTGGATGGTGCAGCTTCCACGCAGCACGTACGCCGGTGACATGACCTGAACGGTCTGCTGTTCCTGTCCCAGATGCGCGCCGCGGCCATCGATTGTGCTCGTGGTGGTCGAACGCAGGTTGATGAAGTTCGCGCCGGTGGTCGAATCCACCGAGCCGATCGAACCGTCACCAGGCGTCTGCAACCAGATATCGCGGCAGCGGATTGCCTCTTCCACGATGTCCGAGATGGTGTCGGTCACCGCGTTGTCCGTGGCAACGCCATCGCCTTCGCCCACCAGTTGCGCCAGTTGGCTGTACTGGATAGGCAGGGTCCACGCGACGGGAGTGAGCAACATCTGGTCGTACTTGTTGCCAACGCCGTTAGGCAGCGAGCCCTGGTCAAGGCCGATCTGTTGCGGGTTGGAAGCGATTGCGGTCTTCAGGCGCGCGCGGAACGAGCGCAGAGACACGCGGGTTGCTTTGCCGGCGCCGTTGCCGAGCAGGCGGGCCAGTTCACCATCGGTATCAACGGTGTTGGCAATGTTGGGGGCAAAGGCTTCCAGTTGCAACGGGAGAGCCTGTACTGCTGTTAGAGGCGGCATGAAACTTGTCTCCTGGGAAAGCGCTTACTTCCGTGCCGCGAACGCTCCGCTCCGCTTCATCTGCTCTTTGATCAAGTGCTCGCGCGGCATCTCTTCGTTCGGGTGCGCCGCGGCCCATTCGGTGCGTATCTGGGCAATCAGCGCATTCGGATCGGTTACAGGTGCCGGTTGTGCGGGTGTCGTAGAGCGAGTCTTCGGGTCGGTGTTCGAGGCGGCGGTTTGTGTGGTGCGCGTTTCCTGCCGGGTTTCCTGACGGGTGAGCGTGCCGCCCTTGGCTTCGCGGATAACTTGCGCCGCGATCGGGCCAAGGATCTGGTTCGTCCACTTCAGCAGATGCGCGAGATGTTCTTTCTCCCGCGTCTCGCCTGGTGCACGACTGAGGATCGAATCAAGAGCAGGTTGGTAATAATCCAGCTCTGCCAGCTTCTGATCAACAAGCTGGCCGATTTTCACCATTGCGGCGTTTTGCTCGAACTCCGTAAGTCCGGCGGTTTTGAATTTGGGTTGCAACTGGGCAACGATGGAGTCTTCAGCTTTCTTCTCCGCGCGCTCAATCGACTGCGTATTTACTTCGGTCCTGCGCTTGATGTCGGCCTGCTGGTCGGATTTTTCTTTCTCCGACACGGCTTGCTCGCGCTGCTTGAGTGAATCCGCGAATGGCTTCAGTTCTTCCGGGACTTCCCCTAACGCCGGGGAGGACGGCGCGTTTACCTCCTCAAGGATGTCCAGGGCGGCTAAGAGCCGTTCGTTCTGGGTTGACTCAGCTTTGGCCCTCAGCACAGAGAGCCGGTTATCGAAAATGTGATTGAAGGTGTTCAGTAACGCGGGATGAAACTTGTATTGGCCCTTCTCGTCGAGGACCGGCTGGCCCTTGTCGTCGGTGTACATGGCCATCTGCGTCCACTTGTCCAGAAACTTTCCCGCGCCTTCTTTGGTCGTGGCGCCAAGGAACAGGTTGTCGGTGGACTGCCACGTCGCAGCGCCTTGTGCCATCACCTTCGCGGTTTCAACATCGGGAACAATCTGCCGGATCTCGCGGTTCTCCGCGTCTCTCCGCAGTGCGCCAAAGACCTGGCCCTTGAGTTCAGGGTTATCGTCAAAGAACTTTTTGGTGGCCGGGTCAGCCTCGATCGCTTTGGCGAATTCCTGCGGTCCCAGACTTGTGCCATCGTCCAGTTCAGGGACTTCTGCGGCTGCGGCCGCTGCTGCCTGTTGTTCTTCCGGTGTCGGAGCGTTGGGAGCGGTCGGGTCTTGCTGCTCTGCCGCGGCGGCTGCTTCGGCAATCTGTTCCGCCGTCTGCGTTGCCGGCACTTCTGCCGGGACCTCAGCAGGCACTTCGGCTGGTGCTGCGCTGCCATTGCCTTCTTCCAGTGGCACGGAAGCCTTAGCTTCGTCCCATCCCGCGCGTAGCTTGTCCTGGATCGACAGTTCGCCAGAGGGATTACTTGCTGGCGTTGACGCTGGTGTAGAAACTGGCGTAGGCGTAGCTGATGGAGTAGGCGCAGAACTCGCTGGCGCTGCCGGTGCGGGAGTGCTCGGAGCTGATGGGGCCGCTGGTGCGGACGGTGTGATGACTTCAGACATGACGATTCGTTTCCTTCCTCGGCGCTCAGGCCGATTTGGCGGTGAAATAGAAAGGCCCAGCCGCTTAGGGCTGAGCCTCGATTACTGAATTCGGTAATTTGGTAAATTAGTCGCCGTCGGTCGCGGGCGGCTTCTGCTCTTCCACCACTGGCGGATCGCCGGCAGCGTCAAGCTGCTCGGTCACGTCGGGCTCGGCATTGTGCTCTGCCACATGCTTGTCGAACTCCGGCCTTGGCTTCGCAATCAACCGGCCGCTGTCATCCTGCTTCTTCTGTTCAAAGGGATGGTCATTCGCTGGATGGTCCACTGGCAGCGCCAGGTGCTCTTCGCTCAGCCGCTTCCAGCAATTCAAGCTGTACTGCGGCAGCGCCGGATTCGTCTCTTTCTTCGAATCGTCGCTCATGTGCGGAACGCCAAACTCGGTTTTGAGCGCATCGGTCTTGGGGTCAAAGTAGGCGACGTCCAGAACTTCAGGGTTGAGGTTGTTAACTCCGACCACCAGCGCAGCAAACACGACGCTGGCACGGTCGATATAAAGCACGACTGATCCTTTATTCATAAATTTCTCCTTATGCCATCGCTGGCTGCGGTTGAGGTTGTCCTTGCGGCGGCGGCATTGCTCCCGGAGGCATTCCACCCGGTGCGACCATCTGCGCCTCTGCCATCTTTTCTTTTGCAAACTGAACGCACAACTTATAGAACGCCACCAGATTGTCTACGGCTGGCTGGTTGCCTTCGAGCTTGTCCCAGTGTTCCTGCGCCCACGCCGGAATGATCTTCTGCCAGGCGTCCAGATCGTCGAGATACTTCTGCGGCATGACTGAAGGCAGAAGGAACGGCTCTCCCGTCTCTGGATCCGGCATCCCGGTATCGATCGGCCCGGAACTTACAAGCTGCGCTATCACGCGCAGAGACTTGGACCGCATCGCCGCTCCCGGAGCTATCAGCCCCGGAACGCCCATGTACCGGATAAACGTGTCGATGTTCTTGGGCTCGGCTGAGAACCAGTCCAGCAGCATCGAATCTTTCTGCGTAATCAGGTTCTCGAACCAGTCTTTGATTTCCGAGTATGTCATCGGGAAACCCTGGTCGGCTTCCGGCTCGGCGTGTACTGAGCCCTTCATCTGGTCCAGATGGACATACTCGTTCCGCGCTTCTTTGGTTTCATCGGTGACCACCTGAAACCAGTCTTCCGTCATGTTCTCTGCGGCGCAGGCAACGCCATTCTCGGCCGCTTCCGCGTGCTCGGTCTGCAGTCCTTTCCACATCAGGCCCAGCTTGTTCTTGGCGGTCGACAACTGCTGTCCTTGGCCGGTCGCAGTCTGAATGTTCGGATCGCCATTGCCGCCGAACAACTGCGGCGGCGTTCCCACCAGCAGCTCCATATCGTGCTTCAGGCTTTCCACGTACTGGAAAATCGCGTGGTCGATCTCCGTCTTGACCTGGAAGATTGCGTGCTGGATATCCGCCATCTGATGTGCCGCCCTGAGCGCAATGCCATTCAAGACGCCTGGCCGCAGCACCTTGTTGTTCATGGCCTGCGTATCGATCATTCCCTCATTGGCCAGCAGGAACCCGGCGCACAGCCGATCAAAGTACTCGTCTATCTTCGAATAGGCATCATTGATGCGTTCCTGAATCGGGACCGCAGGGTCACCCGCGGGCGCCGGATACAGGCCATAGCCTTTGGTTTCAGTGCCGCACCAGGTAAGTTCCTTGGTCAGTTTGGCTGGCTTGATGAACAGCGGCATCTCGCCGATCCATGCTAGCATGCAGCCCTTGGGAAAAAGCTCTTGCAGCCGCTCGCAGGTAGGCCGGTCGTCCATCTCCGCAAACGCCGTTACCTGAAACCATGTGCGATTGTAGGTAAGCTTCTCGTTTGAAGTAGTCCGCAGCCCGGAACCAGCACCCGCCGGCGAACTCAGCATGTCGCGCTGCTGACGGTCCATCGTCTCGCCCGACGCGCCCGATGTCATTCCCGCTTCTAGCTTGTCCCAAAGCTTTGGGAAGATTGTCCGCGCCCAGCCCAGGGTTACATCGTCGGCAACATTGACCAGCGGAGAATCGTCAATCGTCGCCGCGTCCGGGTCGGCGTCAACGTTCATGGCGCCGTAGACCGTCTGGATCACCATGCCGTTCGCAACATCGTCTTTCTGTTGCGCAATCGGGATAGTGTCTACATGGTCTTCGTGGTAATTCTCCTGGCCCAGAGGCTGGCCGCACTGCGGGCATGCCAGCCCTTGCGGGTTCTGTACGATCTCATTCTCCGGCGTGGTGGCGCCGCAGTTGTAGCAGACAAACCGCGCCGGCAGCACGTCAGTGCGCGTAAGCTGCCAGACCGTTTCTTTGTGCGTTCCCGTGCGATCGGCATCCACCACGTAGCGGTTGAACTTGAAATAGCAGCCGCCGGTGAACAGCTCCATCAGTTCCTGGCCGACCATCGTGTCGGCCTTGTTCGCCCGCTCGATGATGGTTTCCACCCGGGATCCTGCTTTTGCCGTTTCGCGGTCGGATTCGTCGTCGGCATTGGCCGGCATGAACCGCACCTTGGGAACCGAGAGCAGCGCAGAGCGGTAGGCCTTCTCTACCATCTGGTAGAAGTTATGCGGACGCCGGTCCATCGAGCGGTCTTCGCTGTCTTTGTTCTGGGAGCCGGCGAAGTTGTAATACTCGTCAAAGGCGTCGAACTGGTTCAGCGTTCCCGGCCACACCCCGGTGTAGTGGTTGCCTTTTAGCATCTCCTTGTTCTTGAGGACCTTGGCGCGGATGGCGCGCAGCTTCGGCTGCCAGCGGTCGCGGATGCGGTTGGAGAGCTCAATCAGTTTGGTCGCATCGCCCGGCTGCATGCCTTTATAAAGGGCATTGTCCTGGCCGGTGGAATTAGAGGGCGCGTCTTTGCTGGGTTCTTGGCTGGCCGGTGTGGGTGACTGCGGCTGCCGGAGATTAAAGCTCGAGGTTGCCATTATTTATTTGGGCCAGTAGGTTCGAGGAGCGTCAATCAGGTTCTGGACTGAGTCGATCAAGCAATTATCGGCAGGGCTATTGCCGTCAGCTTTCGCGTAATCCAAGTTCTGTTGCGCGGATTCAAGCAATCCATTGATTTCAGTATTTGCCGATGACCTGTCCGCGTGCCGTTTCAAAAATCTGCTGTACCGGATGCGCCGCTCGCGCTGCCTGCACCTGCTCTGACTGGCCTTCCTGCGCGAGCACATCCGCAAGCTGTGACGGCCGGTGCCGCTTCGTCCATGCAATCCGATCTTTGCGCCGCTGCTCTTCGTTCCGTATTTCCTGCTCGAATACCTGCTCCGGCGTCAGCGGGACTTCCGGCTCCGGCTTCACTTCCGGGATGGTGTCGAACACCTGCACTCCGAAGTTGGCCTTGTAAATCAGGTCATGCATGCGCCGGGTTTCGCGCTCGAGATCCGCGATGCGCTTGTCCCGCTGACCGAGCTGGGTATTCTTCTCGCGCAGCATGTCGTCGAATCGGGCTGCGGAGGTCCAGGGCCAGCGCAATGGCAACACTATTCGTCCTCTGTCACGTTCACGTTCGTTACGCCGGCCGCCTTGGATCTTGCCTTCAGATAGGTGGTAGCCGCAGAGGGCGCGGTTGCGCCGCCGATATTCTGGGCGGGCCATCCCAATATTGGCCCCTGGTTATTCCCCTGCCCCACGGAATTGCCAAGGTCGATCTGCGGGGCTGGAGGACTGCCAGGAACACCCACAACGTATTGCTGGGTGAAGTTATCGTTGGGCAACAGGTACTGCAAGCCGACCGCTGCGGCAGCTTCGTCTTCACGCACCCGCACCCGCCGCGCCGGGATGGTTGAGACAATCGCCACCATGGCGCCGCCGCTACCGTTAAGAGCAATCTGTCGCTGTGCCGGCATTAGTTTGCCTCCAGAAACTTTTCCAGGTCATCTGCCCAGATGCAGTGGACTTCCGTTCCCGCCAGTCTTTCGTCGGGATGGTCGGCAGGATGCGAGCGATGGTTGCAACACATCACTTCCTTAAGTCCGCCCATCAGTTGGTTGAATTTCGCCTCGCCCAGCTTCGCCCGGACTTCCTCTGAGTCAAAGGCCAGGTGGAAGGCATCGCTGCCCTTGCTGGCCACGAACTCCAGTCCCAGCGCCAGCGAACGCGGAAAGCGGGACTCAAGGTATGGGTGATGAGCCATTATTTCCCTCTGTCCGCCAGGCGCTGGCCGAAGCTGCGCCGCGGCTTCTGTTTGCTTGCGCGCTCCGGCAGGTCCTTGCCCTTGCTGGCCGCGTTGTATTCGTCCACGTCCACGCCCTGGTCTTCCATCTTGTCGCGATTGGCATTGAAGAATCGGCGCTGACTGTCAGATTTGTAAGGCATATCGACCGCTCTCTTTGGCTTTCGGTTGACGCCCTCTTTCTGCAAGGGCTGTGATGATTCAGCCGTCAGGCTCACTTCGTTGTCACCAGAAACTCTACGAACTGCGGATTGTCCTGAATGAAGGCCAGCAGTTCGCCGGATCCCCAGTAAATTCCCGCGTGTCCGTCTTCGCCGTCGTCTTTGTCGCCTGAGTTGTTCCACTTCTGGTCTTGCTTGAAGCTGCCGTCACAAGCCAGCGCGTGCATGATTTCATGCAGCAAAGCCTTTGCCAGTTCCCGCCCTTGAATGTCCTTGCGAACATCCACGCGCTTGAAGGCGCAGAAGGTCACCGCGTCGTTCGTCGCATCGGCATCCACTACTCCGACATACCTGATGGTCCAGGCTTCCCCGTGTTTGGTGAATCCGTGCGGAAGGGTATCCACGGATCGCGCCCAGACACTCAGGAAAGCCAGGACTACCAGGCCGGCGACAACGCGCATCTTCTAGAACCTCAGCACCAAACCGGCCGCGGCCCGGATGTTGCTCTCCGACCCGTGGAAGGCTTCGGTGTAGATGTAATCGACCTGCGGAAGCCGTATAGCCACGCGCTTACTCACCCCGATATCCAAGCCACCGCCCAGGGCATAGGCAAAACTGGAATCAGCCAGCGCTGTCAGATGAAAGCCTTTAAGCTTCTGCACTTCGTAGGCGCCACCCACCAGCGCGTGTGCAAACACCCGGCTCTGCTTGAACCGCCCGGACAACTCCGGCCCGCCCATAAAGAGGAATTGGTTCTGTGTGGCGTTGTGGGAGAAGTTCAGGTCGCTGGCCAATCCGAACCAGCGATTAACGTTAACTGACAGTTCAGCCACGCCTCCAGGGATGTTGGCGCCGCTCTCCAATGCGCCCAGCGCGCCCTTGAAGCTGTGCGGCAGAGCGCCGTTGTGGGTAACGCTTGCGCCCAGGAAAACGTCGGCGCGGTTATCCTGCGCCACGGCGCTGCCGGCGATCATCAGGATCATGGCGATCATGCATACGAATACGGTCTTCTTCATCGTGTTTTCTCCTTAGAAATAAGTTGGCCCCTCATCACAAGGGGCCATGGAAATTTCACTTCGGGTTACGAGATGCCGTTAGCCGACAGCGTTCGCCGTCGCGTCCGGTTGATCAGCAGCCTGGCCAACAGTATTGGCTGCGGCCGGCAAGCTGGGCTGGGGCGCTGGCGGGAACAACTGTCCCGCTACTTCGTCGATCGTCGCGCTGACCACCGGACGGAATAGATTGATCATGTCCGAAGTCCTCTGGTCTCCAACCACGCCAAAACCTGCGGCTGTTCCCAGAGCTGCGGCATTGAACAGTTCCTGCGCCGCGGCTTTCTTGGTCTGGCCGGTCTTCTTACCAAACAGCGTTTCAAGGCTGCGCATGAAGAACGGCAGAAGCTTCAGTCCAACTCCGACTGAGGTAACGATTGTTTGCTGCGATTGCTGAGACATATCCTGTGAATCTCCTTCTTGAATTGGTGGAACTAAACTTTTGGGCTTTCCGCGACTCCGGCCGCGTGAACCTCATCCTTGGTGGGAGCGCGCAGGACCGCGAACGCGCCGACAATCAAATTCGATCCCTGCTCTTTCTGTCCGCAGCAGGTCAGCAGGACGCCACCGGCAAGGATAAGCACCATCCATACCGTGATAGAAACGCGGTTGACGGCATCGACCAACGGAGCGAGAAACGCCTGCTGTCTCAGCCGCAGGCCAAAGAAAAGCAGGAAGATGATCGTCAGGAAAACGCCCCAGATCACGTTGTGCAGCGCATTGATAGCTTGTACAAAGTTCATCCTTCAATCCTCTCTTCCTTCGCGCAACCAAGCCCCAAGATGAAATCCTTCTGACTTTGCAGGGCTAGGCCAAAATGCTCTGCTTCCATGAGCGCGTTCTCAGGCGTCCATCCGTTCACCAGAACTCGATAAGCCGCCACCATGCAGCCAGTGCGTCCTTGCCCTTGCTCGCAATGGATGAAGACTGGCTCACGCGCCGCCTGCATGATCGACTGCAATTCCATTACGTCCTTATTGGACGGCGCTGTGTTGTCGATTATCGGAATGTTGAACGCCACGCTTCCAACCGCCCGAACAACCGCATCCTGTGAGCGTTCGGCGCATAGATTGACTGCGGTCGTAATTCCCATCGCTCTGAGCCCGCTCAGGTGCTTAGCGTCTGGCCAGGAGCCACGATAGAGCTTTCCGGGGTCCACTTCCGCGATATACCAATGGATCGGGTAAAGAGGTCTGCCGGCTAGTTTTTCCAGCCGCCCGAATTCAGCAGCTATTGCGCTCTCAGCCTTACCCAGCAGCGTCATTGCTTGATCTCCAGCGCGGGATGCAGTTCAACTCCGTTGGGTGCAACCCCTTTTTGCCCATGAATCTTGTCGAAGAACAGAACCCCGCTGGCCTTCACGCGCACCGGATTTGCCAGAGTCTTAAATGTCGGCGATGCTTTGCCGTCCAGCGAATCGATGAACGCGCGGAGTTGCGTGAGCGCTTCCTTGTAGTTCCCCGGTGCACATAAGGGGTCAGGAATCTCCATGATCATGGTTTGCTTCGGCTTGCCGGGTGTGCTCAATACAACGTGGTAATCGCCGTCGCCGGAGTTGGTGCTCTTGTTAAAAGCCTCATGCTTGTAGCCGATGATGTCGGCTACGACCTCATAGACCTGCTTCTCTGAGTCCTGCCGCGGCAGGGTGTTGCCAATCTTTACCGGCGGCTTCAGCTTCCGCATCTCGCCAACCGTGGCCGATACCGGCTTCATGTGGATCTCGACCGTCGCCTTGTCGCGCAGGTCTTTCACGTCGGTACGTTCCACTCCACATTGCGCGAAGGCAGCGCCGCTAAGCGCCAGCAGTAGAAGTATTCTCATTGCGTGTAACTCTCCATCTTGGCCAGCACTTCGTCGGGATACGCCGCATTGCCGCCGCCATTCCATGCCAGCAGCCCCTTGCGCACATCGCCGCCGTGGGCATCCAGCTTGGCTTTCAGGTGTCTGCATCCCCAGTCCAGGCCCGTATCTGGATCACAGAGGCTTGCCATCTTCGCGTTGAATCCCATCTCTCGCGCTGACTGACCCATGAGCTGCATCAGTCCCCATGAGATTGAGCGCGCAACTGTTTCTGTTTGTCCCAGGGCAAGAGGTTCGACGTACCGCTTTTGAAACGCAGGCTCATAGCGGATGGCCCATGGCGCCCAGTTCGATTCCTGCTCAACTACCGCACAGACAAGAGCGCCATTAAGATCATGAAGGCGCGCAAAGTATCGGGCTTTGTCTTTCAGATCGTCTATGGTCATTCTGGAATCACCGCAGGGACAAGCTTTGTCAGTTTCATCGCCAGCCAGGTCGCCCAATCAAGCGACTGCTGAAACGTCATGATTTAAATGGAGCTCCCGGATGGATTTTCACCACCGACCTCTTGCTTCAATGGCAAGTGCTCTGCCGGAGCTGCGGGAGCGTTAAACGGCCACATTCCTGTGGCCTCTGCCGTACACATCGTCCGCGCCGATTGCGATGTACTTACGAAACTGGCTCCCCGCTGACCATTCAAGGCCACTTCAGCGCTAGCAACCGAAGGCGGGGAATAACGCCACAGCTTGTAATTAGCTAGTGGCAAACTGTTTTCTTGCGTCAATGGCTCGGTCGCAACCGCCGACGTGCCAAACTGCGGATTGTCCGGATCGATGAACTGAAGGTTGGGAATACCAGCGTCCCGCAGCTTCCCAATCGCCTTGTTGAGGGACTTCTCACTTAATGCCTGCAGCACGATCACCCGCGGGATGCCGATGGCGCTGCATCCGAAATTCCTGAAGTAGACGCCGGCCATATGGAACACGGCATGGTTCGCCTGGACAATCTGCTGCTCGACCGGCAATTCATTGCGTACGAAAATGTAGATTGTGCGCTCGTCAATGTTCATGCCGTGCCCACCTTCGCTCCAAAACTTACCCAGGCGTTGATGATCGTGTGCACCACTTCAATCCCGCAGTACGCCTCGTCCAGTTCGTCGTCAAAGATGTCCATCCCGGTCATGAAGTACGCTCTTCCTTCGGAGTTCTGACACAACTCGTCGCGCCACTTCATAGAAGGAACACCCCGCGAAACCACAGCATGAACACCAGGCCAGTCATGTAAGCGAATCCAGCCGGTCGCTATATTGCTTTACCAGTGGCTGTAGCCCCCATTTGGAAATGTTCCGCTTTGCGCCCATGAAGTACTTGCGCTTACATTCCGACCACAACCTGTAAACTGCGTCGAAGTCTTTATTTCCGTTGAACATTGCTTCCATAAATGGAGCATCAATCGGATGGCTGTAGATCACGGGCTCTCGCTCCGGGCGGAAAGTCGTAAGCCGGTCAATCATGGTCTGGATGTGTTCCCGTTTGAGCGTTGTGGTCATAACCCTTTAAAGTCGCGGGATCTCCAGAAAATGTTGACGATCAAACTCTCTGCACTCCGGCAGTGGCTTGATCCTGATGTGTACTTTTTCGCAGTTGTAGCCGCCGTATTTAGCGGCACGGCAGGGCTTGCCAAAACCGTCCACCTCAATACAGTGAGGCGGCACAAAGTGAACTTGCGATTGCTGTTTCACAGCCGCGCTGCCATCCATCGCCAGCAATGACAGCGCAGCCATGACTCTCAGGAGCTTCATCACAGTGAGTCGCTTAGTTGACGATTCTTAAGGTCGCTCCCTGCAACGTACTGCCGGCGCCATCGGTGCCCGTGGTATGGACCAGTTCGATTGTCAGGTGGGCCGGCAGGGCCAGATTAAGCGAGCCAACGCCAGCCACTAAGCTGCTCGATCCAGTAGATGGGTTAGCGCCCGCCGCCACTTGACTGACGGCCGCCCATCCAGTTCCCGGCGTGATGGTTCCGCCAGTGGCCGAAGTAGAGGCTACGGTTGTGGTTAACTGCTGGCAGAAGTGGAAGTTTGCCGCGGCCGCTAACGCTGTGGCTTCGGTAATTCTGATGGAACTGAGCTGCACCGGAGTTCCCGCTGTAACGTTCGATCCTTCCGCATCCCACCATACCTGTATTTGATCAACCGTATCGGCGGTGGTCGAGGTCTTAACGATCAACCCGCAGACCTCAATCGTTCGCCCGAGATAGTTCATGAAGTTGGATGGGAGCGGAATACTCCCTTCGACTTCGCCGATGGTCGTCTGTGCCGCCGCTGTAACTGGAAACACGATGTGCATCGCCTGTACTCCCGGGATGCCAATGCGATTTCCTGGCACATACGCATAGGTGGCGTGTGCCTCTTCGTTGGGATTGTGCTGCAGCGCCGATACCGACCCGATCTCAGGGGCCAGAGTGCTGGTAACTACCGGGAAGCCGGTAAACTGCGCTCCGCCTTTAGAGAACAGTCCAGCCGCACCGGTAGTCGATGCCGCCTGCCCGTAAAGGGTATTAGCGATCGCGCAAGCCGGAGTTGTGGTTTCCAGAGTGGTTAGAGTGCAGACACCAGCCGAAACTGGAGCCGCCAGCAATACCGTGGGTTGAGTCAGCAACGGCAGCGAGAACGCTTGCGCATAGGATCCGGCGCTTACTGAAAGATACGGCTTCCACCCCACTACGTTGTCAGCGCGTGATGCGGGAGCGCCGATGTCAATCGCCTTGCTGGCTACTGAGGTAAAACTGGCGTCAGCCGAGCACGGAGATTCGTTGCCGTTGATGTCTACCAGGGTAATGCAGCCATGGACCGTGCCACCCCATGAGGCCGAGCCCACCACCGTTGCATCGGAGCAGAACGTGTGCGTGGTATCGCAAGCTGCTTGTGCAGTCAGTGTAGTAGGAGCTGCAAGCAGGGTGGTGGTCGAAGGCATAGTGTTCCAGTCCTGTTCCGCTCCCCGGCGCGTGTCTTTGATGGTCACGCTGGAAAATGGCAGCGCAGCGCTGATCATGGCGTCAGTGCCAGACCAGAACGGGTCCACCATCACCGATCCGCCTCCCATAGCGAGTGCATCTTGGATGGCTTCCTGCAGTCCGAAAGTTCCGGAACCTACCAGCGCTCCGGCGCCATGGGCATTCGCCAGCGTAGCAGTAAAGCTGCACCCTGCGGCCGAGTTGACTACCGCGGTCGGTGTCACTGTCTCCGAGGTAGCATCGCTGATAGTCAACGGCACACCGACCGCAATTGGGCTGAATGTCCGCCCGTTGACTGCGGTAAATGTGCAGGGGGTCTGGGTAAAGTTGCTGGCCGTGCTACCCGGATAGCCGACCTGGACTGTTTGGGCGCCCGACGCCACACTGCCGTAGACCACCAGTTGCCACTTGCTGTAATCGCTGGCATCGAAGAACGCCTTAGGCGTGTTCGGAAAGTTCTGGGCCGCTGCCGGCGGCGCTGTGCTGATCACCATCAAACAGATCATCAGCATCGCCACCAGCGAACGGACGAATGCGAATCCATGCTTTGTCATGTCGTTTAAGCTCCTGAGTTTTAAAGTTGGTTCTGAGAGATTGGTCTGGGTCTACGGATTACGACCCGTTCTTGCTCATCACGGCGTCATAATGCCGCTGGATCTCGGGTTTGCGTTCCACCAGGTCGTCAAAGCAGAGATTGGCTTTCACTCTGGTATGTTCCGCCCGGTCAAGCCGCTGCGTGGCGCGATGCAGAAACCACGTGCCTATGGCAATGGCGATGGTCAAAAGTGCCTGGATAAACATCCCGAGCAGGTTCAAGGTTGTGGGCTCCTGGTGTGCTGAGTCTGCGGCAAAAGCTTCGTCCGGGAAACTACTTGGCTTCTACCTCGAAACTGGTAGAATTCGGGCGCTATGAAAAGAACGTCTTTAGCGCAATTGCTGATTTTGCTGCAAGCCGTCACCCTCATCGGTTTAGGTATTTCGCTTGTAGGTCCACTCACGTCGGCAGCCAGCCAGTTCTTAAGTCCGCTCTTTATCATTGAAAGCAAAGGAAGCGGTGTAGCCTCTGCCGTCTTCTTTAGCTCTTTGCCGCAAGCCATACTGCGCTGCCTGATTGCAGTTGCCGCGCTCTGGTGGCTCTCAGAACAGAAGCGCATCGTCGCCGCAGGGGAAGGCGAAACTCTGCCGCGATTGAGCCTGAGAGCCAAACTCATTGTCTGCGCTGTCTTCGCGGTTGCTGTGTCGATTGGCATATTCCTTATTCCGAGGACCGTGGCGGCCCCGCCCGTCGTCTTTGAAGAGAGGGACATTCAGAGTTCTCCCAAATGAACGGCTCTCCCGCACTCTGGCCTTGCAGGGTGCTATAATTTCGCCTTCTGTGCATTACCGGCCCGATGCGGAAATGAGTAGCCGTGTCGGGCCCCTACCCAAAGGAAAAGCCGCGTTGATCTGTGCATTCTGCAATTCATCCGCCCATGAGTCTCATTCCGTCCGCGAAATGATGTTTGGACTCCGTGAGCGGTTCACCTATATTGAATGCTCTGGCTGCGGGGCGCTGACTCTAGCCAACCCACCGCACGATCTCTCTCCCTATTACCCGAAGGACTATTACAGCTTTACCCTGCAAGGCGGCTTTTCCGCTAAAGCAAAATCCGTGATTCGCCACGCGATAGTCCGCGCCGGGCTGCGCTCCACTATGGGATTCCTGTTTCCCGAAGTGACCCGTAACCTCATCAACACCCTCAAGCTGAGTCCAGAGATGCGGATTCTTGATGTGGGCGGCGGCAATGGCCAGCAGGTTAAAGACTTGATTACCGCTGGTTTCGCCGGCGCTCTTTGTATTGATCCGTTTACGTCTCAGGAAAGCGCCTACTGCCAGAAGAAATCCCTTGCCGAAGTGACCGGCCAATGGGATCGCATCATGTTTCACCATTCCCTTGAGCACATCGAAGATCAGATTGGCACCCTGGCCGAAGTGAAAAGAAAACTCGCTCCCGGTGGCCTCTGTCTGATTCGTATTCCCGTGGCTCGCTGGGCATGGCGACATTACGGCGTCAACTGGGTCCAACTAGATGCGCCGAGGCACATGGTCATTCACACGCCCGATAGCATGATAAAAGCCGCCGAAATAGCAGGCTTGGAAGTTGCCACGATTAAAAATGATTCGTGGGCTTTCCAATTTTGGGGAAGCGAACTATACCGCAAGGACATCCCATTAGCTGAAGGACGCCCACATCTCTCAAGGTATTTTGACGCTGCCGATATGAAGCGATTCGATGCAAAGGCCAAATCTCTCAATGATTCAGGACAAGGCGATCAGGCTGCTTTCATTCTCACCGCGCAAGGCATTTAACTACCACTATATCGCTGGCCACCCAAGCTGCCGCAGCGGGTGTAGTGTTGAAATTACCAATGACTGCTGTTGATACGCTTCCGCCAGTTTGTTTACAGCGATTGACGGTAACCGACGTGGTTGTCTGATCTTCGCAGTCACAATTCCACCCATTAAACGATGTCGGCAGTCCAATTGTTCCACTGTTCGCTGTGCCGCCGGTTCCTACGTTGATGGCAAAAGACGCTGAGCCATTACTGCCGACGATCGACGCTCCCGTGCCGAAGCCAGCAGAGATGGTTGGGGCCGTATCTGAAATTAAAAGATGACCAGTTGCCCGAGGGCGATAGGTGGTTGCGTCCACAAAGAAAGTGAACACATCTGACCACGCAAGCCCCGCACTCCCAAGAGGAACAGTGCCGTTAGTTGCGGGCAGGAAACCCGACGCTGCCGCAATTGTAAGAGCTCCTCCGTTGTTAGAATCCAGCTTAACGCAATTGTTGCTTGCATCAGAGTATGAGTAATTGTTTTGGGCCTGCGGGAAGATAACGCAATTTTTAGTATTGGCCCCTATTGTTACATCTTGAACCGTGTGTCCGTTGATGTTATTGCCAATCAGAATGAATTGAGTTAACTGAGTGGCCGCGCCCACTGGGAAGGCTGTACAAAGCCCCCTTGCTCCAACGCTAGTTCCAAGCAGTGTATTTCCCGTAAGCAGATGTCCGAAGCCATCGTTTAGATTCACATCGCAGGTTGTATTGGTTTCAAAATCGGAATTGGTTACATGAAGTTGGGTGTTAACGGCCCCCGCTGCAACATTGATGCCGTTGTTGGAGTCCGCAGCCGTTGATGCGACCATGTCTATTCCGCGAGACGTTGCTCCAGAAATATTCCAGCCGTCTGCCGTGCCGGGATTAAATGAAGCATTATTGCCACCGCACAGGTCAGCGGTTGATTGCAGGAAGTGAATCTGGCTGTTTACCCCAGAACTTACTCCGTCTTTTAGAACGTAGCAGTGGCTTCCTGATTGATCAACATGCACATTCAGGAAGTTAATCATGAAGGCATTATCTTTGATGACAAAGCCTGAGCCTTTGGGCTGATTACATTGAATATTCTCAAAACTGAGAGCGCGAACCTGCGTTGATCCGCTTCCGCCGTTAATATCTACGCAGTCGCCCGCCGTAGCCCCGCCCACGGTCTTGTTGCCAATCATGGCAAAGTCGCGGAACGTTACGCCTTCAACGGATGTACCACCGCCAAGCGAAATGACAAAGAAACTGTTGCCAGTTGAGGTATTCGTTAACGAAGAGCCAGCAACTATGGTCGCGTTTGTTCCGGGATCGGAAGGGCCGCCCATTCCCTGACCTTCAATGACTACAGGCTTTTGAATCGTGACTGGCCATCCTGCCGCACTGCAATTGCCCGATTGAATAACAATCACGCCGCCGAATGCGGGCAAATCGTTATAGGCTTCCTGCACGCCGCACGTGGTAGAACCAATTACGTAATTGCAGGCATATCGAATGCCGCCGATATTCTTGGGGCAAGCCGCCGTGAATGCTCCTGTTACCGTCACAACTCCGCTGAATGTTCCGCTGCCCGCCGTAAACCCAAAACTCCCCAGACTCAGCGGCCCGGCAATACTCTGTGCCGCGTTCCCCGGAGGCGTTGCCATCAGTGGACTCGGCCAGATTACCCCACCAAAACTTACCGGCCAGCCCGTCGACACGTTTACGCTTCCATTCGTCCCGCCAAAGAATCGCGCCTGGCTGATCGGGTACCCGGCAATCTTTGATCCGCCGGCGTTCACCATGTTGATGGTGTAGTACGTGGTCGAAGGGATCATCTCATCCGTGAATCGGATGGAGCATGTGCTGGTGTTGGTAACAGGAAGTGCCGCGCCCACGGCGAGCGCCGCGGTTTGCTGATAATTTGCGCCAAAGCCGGTGAGCGACGATTGCCGCGTCTCCGTCCCGGTCGTTGCCGATATGTAAACCCGCCAGCCCGTAGCGTTCGGAGGCTGAATCGCCGGAGGCGTAGCGATCAACGTTCCTGGACTGGCCAGCGTGATCGACGCTTCTGGCGACGGCAGTGATTCGCCCGTACCGTCAAAGATCGTGTACTTCACAAAGTACGTGCCAGCCGCCAGCGTTCCGGAACCAAGATTCACGCTGAGTACCGGCGCCACCAGCGGATCGGGTTCGCCCGTAATCGCGCCCGCGCTCGAGGTGTAGCAGTTCACGCCCGAGGCCACGACCTGCGCCGAGCCAGAAACGTACGCCACCTGGTTCAGCGTGAACGTCAGCGTGCCATTGACGACGCCGCCCGACGAGGCAGTTTGAATGTTTCCGGTGATAGATCCCGCGTGGGCCTGGATCGCGCACACCAGTGCAATGACTGCGGTAAGCAGCTTTCGAAGAGAGGTTTTCATTTAGATGTTTTTGGCTGATTGCCAAGTGCTAACTGCTAATTGCTTCCTATGGCGCGGTGTTGAAATTCGTGACCACGTAGCGAATCTGCTCTCGCGGGATGAGTCCCACGCTGTTGCCCTGGCCGTCAAGGATCTCCAGCCAAAATTGCGCATCGCTAAGCGTTAATACTGCCGCAGCGAAGTCCTTGTTGCTGCCATCGATAAAGACCACCGTGACTGAGTTCACGCCGACGCCGTCGCAGCCTCAAGCTGTTGAAGTTGCTCTGCCATGTGATACGCCGGGTCCCACACAAACTTAAATACCGGACAGCCGTTCTTCATCAGTTCCGCTATGCGGTACTTGTGGCCGGGGTTCTTCTGGTCGAAGTCTTCGACAAACGTTTCCAGAATGTTGTCGACGCCAGCGGGACTGAAGCGCATGCCGCGATCCGGCACCACGCGCCGGCGCGCAATCACACGCCTGTTATCGCGGTCCATCACTTCGATTTCCACGCGCTTGGCTAGTTTCTTCATAGGCAAAACAAAAAGCCCGGCTCATGCTCCGGGCTTCCTGGCTCCAGCACTCCTACAGACCTCACGGCAATAATTAACTTGACTAACCAAACTATTTGGGCTATTCTGCTTACATGAAACGCAAGTTACAGCAACCAAAGACCTTGCAGGACGCTATCAAATACTTCAGCGATGAAAGAATCTGCATTGATGCCGTCGCTAATATGCGCTGGCCTGATGGTAAACCAGCCTGTCCAGCTTGCGGACATACTGAGCACTACTGGCTTGACACTCAGAAGCGCTGGAAGTGCCGTGAGTGCTCAAAGCAGTTCTCGGTTAAGGTTGGCACCATCTTTGAGGATTCGCCGCTCTCTCTAACCAAGTGGCTCCCTGCACTCTGGATGCTAGTTAACTGCAAAAATGGAATCAGCAGCTACGAACTCGGTAAAGACCTTGGGGTGTCTCAGAAGTCCTCTTGGTTCATGTTGCACCGCCTGAGACTAGCCCTGAAAAACGGCTTCACTTCTAAACTCGGAAGCGAAGGTGGCCCTGTTGAAGCTGATGAAACTTTTGTCGGCCCTGATCCGCGCCGTATGCACAAATCCCGCAGAGCAAGAATTCTCGCCATCGCTGGCAATGACCGCAGCAAGAATAACCGCGCTCCCGGAAAAACTATCGTCATGGGAATGCTTGACCGCAACATGCGTCAGGTTCGAGCTATGGTCATCCCCGATGTGAAGCGCGTCACTCTGCAAGAGAAGATTCTCGACAACGTGCAAGGTGGCGCACACATGATTACCGACGATTTTCCGAGCTACAAATATGCGCTTGCTGAGAACTTCACCCATGACGTTATCGATCACGTTAAGGGCTACGTCGATGGGCAAGTGCATACCAACGGAATTGAAAATTTCTGGTCGCTCCTGAAACGTGGACTACGTGGAACCTATGTTGCGGTTGAGCCGTTTCACCTTGACCGCTACGTCGATGAGCAAGTATTCCGCTTCAACAATCGCGCAACCAAAGACCGCAACATGACAGATGCCGACCGCTTTCAACAGGCACTATCTCAGGTTGCCGGGAAGCGTCTCACGTTCGCTGAATTAACCGGCAAGACCGGCGATGCGACGTGTTTCTAATCCTTATCGTTTGAAGCGCGGGAAGCGCCCGAAGTCTTAGGGCGCTTTTTCTTTTCTGCTTTTTCTGCGTCCAGCTTGGCCTTGATCTCGGAATGCGGAACCTGGACAACGTGCCGCAGAGCATTCTCAAAGTTCTGGTATTCAGCGGTCGTTTTTGGGTTGGACTTCATTTCTCCGGGTCCTCGCCTTCCAATTCTTTCACTCGCTGCCTGAGTGCATCCCGCGTCTTAGTGACCCGCCTAATGTCCTCAGAAAGCTTCTTTACATTGTCGGCGCTGAGTCTTTGAAATAGCCCTTCGGCGAGAATCTTCCATCCACTACCGACGATTGGTGTGCCGGTAAAAAACTGAATCTTTGAAGGACTCAGTAGAGCCTCATGTAGTGTTTCGGCAAGTCCAGCAAGCTCGGCAGCGGTCGCTTCCAGCGCGGCGAGTTCCTTTTTCGTGTTAGTGTAGTCAGCTCGCGCCTTGCCTGCGATTGCGTGCATGTCTTGATCGGTCATAGTAATCCACATTATAGACCGCGAAGATCGCTTGGGCGGAATGGCGTGAAATGCTTCTTGAATTTCTCTTCGTCCCAGACCACGCTCCAGGCAGGAATTACTTGGCGCATGATGTGAGCTAAGTAACTGGCTTTTTTGCCGTGCTTCACAATGTTCTCTCGATTCACGGCCCATGCAACGATGTCAGCGGCCTGAATGCCGGGGACATCCCTCATATCGACGGCGGCAACTTCTTTCACTCTCTGCCAGATGTTCCACTCGCCCGTTCTATCGGCGCGATCCTTTTCGGCATTCCACTTGTCCTCAAATGGCTGCTTAAAGTATTCGTTCCGATCAAAGAAGTAGCTGATCGTGTCAGCCATCGGGTCAACTACATCTGGATAACAACCCTTTACCTTTTTGGGATAGTCACCTAGCCACCACATCAAGACAGCTTCCGAGCAAAACTGATTGCACAACTCAATCGGCTCCGGTATTAGGTAGCTCTGTGCCTTCAGCTTGTGGTACGCCCTCATGTCAATGGCGCAATAGAACATCTTGAAACGCAATTTGTCCAAGCGTGACATATGGATAAGGCATTTGTTCGACAGGCCAAATGCGCTGTTATCATCCCACCCAAGTTTTCTGTCGAAGCCCTTTGTCTGGTGAGCTATTTCCCGCATGTGCACATACTTTGCCTTCGGCGTGTGGCCGTCTAAAATCTTGGCCCACTCCGTTTCAAAGTCCTGCCACGTCTGCTCTGTGGCCGCAACAGCAGCGAGAGTCAGGTAGTCGTTTTCCAGTTTGCCGCTACTGTCCAAATATGCACGAAGGGCGATCAAGATTTCCCCTTGACCAAGATTGACACGGCTGCTGCAACGGCCAATGATGGACTTAGCGGGTGCTCTCCCTGATGCGATGTGTTGTCTGGGTTCCCGCTCAAGCGGGATTGTAAGGGCTGTCATTTTGGTTAGTCAAGTTAATTATTGCCGACCTCACTTCCTGTAGGGATATTTTTCTGATCCGCGTTGATCCGCGGCAAGAAGTTTCTACAAACCCTTTTTCAGCGCCTGCAGCCGCTTCGCCCGCAATTCCTGTTGCTCCGGCGAATGCAGCGTTTCCTGCTCGCTGCGCTCAATCACCTTGGCCAGCAGTTCCGCCGGCATGGTCATCAACACCGTGAGCACGCGGCCAAAGCCAATACCGATCTCGCGTTTGTCCAGCTTCTTACCCACAATCGCCATACCCGGAGAGCTCATCTCTGCGGCCCCATCTGCGGCGCCAGTGTGACCTCGCGTTGCGCAGGCCGCTGCCGTTCAGGTTTGTACCCTGGGCGCCGGCGCTCTTCTTCCCTGGCCGGACAGTAGCCGCGGTCGTGCACGTGGCCGCATTTCGGGCACGGCCGGAAGTTACGCGCCACCTGTCCGCTCCATGGCCCGTTTCATCTCCGGTGGAACGTAATTCGTGATCGCCGCGCAAGCGTTCTCTACACCGCGGATGCAGCGTGTCTTGGTGCGCTTCGGGCTGGTGATGGTGACGCCGTTCCAGAGCTTCTTGTGATTCAATCCAATCGCCTGATCCGGCCCGATGCCGCCACCCGTAACGATGTCCCGAGGATCAGGCGTGAACTTCAGCCGGACGTCGCGGGCGTGATTCATAAAATCTGCCATGTTCATGTTGCGGAGCTCGCGCGCGTACTCTCTGGGCAGGCGCCAGCTTTCTTTGAATTGTTTATTGGGCAGGTAGACGCCAACTGTATCGCGTCCGCTGTATTGGGTTGGAGTAGAGACAGGTATGTTCATTGAGTGGGGCAGGTGCGCCGTTTGGCCCCGGCACTGTAGGCTTTCTTGCTGCGTACGAACCCGCCTCGCGACGGGTCACATACGTTACTTCCCAGAGAAGGAGAGATAGATTGTCAGCTTTGTGCTGCTGTGACTGTACGCAGATGAGTCACGGAGTTGCAAAATGTTGTTGGGCTTTGGTTGGCCTTCGGTTGCGCTTTCTGTCCCGCTGGACGATCTGCTCCACGGCGTGGCCCAGGCCAAATTCGCCGGCCAGGTTGATGAGGTAAAGCTTGGTTTCGGCGTCAACTTTGCAGTTCAGGTTGACGCGCTCGCTTTCGCCTTTGCGATAGCGGTCAGCCATGCGACCCCAGCCCGGTAACTATTCCGCAGCGGCGCAAGAAGTCATCATCGATCGCATCCACCAGCGTTTGCATCTTGTCGACCTGTATCCACGGATGCCGCGTATTCCTGTCGATCAGGGCAATCGTGCCGGCGGCAAGTTGAGAATTAACGATGATCGGGATGCCGTGAATATCAGTGCTTCTTCCCCGCGGCCAGCCCGGAATGATCTCGCGTGCCTTCACTCAGAATTCTTTCTTGGCCGTCAAAATGATGGTGGCTGGCTCGTCAGCTACAGTCGTTGCTGTGTGTATGAAGCGATCACCCGTCGTTAAGCACACCTGCACATCCGTGTAGCCATCAGCGATAAGCTTCCGAGCTTCGCCAGTTGCTGCAACAAATCGTTTCAAGGTCTCGTTTTCCATTAACTTCCTCCCCTTTACCTTCATCGTCTTTGTGCTGAATCAGCCATTGCTGCGCTTCTGCCATGGTCCGCAGATCGTCACGGCCGGCAAAGTTATAAGCCAGCGCATCGGTCGCGCCGGGAAAGAACCGCTTGAACAGCCGCGCTTTCTGCTCTGCCGTCGCTTCCTTGAATTCCAACTCAAAGTCCACGCGTCCCGGCCGCACCAGCGCTGGATCCAGTAACTCAGGGTGGTTCGTCGTCATGAACACAATCGAGCCATCTTTCGCCATGAAGCCATCCAGGGAATTGAGCAGGCCGGTCAGCGTCAGCCCTTTGTGTCCGTCTTTTTCGGGATGGCGTTTATGCGCAGCCAGCGCCGCGTCAGATGCGCCAGCAGTTGCGGCATCATACGCACCCATCCGCTTGGTTTCTCGGATCAATGTCGCGCGGATCGGCTTCGAGCTTCCGCAGCTTTTCACAGGCTTCTGTAAAAGCTCTGTTGTAGCCGATGCGCCAGTCTTTAACCGCAGCCCATAGTGCTTCCAGGGCATCACACCGTTCAATCGACATCGTGGCGCAGTGCCAGCGATCTTTGATTACTTGAGCTATTTCGGGTGGGACGCTGGCTTCGCCGGGCAGGTTAAGATCACCCAGACCGAGAAAATGAACCGATTCAGGCGGGATCTCGATGTCGCCCATGCGATCAACGATTTGCTGCTGGGCTTTGCGGAAAGTTTCAGGCGTGAGTTTCGCGGTGGACGGGTCCATGATCTCCCTCCCTGAGAGTCCTGGGTATGCACCTGCGCCGTCCGGTTACATCGTCGGGGAAACTACCCGATTTCTGCCTTGAGTTGTGGGGTTCTGTGCCGAATATACCAGCTACTCTGGAAGGGAAGTCAAGAAATAAATAAGCAGGGAATCAATCTCTAAGGCCTGCGGCTCAGATTTTAAACTTTTCGTTGGGCCAGCTCGCCAGGCCAACCAGGTTGGAAGGGCTCTGCTCTTTCACCGCGGGATCGAAAGTTGGCTCTTTGAATTTTGGCTTCTTGATGCTCTGCCCGTTCGCGGTAATTGACTGGTTAATGCTCTTTTCTTTATCGACACCCAGTTTGGCTTCGCCTTCGATCACAGCCCGGATGATCACAGATCGCGGCTGCGGGCTGCCTTGCATCTTCAGGAATTCCTCTATCGCCTGCCAGGGTTTAAGGTTCCTGAATCTCCCCTTAAGCCCCATCGACGACTCGCCCGCCTTCACCGCCAGCAGCCCCTGCTCCGTCGCCCGCCAAATAGCCAACTCCTGCTCCAGCCGTTCAATCTGCTGGCGCACGAATGCCAAATCCGGCGGTGACTTTGCTTCTGCCATTGCACTCATAGAACCGCGTCCACCGCCTCCAGAAGCTCCGGCACGCGCAGGATATAGATGTTCTCAATGCGGGCCCGGCAGTCAACAAACGCCTCGATGATCGTGGTGGCGGCGGTTGACAGCGCTGATTCTTCTAATGCGTTGGAACGCAAAAGATTATCACAGTCGGCGCGAAGCGTAAACGCCGCTTCATGCAGGGCAATGATGTGCGCGTCAGCCTCATCCAGATTGTCCCGGTCAATGAACTCTATTTCCGATTCGGCAAAGGGAAGAAAAGCCTTGTCGCACTTCTCCCGGATGGCCCGAACCTCTGCCTGAGGGTCCCCGTTTACCTTGATGGTTTCCAGTCTTTGAATAAGAACAACCAGCGAATTGTCTCGATCTTGCATTTGCTTTCATCCTGTGGCGCGCGAATTAGCTCTTCACCCTTTTTCTACCTGGACGCAATCGCGACTCTGCCGGCCGCTTGCTGCGTTTGCTCAAACTCATCCAATACCTGCTCCTTCTGTTCCGCTGTGGCCTTCTCAAAGACCGGCGCAGGCATCAACAGAACCCCGGTCCACCACAACAGCATTATTAGATACGCAATCATCCCCGCGTGTTTTGCGGCTTCCGTAAGTTCCGCCGGTACCTTATGGCCACGGACAAAGACCGCGAATATAGACACCGTGAAGTACAGAACGAAACCTAGGCAGATCGATGCGGCCCGTGTTTGCCGGCGGAATACCTTCAGCGTTCTCCAGAAAATCAGGATTACCGAAAACGCCACCCACAAAGCCCCGGACATCCACTGCTCCGCTGTCATCAGTGCGCGGGTGATGTTGCCGCCGCGGGAAGCGTAGAACACCCCGGCCGCCGTTAAGGCCGCGGCCATGCCGGTCCCCATGAAAATAAGCAGCCTGGCCGTCACCCATGCCGGCAGGGCGCCACGTGGGCCCAGAAGCTTGCCGCTCAACTCGCCGGCAGTCATCGCCGCGCAGATCCCACCAAAGAAAATCAGCATGTAGTACGTGATGACGTAAGTAACGCTGAAGTGGGTCACGTAGACGATTAAAGACGCTGCCGCCGCGAACGCCTGAAAGAAAACATACCCATACAGACGTGGATATGATTCATAGATGCGGCGAAGGTTGAGGACGGAGCAGAGAGCGAGATTCGCCGCGATAATAGCTAATTCGAAAAGTATGGTCACAGGGCTGTACCTCTATTTCTGAGGAAATTGCGAGGTGGCAGCCCGGATTCTATAGTCTGGTGCGATACACAGAGAAAACTTATTTTTGCAGTGCGGTTGGCGGATTTCCAGGACAGAGCGGCGGACACGGCGGAATGCAGCAGTCCAGCGCCGGCGGTGCGATCACGGCCTGCTCGATTGGCTGGTCCCCTGAAGCGCTTACCGTCGCGCAGAATCCCATGGTTAAGACCATGATCGAGATCATACGAATAATGGTTTTCATTTGATTCTCCAGAGCCGATACGGCGGCTATGGGTTGAATTTATCATGGTGAAGTTCATTTCGTTCGCCTTTATTTTGGGAGTTGTATTTTTCAAAACTACAAACTTCAACTAGCAAATGCTGGGTTCCCACTTCGGGCCTACTTGCACTTCACTTTCTAAGTCGTCTCGCTTTCTCTTGACCGTTTCTAGCTTAACTTTATGCTGCTTAGCCTATTACCTGCTGGCGCCAAAGCTTTTCTAGCTGCTCCATGTCCCATCCCGATACGTGCTTGATGCCGTGATACTTCAAAGCCTCTTCTACAGAAGAGTGCGGGATTCTGCCGGACATAGAATGACCGTTTACCACCGCCATGACCGCCCTTATTGCTGTGGCAACCCTTGTGCGCGATACGTCTTCATTCCGGTTTGCTACCATCTCTCTGCGGAATCTGCGTTCGCTCTCGTAGCGGGTGAGATGGTCGCGGCGCACCGCAATATTGTGGATGACACTAAGCTGCGCCTCTGTGGTGGTCTCAACAATTATTGGAACGCGATAGCACTTAACACAATCCGAGTCTTCGCTGTATTCCAGCATGCCCCAGCCCCGCGGTACTTCATCAATGCCGATGGATAGTCCCCTAGGAAAAGCAAGATACGCCAGATTGGTAGGGATTGGCCGCGCCCATTTCTTGTCGCCGCGAAAGTCTGACCGGGACGTTTTCACTTCCACCAGCACCGTCATCAGCTTCTGCATTCCGGCGGCAAGCCGGTACCACGCCTGATACTCGGTGTGCCTGTAGTTCGGCCTGCGCTTGAGTAATTTCAGGGCAATCAATTCCGTTTGAGTCGGTACGACCACGCCCGCGACATCAGCCACCCACGCATCGCCGATTGTAACCTCGGTTTCAATCGGCTTGCAGCCTCGTTCGTCAAGGTATCTGACGGCAGCCGCGGTGACTGCTTTAGTGATTCCCGTCTTGTTGCGGTCGTCAATCATGGTGCGGTAGGGTTCCCTCCAGCCAAATGAATGGCTGGTTTTGTCGTGTGAAGTCGTAGCAGATGATCACTATTGCGCGAAGCAGATACTTTTGACGAAGCCCTGCGAGCGTCCTGTTTTGGTTCCGAATGGTTCCAAAAGGAAGCACCTGACACGGTGCACCTAGGCGAGTAAGTTATTCTGTTTCAATATGACGTGGTTCAAGGAAGCCAGCCCTGAAAAGGCTGGCGTCGGCGGTTCGATTCCGTCCCTGGCCACCATATTTCAACATCTTACACGTCATCAAAAACCGGCTTGGGTACATGTTGGGCACAAACTTTTCTAGCTCTCTAAAGGTCGCCCGGCATATACCGCGATGAATTCCCACAGTTCGAATCCTGGCCTACCTCCGACTTCATCTTTGATCTGCCGGAACTCTGGTCCGTTGGCGACGTAACGAGGATGAGGAAGAAAATTAGCAGCGAGAGAAAAAAAGGGGAGTTTAGAACACGGAATTCTGTTTTTCTTTCTTCTGTTTGACGTATGCGCTGAAGCCTTCAAGCTCGTACCCTAGCGATATCTGGCCGGTCTCGCTATTTAAAGCCTGTACTTCCAGAGCAATAATTTTGATGTGATCAGGAAGGATGGCCGACTCTCCTGACTCCCATGCTGACATAATCGTGCGGTCGCTTTTGACCAGTGACATGGTGAAGTCCTGAGGGTCTGTCCAGATGCTTCCCTCCACAAGATTGTTAAAGGATTGCGGTTTGCCGTATTTTGCCGTTACAGCAGCCTTTACCGCTTGATATTTTTCCATCAACTGATCGCCGTTCTTATTAGTCTTAATGTGATCCGTATACGCCACGAGTTTAACGAGACCATTCTGCGGCGAGAACATTAGGAGATATTCGGAAAAATCTGGGTGTGGCGTGGGAGCGATTGAAAGAAACATGACGTCGCCATCAACGTGTCTAATCGCTTTTTGTCCGACTTTGGCAATGACCTGTTCCTTTGTCATCCCGGCTTCAAATCCGAATGGGCCGGCTGCGCACGGAAGGGCGAAAGCAATTAAAACTGTAAACAGAAACACTCCGCGTGTTACTGGTGTCTGTCGTTTCATGGTTCCTTACCTTCCTTACTGGCGTCTGTAGCCACAAACATTTCGTCCGGCCATTCTGCCCGGCCTATTATACTAACTAACAAAGAGCAATTTTTTAGGAGCGGCAACTCTGAATCCCGGCAAGCGTAAACCAGCCCCCAAAGCTGCCGACCCAGGATGCTACGCTTCTAGATTCCGGAACTTCCACACAATGCCCTACCGTAGGGCTAGAAGAAGCAAATGGTCCTGCAGAACCTTGGTTTGTCGATGCACTCGTTATCTAAGTTCTCCTTCGGAACACACCTTTTCGTCTCCACCAGTTGTAAAACGCAACCAACAAAATAGCAGCAATAACGATCGATATGGTTTCAGCAAGTCCCCGCACGTATTCAATGGCAATAACAGCTGTGATTAGAATCACCCACTCGACAATTTTCCAACGGTCTAACACGTTCCAAAACTGAGCCATTTAGAAGCCTCACCATTCGCGGATCATGAAATCCTAGCCTGCTTGCATCCCTTGAACAGCATTCGCTAACGCTCGGATCTCACGCCCGGCGTTTGCTGCTACTTCAAACGGCGCACATCATCCAAAGGGCCGTCAAAAAAGAGCACCGACTTACTTAGGTGAAGGAGGCGTTTGTGCCGGCGTTGCCGTGCCGGGATTTGGAGATGCCGCGCCTGGCGCAGCCGGGCTCATAGGAGCGCCCGGCCTAAGTCCCCTGGGAGATAAGGGATCCGACGCTTGAGGGTTCCGCAGCGCTGGCCCGCCTTTGCCGCTCGTCGGTCCAAAAAACTGCTCATTCAAGTCAGGATGGATGCCCCCGGTCACGGACTTAATGGCAGCCTCCATATTCTTCTGATGGAGATCGCGGACAATCTCGTCTTTGACATATTCAATTGGGATGCTATCGCGGCTGCGAAGTTTATAGATATTCAATCCGGACAGCTCGGCCTCAAGTTTGGTTACCTCACCGGGTCTTAGCGCGAGTAGATCTTTTTCAATGCCAGCAGGAAGGCTGCCTCTGCGCTTCATGCCAAGATCGGTCTTTGGAGGAGTGGGGAGAGACAGGGTTTTATAGACTTCGTCCTGAAGCTTTTGCGTTTCTTCACCCCGGGCGGCCCGCTCGCGAATGTCATTGGCCAACTGGCGAAACTTTTTTTCATACTCAGCGCGCGCCGCTGGCGTACGGCTGGGATTGATTGAAGGCATGATGATGCGTTCGACTTTGAAGGAATCATATTTAGAGAGGTTTTCCTTATAGTAAGCCTCAATCTCATCCTGCGATGGGTTACTGTATTTTTCTTCAAGGAAATGGCGATATGAGTCCGCCAGCGCGCGGGTGCGCGCGATCCTAAGCAACTCCTGGAAGCGCGGATCGTTCTCGGCACCGGCTTTTTCGCCCGCGGCGGCCAGGGCCAGCAACTGCGAGTAACTCTCCGCAAAATTCCGCATGGCAGCAGGATTATTTATCTGGGAGGTTAAGCTCATCCCGGAAAGCATGGCATTGAATTGTTCCTTGGTGATTACGGTCTGGCAGGCATCGTCTTTCGGCAGAGCGTCTTTAGCAGAGGTGTCCTTGGCAGAGGTTTCCTTAGCAGGACCAGTTTTCGCAACGGCAGCGTTCTTTGGGCAAACGCCATGGACTACAACCACAGGCTCATTTGGAGCAACCTTATCGGGATCAAATGACTGTTGTTGCGCCAGCGGAGGCGCGGAAGGCTGGACGGCAGGCGATTGAGAAGGCGCTTGTACCGGAGGAGCGCCCGACGTCTGGGCAAAGGCACATGCTCCGGCCAGCAGAGAAGTTATAAAAATTCGGACCATGGATGACGAGACCTTCCTCAACGATCGTGAAAAGAAATTTGGGGGAGATGCGCTATCCTAACACACGTTCTTTCTTGGG
>DASYKK010000198.1:0-9857 GCA_035995565.1 Candidatus Angelobacter sp.
GTTTCAAGCAGGATAACCTTGCCATCGACAGCACCATCACGTAATACCGGCGTCCACGGATCGCTGGCCCACTGCGTCTTGTCCACCGGCTGGCCATCATAGTGCGCGTAAAAAAGTAGCGTATGCTTCGCGCCCGGCGAAAAAAGCTCGCCATAAACTACAGGCGGAGCGCCAGAAACTCTGAGTGACCGCATGCGAAAGCCACGCTGCTCCAGCATGGTGCTGATAGCCAGTGCATTGAACCCGATGTTGACAGCATCGCTGGCTACATTCGGCAGCGAAAGTAGTTGCGCATAGTTGCGCACGATTTCAACTTCATGCTGCTGGCGGTATTCGCGAACTGCTTTGCGAACGGACTGCGCAGAATTCTCCTGCGCCGCCAGTCCAGCGGCGAGGAATAGAACTCCCGCAATCACTGCCCATCGAGTCTGTTTCAGCATGGCTGTAATGATAAAGCAGCCGGTTCGGGAGAGGTCGGCGCTTACTTCTTCTTGCCCTTCTTTTTGGCTGGCGTGGGCTTTTTCTTCGGCGCAGCTTTCTTCGCTACAGGCTTCTTGGCCGGAGGCTTTACTGGGGCCTTCGCGGGTGCCTTTGCCGGAGGAGCCTTCTTCGCCGCCGGCTGCGCTGGCATACCTTTTTGCTTGGCTGACGCCACCGCGGGTAGTTTGCTCTGAGTAACAGGTAGAGCCGCTATAGGTTGAGCGGAACCTTCTACGGGTACAGGCGCTGCTGCGCCGACCAAGGCATTCTTTGGCTTGCGTCCACGTTTCTTGGGAACTTGATCTCCGGGCGCACCAGGTGCGGCTTCCTTTTTCGCGCGTCCGCGACGCGGCGGAGGCGGCGGTGGTGGTGGTTCCGGCGGAGAGTATGGCTCCAGGAACTTTACGATTTCCGTGTGTGAACGCAGCTTGCCATCCAGCAACATCAGGAAGGCTTCATCGGTTATCTTTTTGTATTCTGGATGCTCCGGTGTAATGCGCATCTCCGCCATTTCCGGGAAAGGCAATTTCTGCCGGACAGGCGGCCATTTGGTCAGGAAATTCTTGATCTTCTGTTCGACGGCGGACGCCCGCGGCGTAATGGCGTTGAACAGCAGCGCGTCAGGGCGGTTTGTCATCAGGAACTTCCAGGTCTGCGACGGCAAAGCCAGTTCGCGTGCCATCAGCTTCTTGGCAAAATCCTTGGCGTCATCTTCAAGGCGCTTCCAGCGCTCGACAAAGCCCTTATTTACGATCTGCTTCTGCATCGTTGAGATATCTTTATCGCCCAGCTTGCGGGTAAGGAAGTGCATCACAATGGGGCTGGCGTCCGGATTCACGCCGACTTCCTGCATCTGTTGCTTCACTTTGAATACCTGGTTCAGCCCCGCTGAATCAACCTTGGCCACGGAGAAGTGCGGCACCAGCACCTTGAGCCAGCCTTCTTTTTCCAGGGCCTTCAAAACTTCAATGGGATTATCTTCATGGGCAAGTTGCTCGATCTCATGCCCCACGGCGCTGTCGGAAATGTTTTCAATGTAGTTGTTTTCTTTAGCTGCGTCGTAGCGCGCCTGGGTGCGTTCTTCCAAAGTCCAGTGGAAGCGGCAGGCCAGGCGGGTGGCGCGAATGAGCCGCGAAGGATCTTCATAAAAGGCATAGTTATGCAGGACACGCAGCACCTTGGCTTCAATATCGGCCACGCCATTAAAAGGATCGGTCAGCAGACCGCGCGAACCCGGATTGAGCGACAAAGCCATGGCGTTGACGGTAAAGTCGCGCCGCCGCATGTCGTCATAAATTGTTCCTGGAGTTACTTCAGCCGGCTTGCCCGGCTTGTCATACCGTTCTGAGCGGGCGCTGGTTACTTCCGCGCGCACGTTCCCCGGCAGCAGCAGCATGATCGTCCGCGTGCCTTCTTCAGTGGCTTCTATGACGGCGCCGGCTTTTTCAAAGTCCTTTTGCAGCTTGAGCGCGTTGCCCTGCACAGAGAAATCAAGATCGCGGATGATGAAGCCGCTAATGATATCGCGGACCGCGCCCCCGGTCAGGAAAATGTTCATGTCGTGGGCACGGGCGACATCGGTCACCAGCGCTACTGCCCGCTGCTGGTCCGGCGTGAGCCGGGTTTCCATGAGGTAAATAAAGTCAGCCATCAGCTAAGGAACACACTATTGCCCTCCCGGCCCCCGGCCAGGTGGGCTAACCGATTCTCCCAGTTTTTCGTAAGTTGCACTTTATACAAGAGTTAGACGGCTACCGTAGGGACTAGAACAAACCCGAAACATTATCACAAAGGTTAACCTTTTGGCTACCCCATTGCGTGGAAAGGCGGGATGACGTCTTTGATGCCCCCGAAAACAGTGCGAGAATCAATGGACAATGCCGTCGAGCCATAAAAAGGTGATCGTGCGCAAAATGGGACGCGATTCCATTAGCGGATATGTTTCACCCGCCAATTTTGTGGTTGAAGGCAAGCTGGAACTGCTGAATCCCTCCGGCAAAGTGGTGTTGATTGACCTGGCAGAAGTCAAAAGCGTGGACTTCGTTCGCGATTTCAGTGACACTGCCGCCACCGGACGCAAGACCTTTACCACTCGGCCGCGCACTGATGGACTCTGGGTGCGGCTCAAGTTCACTGACAATGACGTTTTGGAAGGACTGATGGCCAACGATCTTACCCAGGTCAGCGCGGAAGGATTTCTTATCACGCCGCCGGATACGCGCGGCAATACGCAAAGGGTCTTTGTCCCTCGCTCCGCTCTTCAGGAACTGAACGTACTCGCGGTGATCGGGCGTCCGGAAGCTCACAAGAAAACAGCGGACGATATTCGCCAGGAGAAGTTGTTCATTGAATCGTAACTGATTCGTAATAATGGTTCGGAACGATTTTGCTCCGTCCTTTCCCTTCTTCCCGTTACAATCACGCCTTTAGGCAAGTTTTTCATCAGGACCCATTGGTTATGAAGCTTAAAGAACTTGCGGACAAGCTGGGCGCCAGGCTTGATCCGCCGGACGCGGACGCTGAAATCAGCAGCGTCGGCCCTATCGAGTCCGCGCTACCCGGCCAGATTACATTTGCTGTTAGTTCCAAATATGCGCCGCTGGCCAAAACCAGCAAAGCAGCTGCCCTCATCGTCGATGAGAAATTCCCCGCGTTGGAAAAGCCCACCCTGCGCACAAGTAATCCACAGTTTGCTTACGCTCGCGCTGTTGAGCTTCTCCACCCCGGGCCCCAGGAAAAACCAGGCATTCACTCCAGTGCGGTCGTTGATCCTTCAGCTCGGATCGGCGCCAATGCATCCATCGGCGCTTGTGTGGTGATCGGGGCGGGCGTGGAGATTGGCGAAAACTGTACCTTGATGCCCCAGGTCGTGATTTACCGGGATGTAAAAATTGGCAAAAACTTTTTCGCGCATTCGCACGTCTCTATTCGTGAAAACTGTGAGATCGGCGACAATGTGCTCTTGCACAACGGCGTCGTCATTGGCTCTGACGGATTCGGCTTCGCCAAAGATGACAGCGGCAACTGGTACAAGATCCCGCAAACTGGGCGCGTGGTGATTGAAGATAATGTAGAGATTCAGGCCAATTCCTGCGTCGACCGGGCCAGCCTGGCTGAAACCCGTATCGGCCGCAACACAAAGATCGACAATCTTTCTCAGGTCGGACACAACTGCATCATCGCGGAAAACTCCATGCTGTGCGCCCAGGTGGGACTGGCCGGATCAACGGAGATTGGCAAAAACGTGATCCTTGCTGGCCAGGTAGGCGTGGCCGGGCACTGCAAGATTGGCGATGGCGTAATTATCACCGCTCAGAGCGGCACGCATGGCGATATTCCCGCTGGCTCAATGGTCAGTGGCTCGCCCGCATTTGATCACAAGCAATGGTTGCGCAGCGTGACTGCATTTATGAAACTGCCGGAAATGGCGAGGGCCATTCGCAGCAAAGGTACGAAAGAAGAATGACCGACGTCCGCACAGAAAAAAAGCCAATCCGCGTGCTCCTGCTCGACGATCAGCATGACAACCTGATCCTGCGTTCGGCAATTTTGCGCAGCAATGGTTATGAGGCCATCAGTTCGGCCTCGGTCGAAGAAGCTGAGACCCATTTGGGCGAAATTGACATCGCAGTGCTCGATTATCATCTGGGCGCGGGCAAGTTTGGCACCGAAGTAGCGCAGTCGTTGCGCGACAAACGGCCTGAAGTCCCTATCATTATTCTTTCCGCCACGCTGGAAAGAAAGTTCGGCGGCGTGGAAGACATGCACCTGCTCAAAGGCTATAGCTCAGTGGACGATCTGCTGGGGGCCTTGCGCTCCTTTGAAGCCAAGCGCCGCGGGAAGCCTGTCGTCGTTGACGCGCGAGACTTTTTCTACTCTCGCATCGCCATGGCCATGGGCGACGATATTGTCTTGGAGATCCTGGATCGCGACGGCGTCTGGCAATATGTCAATGAATTCTTCGCCCGTCTCTATGAGAGAAAGCGCACCTGGTTTTCCGGCAAGAATCGCTTTGAAGAATTTCCCGAGCTCAGCGCCGAGTGGAAAGACATTATTCGCACGGTGGCAGACACCCGCGAAACCTACGTTGACCGCAGCTTCCGCTGCCTGCCTCACCTGCCCAAGAAAAAAAGCCGTTGGAACTGGAACATCCTGGTCTTCCCGCTTAAGCTGCATGACAATCGCAACGGCGCAGTGCTGGCCGCGCGCGTCATTGAGAAAAAATAAGAATGAAATCTTTCCTTTCTCTTGTGCCGTTTGTCTTATTGATTGCGCTGGCGGGTTGCCGTGCGCATATGGTTACGATCAACCTGATTAACACCAGCACTCAACCTATCAAGACCATCATCGTCGATTATCCGAACGCCACCTTTGGCAAAGACGCCCTGGCGCCGGGTGCGACCTTTTCCTACACCATCAAACCGCTCGAAACCGGACCGCTCAAGATCCAATTCACAGATGCCAGGGGCGCCAGCCACGCCTACGCTGGCCCTGTTCTGCACCAGAACGAAGAAGGCTCAATCGATGTGAGACTCGACCAAAATGGGGCCGTGGCGAAAACGAAAGTCGCCGACCGCCGCTGAGTCCCTCCTCGTATCGGACTCTTGCATAGTCCTGAAGCACTACTCATTCGCTCGCTACTAGCCGGATAGCCTCTAGTGGCATCTTGCCCTCAGCTCTGCACATCTGATCGTGGAGAAAGCGGGGAATACTACGATGAGAATCCTTCATCTGCTTATTACCTTTACCCTGGTCTTCGGCATCTCGGCCGCAGCACAAAAAACTTCTGACCAGGACACCGACACTACAAAAACTGACAAACAGGATTCCGGCAAAGCCGCTGAACGCGCTGAGGCAGCAGCGAGAGTCTTGAGTGAGATTACTGCAGCTCCGGACAAAGGTATTCCCAGCGGGATATTGTCGAAAGCGAAATGCGTGATCGTGCTTCCGGGCGTGAAGAAGGCCGGATTCATTGTAGGTGGGCGCTATGGCCGTGGTTATGCAACTTGCCGCACCGCCAACGGATGGAGCGCTCCGGCGCCGGTTTTTCTGGGTGGCGGAAGTTACGGCGCACAGATTGGCGCTGAGGGTGTTGATCTGGTGCTGCTTGTGATGAACGATAAAGGCATGCAAAAGCTGCTCTCCAGCAAATTTGAGATCGGCGTCGACGCTTCCGCGGCAGCGGGTCCGATTGGGCGTTCAGCTTCGGCAGACACAGACATAAAACTGAATGCAGAGATCCTGAGCTATTCTCGGGCAAAAGGTCTGTTCGCCGGCATTGAGCTGAGCGGCGCCAAACTGAAGCAGGATGCCGACACCACCAAGGAACTGTACGGAAAAGTAATTCCTTTTTCTGACATTCTGAGTGGCAAGGTGCCCACCCCGCCTGCGGCGATGGCTTTTGTTCAGGAAGTGCAGAAAGACTTTGCCGAGGCCCGCGCTGGTAGCTAAACGATTTGAGGACGCGACTCTCTTCTCTCGGCTGGTAGCGCGCTGTTGATCGCATTCCATACCGCTTGAACCAACTCTTCTCGTGAAGCGAATTGCTTCGGATCGACAGGCGGATGAAATACCAGTGTCGCCGTCCCTCCTTTAATCAGGGACGTTCCCTTGGGCATCATCTCGTAAGTGCCCAAAATCGTGATGGGGACAATCGGGAATCCTGTTTCGGCCGCCAGATGAAATGGGCCTTTCTTGAATGGCATCAGCCGTCCGTCCGACGAGCGCGTGCCTTCTGGGAAAATCGTCATGTTGATGTGATGTTTCATTACCTCGCCCGCCCGGCGGATGCTGCTGATGGCAGAATCGCGATTCATACGCTCCACCGGCACGATTTCCGCCAGATCCAGCGCCTTCTTGATAATGGGAATTTTCCATATCTCTCTTTTTGCCAGAACAGACGTGCGTCCGGGAATGAGCGGAACAAGGATGGGTGGATCAAGATTGGAGACGTGATTGGACATAAAGATGTAAGTGCCCGCCGGATCGATTTTATCCAAACCAACGACCTTCACCTTTACTCCGGCAACTCTGGGGGCTGCGAAAGCCAGCCACATGCCAAGCCAGTAAAGGAGCTCGACCTTGCCCGTGATCAGCGTCCAGGGAAAGGCGATCAGGGCAGCCGGAGGGATGAACACAATCCAGAAAATAAGCGCCAGCAGGGTTCTGAAAAATGCCACGCTGCGAGAAATCATGCGCGTTGCACGCCGCGCACTTCTTCCAGCCTTCGCGGCAGCTTCTCATAGATGCCACCAAAACCGCCATTGGAGAGGATGGCCACCACATCACCGTTGCGCAGCTCAGGGGCCACAGCTTCGACAATGGCGTCGGCATCAGCGATCTCGCGCGCTGATTTCCCCGCCCGGCGGATTCCCTCTACCACTGACTTCGTCGTCAGGCGCTCATGCTCCGGCACTGCTTCCGGCTTGAAGATCGGAGTGATGACAATTTCATCGGCGATGGCCAGACTGCTGACCAGCTCTTTTTCCAGAACTTTTCGGCGCAGCGTATTCGATCTCGGTTCAAAAATCGCCCACAGCCGCGCACCTTGATAACGCACCCGTAACGCACCGAGTGTGGCCGCGATGGCCGTAGGATGGTGAGCGAAATCGTCAATGATGGTAATGCCATCAATTTCCGCCTTGATTTCCAGACGGCGCTTCACGCTCTTGAAGCTCTTGAGCGCCTCAGCAATGGCCGGAGGCTCGATTCCAAAATTGGCCGCCATGGCGACTGCGGCTGTAGCGTTGAGCACGTTGTACTCGCCGGCCAGAGCAAATTCAAAATTCACCGGCTCTTTCCCGTCCCGCAGCACCGTCCAGGTTGTCCGCTCAGGCTCAAATTGCAAGTTCGTAATTCGCCAGAATGAATCTTCCTTCATGCCGTACTTCTCTACCGGGCAAAACGCCTTGGCAATGCATTCATCCACGTTCTGGTTGGCGTCATAGGCAATGATTCTGCCTTTGCGTGGTACCAGATTCACCAGCCGTTTGAATGCCAGCTTCACCGCGTCCAGGTCAGCATAGATATCGGCATGGTCAAACTCGACCGACGTCAGAATGACCGAGTGAGGAAAGTAATGCAGGAACTTGGGGCCTTTATCGAAGAAGGCGGTATCGTATTCGTCGCCTTCAATGATGAAATGCTTTCCCTGTCGCAGGGCAAAGCTGCTGCCAAAGTTTTCCGCAATCCCGCCGACCAGAAACGAGGGATCTTTCCCCGCCGACTGAAATATCCACGCCAGCATGGATGTTGTCGTTGTCTTGCCGTGAGTGCCTGCGACGACTAATGGCTGGCGCGTGCGCAGAAACAGGTCGAAGAGAATGTCCGGCATGGAACGGAAGAAAATGCGCTCGTCCAGGACATATTCGAGCTCTGGATTCCCGCGCGAGATGGCATTGCCGACGATCACCATGTCCGGCCGCGGCTTCAGGTTAGCTTCAGAATATGGTTGCGCCACGGGAATGCTGATGGACGCCAGAAAGTCCGACATCGGCGGATAAGCCGCCGCGTCTGAGCCCGTGACCTTGAACCCGCGTTGCTTGAGCAGTCCCGCGAGCGACGCCATGGCCGTCCCGCAGATTCCGATAATGTGTACGTGCTGTTGTTCCACGAATCAAGATTAACGGATTTAATCAGCACTCAGCAATCAGCACCAGCAGTCAGCAAGAAACGATGCAACTTGTAGCTGATCGCTCGATTGCTACTTAATTGACAACCCAGCTACTCTGGCCAACATCTACTCTGATGCGCCGTGTTCCCCCGGCCCAGAAATGAAAGCATGCGCCTGTTTCGGGTCTTTTGCTTCTTCTTTTTGATTCCTGCCATCGCCGGCTGTGCCGGCTTGGCCCCGAGTAGACCCAGCGAGCCACCGCTGACCACCATCTCCCAGCCCACAGAATTCCTCTATGTTGGCACGGCGCCGGGACTCGTTAAATACGGGATATTATCGGACGGCTCGCTGCAGCCTTCTGCAATCAACAGCTCCGTTCCACAAATATGTTCTCCGGAACTCAGTCTGGTAGGCGAACATATCTTCTCGCTGTCTCGACCTTGCTTCTTTTCGCCTTCCGAAACCGAACTTCGGCGACTCGACCTTGGCGCACATGGCGACATTGTTGCCTCAACTCCGCCCCTTTCGCTGCCGGGCCTGCCCTCCGCCTCAGGTTTCGCCATGACTTTTATTCCCGGCGTAAACGGAAAATTCGCCTACGCAGGCTCCATCGGCCCTGATGGCCGGCAGAACATCACGCCTATACAGATCAGCACGGAGGGAGATTTGACGGTAATGCCTGAGCCGAGGTTTTCCTGGCCCCCTCTGGCTCTGTCTGGCAGCAATTGTAGTGAGGATCATGTGCCGGACGCAGTAGTCCAAACCCCGACCGGGCCCTATATTTCTGTCCGACATCAAGTCTCATGCCCGGAGCAGGCCGGACCAACCATCGACTATAGCTTGTATAAGCTGGATAACCAGACCGGGGCCCCCGGCAACCTGCTCGGCGTGCCTTTAATCGCGCCGGCTCCAGAAACTATTTTCGCCACCTACAATGGCCCGCTTCTGCTGATCGGGGATACCCATCCACTACCGGGATTTGGTAGCGGCACTCTGGATCTCAACGGGGTTAATCCAGCCGGATCGAACTTCGCTAACGATCCCAGTATGACCTTCCTTAGGCAGTGCAACGCCAACCACGCCGCCTGCTCTCATCCGGTTGCAGGCACGTTTCATCCTTCAGGCAAATGGCTGTTCATCGTGGATCGCCAGGCCGGGGGCGTCTGGACCATTCCCGTGTCCAGCAACTCCATGTCACCCGAGAATGCGTCCTTTGCTCCAGCCCTGCTGTTGGACGGCTTCCGCTTTGCGTTTTCCTCCACGGGGAAATTCCTGTACGTAGCGGAGCGCAATGGAACCTCAGCCGAAATCCAGGGCTTTCAAGTGGACGATACAACCGGTGCCCTGAGCAGGGTGAAAGGTTCGCCCTGGCCCATCGGCAACGTGGGCTCGGTTACCTCCATCATCGATGTTCCGGTAAGGAAGTGAATTTAGCTCAGTTCAGAATTGCTGTCTATAAATCTGCGACCCGAGACTCGTTCCGGTGCGTGCATCCTTCAGATTTTGATTGAGCACAGAAGGAATGCCTGGCCGCATAATTCTGTGAATGGATTAGCGAAAGACGCCATCGATTGTTGCGGCTTCCGTGATCCTGAATTCGACGTCCGCGCCGTCAGCCTGCAACTCCGCCTGCACGCCGATGGGCAGCGTGATATTTCCGCTGCTCACATGCCCAGACTTGAGGCCGTAGATGATTGGCACGTTGTAAGGCGCGAGCAGGCGCATGATGACCTGCTGCAGTGAATAGGTCTCACCCTTCGGCGGA
>DASYKK010000199.1:0-3790 GCA_035995565.1 Candidatus Angelobacter sp.
TCGCCAATGCGGACGGGTATCCCGGCCTGCGTATTTTTCACAACAATGTTGGCCAGTTCCTGGGCATTGCGCGCTTGTCCGTTCACAAGGCCCAAAACCAGTTGGTGATTGCGCTCAAACAGACCGGGGGAATCCACCAGGTTCGTGGCCTTGACCGCATTCAGAATGTCAGTCACGGTCATTGCCGCTGCCAGCAGCCGCGCGGGGCTGGGTGTGATCTGGAACTCGGGCTCCTGCCCGCCCTGGACAACCACCGCAGCCACCCCAGTCATGCGGTTCAGCCGTGGGGAAATGTCATAGGTCGCCATCTCCCAGAGCCGGTTCTGTGGAACCGTATCT
Organism: Candidatus Angelobacter sp.; assembly: GCA_035995565.1. Classification (GTDB taxonomy): domain Bacteria; phylum Acidobacteriota; class Terriglobia; order Terriglobales; family Acidobacteriaceae; genus Angelobacter. The sequence continues at coordinate 340 of DASYKK010000199.1, forward strand.
GACGTTATGCTGTAACCCATGATGGGAAACGATGCGAACGTCAACCGATGGCTGCTGATTTTGGCGGTAGGCGGCAGCTCGCTTGCAATTTTGGACAGCGCCGCGTCAACAAGCTGGAGCGTCTGAAACATATCCACTTGCCAGTTAAAAAACAGATCGATTTCCGCCGACCCGCGGCTGGTAATCGAACGCACCGTTTCCAGCCCCTGCACGCTGTTTACCGCTTGTTCTACCGGCCGGGTAATAGTGACCACCATCTGATCGATGGGCATCACGCCGTTGTCGATACCGATAACGATGCGGGGAAAATCCGTGGAAGGAAAAACCGAAACCGGAATATTGAAGGCTTGATACGCGCCAACCAGCGCAATCACAATAATAAGAAAAATGACGGAGCTGGAGTTATGCGCGAACCACTGGCGCTTAGGCGCTACGGCCTTCTCGCCAGCGTGGTTGGTGACCTTGGGTTCATCCGCCATCTGGCTTAGTCCTTTGCGCCGCTGTCATTCTTGCCGTTGGATTTCGGTTGTGCGGCTTTTTTGCCGCCTGCATCAGGCTTGGCTTTAGTGCCGGTGCCGGCGGATGGCTTGTCTTTGGCGGACTTGCCTGCATCACCGGCTTTATCTGCACCCGCTTTGTCTGCATTGGCTTTGTCTGGAGCGGCTTTGGCATCGTCGCCAGCTTTGCCTGACTTTGCGTCATCATCTTTAGCGCCTTCGCTGGCAGATTGAGTATCCGGCTTTTCGATTTTCACCTTGGTCTTGTCGGGCAGGCCGTAAGCTCCCTCGGTCACCACAACTTCTCCGGGCTTGAGGCCAGAAACAATCTGTACTTGCGGGCCACTCTGGATGCCGGTCTTCACATCACGGCTGCTGGCCTGATTTTGCCCGTCGACCACCATCACCTGGGCCGCATCGCCTTTGGCATTGATCAGCGCCGCAGAGGGCACCACCAACGCATCCTTAATCGTTTGCGCCGTGATAGCAATCTGCGCCGTGGTGCCCGGACGCAACTGCTGGTTCGCATTTGCCGCCTGCACCCAGACTTCAACGGTGGTACTGTTGGGATCAAGCGCAGGGCTGATGAGAGAAACCTTGCCCTCAATCGGCTTGTCCAGTCCGGCCAGTGAAATGGTGGCGGCATCACCCTTGTGCAGTTGTAAGGCATCGGTTTGGGGAATGTGTGCCTTGGCGATGACCTGCGAGATGTCCATCACGATCAGCAGTGGCGTAGCGGTGGAGGCCATCTCGCCCGGGTAAAGCGGACGGTCGGTAATGAAGCCGGTGATTGGGCTGCGCACTTCAGAGTAACTGAGCTGCGCTTCAGAATTCAGCAGCTTCCCTTTCGCCGAGGTGAGCTGCCCATTGGCCGTCTTGATAGCGCCTTGTTTGCCGACCGCGTTCAATCCGTCCAGATGTCTCTTCGCGATGTTGTAGGCGCTGCGGGCCTGGGCCAGTGCGACGGCAGCCGCGTCAAGATCTTTGCGCGGCAACGCGCCCTGCTTAAAGAGATCCTGGCGGCTGTTAAAGAGCTTCTGCTGCGCGTCCAGTTCCTGCTGGGCAGTCTGCAAGTCAAGCTCGGCCTTCGCGTTCTCCTCCGGTAAAGTGGCGCCGATGGTCGTGCTGTATGCAGCTTCAGCCTGTTCGTACGCGCCTTTATTATCGAGAGCCGCGGCGGATAGATCGCGGTTTTCCAGCGTCGCCAGCAGCTGTCCCTGGCGTACTTTTTGTCCGCGCACGACATAGAATTTTTTTACCGGTGCGTTGATCTTGGGTGTAATCGCTGACTGGGCGACGGGAAAAATAATGCCTTCTGTGTTCACCACACGCGAGATATCGGCGGTAGCAACTGGAGCGGCTTGAACAGTCACCTCAGGCGCTTCTGTTTTTTCACCTTTGCTGCAACCTGCAATGCTTAAACAAAGCGCAAACGCTACGACAACACATTTCATTGTCTGGCCAGGATTACTTGTGTGTTTATCCATAAAGAATAAGAGCTACATTGTACCTGTAAGGGTTTGCAGGTTCGCCAGCGCCGTGCGTGCCCGGACCTCGCCATCGTTAAAAGCGTTGCGGGCCATGTTGAGCGTGTTTTGTGCGTCCACCACTTCCAACACCGTTGATTCCCCGCCCTGATAGCGCAAGGTAGTCAGCCGCAGGCTCTCCGCGGCCAGCTCGGCTGAACTTTTCAGCAGTTCCAGCTCTGCGCGAGCAGCTTCGGCTTCCGCGTAAAGTTCACGCAAGTCCGCCTGCAATCTACGCTGCGTGAATGACAACTCGCGCTGCGCCTGTTTGCGCCTCAGATCGGCCTGGATCACTTTGCTGCGCCCAGCTCCCCACCCAAAGATTGGGATGTTCAGCGTAGCGACGGCGGAGTAACCCAGATTACGCGTGCCATCCGGGGCGTGCACCGCAAATTGCGCAGCGTCAATTCCATAAATGTAATCCAAAGTCAGAGTGGGCAGAAGGCTGCCGCGAGCGGAAGAAAGTTCAAAGCGCGCGGCCTGAAAGGAAGACGTCGACACCCTCAGGTCCGGGTTCCTGGTCTGTGCCACGTGGGAAAACTCCTCAAAGCTCGGGAGCGGCGGCGCAAGCTGAGAATCATCTACCACTGTGAAATTTTCATTGAAGTTGGGGAAGAGCAGCACCGCCAAATCGAGCCGGCTCTTGTCCATGGCGAGCCGGGCTTCGCGGAGGTCGCGCTGGCGGTCATTGAATTGGATCTGTGCCTTGATCACGTCCGCGTGGGCGACTTCCCCGCCGTTCTCCAATTTTTGACTCAGGGCAAAGAAGCGCTGCGCTTCAGCCGCGGCTTCCTGCGCGTTGGCGAACTTGCGCTGTGCCGAAATCAGTCCGTAATAGCCTTGCACGACCGCCACTACCAGGCCTCGCCTGGCGACTTCCGCCTTAGCGCGGGCCACTGCCTCCAGGGCGCGGGCTCGCCTGTAGTCGGAAATCTGGGCGTAGCCGAGTACCTCTTCAGCAATGGCCTGACTCACATATTCGTGGACCGCATTGTTCGCGATAAAACGGGGCGCGGGCGTCGCGGTGGGGGTTGGCGTTGTGGGTGTAACAACCAAGCCAGCTCCCTGCGTATAGATAAACTGGTTGTGATAATTCACGTTCGGCAGCAGGGCGGCCCGGGCCTGGACCTTGTCTTCATGCGCCAGGCCCCGATCAGTAAGCGCGGCCTGGAACTGAACGCTGTTACTGCGCGCGCGCGTGAGAGCGTCTTGCAGAGTGAGCGTAAGCGGCGCCTGGGTGGAGCTTGCCGGCTGCGCTTCCTGCGCGGCGATCTGGACTATAGGAAACAAGATGGCCATGGAGAAAAGAATGGTGCGCGTCATGGATTTCATAGCGGACAAAGGTGACCTCCTGCGAGCGCCAACAGTATACGGTTCGCGAACCGAGGACAAAACTCCGCAACCCGCGGCCCCGAGGAATTTAGCGGG
>DASYKK010000200.1:0-15661 GCA_035995565.1 Candidatus Angelobacter sp.
GTCTTTTTCAAAGAATTCAGCCAGCGCCGTGTTGGAAAGATGGCCCACGCGGCTCATCACCCGCTGCTTCACCATCCATGGATAAGGCCCATTGCGCAGCATTTCCAGGTCATGGTTCGATTCGATCATCAGCCCATCGCAGCGCCGCAAATGGTCTTTTACGCTGTAAGGCAGGTAGCCCAGGTCGGTCACGACGCCAATCTTCACGCCGTCGGCTTTGAAGGTAAAGCCGCAGGGATCAGCAGCGTCATGCGGGATAGTAAACGCCGTCACTGTGATATCGGCGATTTCAAAGCTACGGCCCACCTGAAAATGCTCGCGCCGCTCCAGTTTGGCCGGCTTGCCTTCAGGATCTTTGGTCGACCGCCGCCAGCTCTGGTATGTGGCCTCTGTGATGTAAACGGGTATTTGCAGTTTGCGCGCCAGCACCTGCAGTCCGGCTACGTGGTCCTGGTGCTCGTGCGAAATCACAATGGCTTTGAGCTTTTGCGGATCTTCACCGGCGGTGTGCATGCGCTTGAGCGTTTCCCGGCAGGAAATCCCGGCATCCACCAGGATGCTGGCGCAGGAACTGGAAAGCACAGTTGAGTTTCCTCTGCTCCCGCTCGCCAGGACTGTCATGCGCATCGCCACTGAACGCAGCATAGCGGGAATCCGTCCCTCAAGGGAGTAGCAAAGTAGTTAACACGAGGAAAAGTTGTGTTTAAAACCTTACCGCGGATCAACGCGGATGAACGCGGATCAGAAAAAAGCAACCCTTTCGATTTATGGTTATCGGCCTGGTTTTAATCCGCGAACATCCGCGTAAATCCGCGGTAGGTTTTACTTCATCTGCACATCCACCAGCGCATTTTTCTTCTCGCTGCACTCCTGGTACACCCAGACCTTTGGCGGGTCAGAGCGGTAGCCGGCGGCGATGCGGTCCAGAATGTCCGCAACCGTTGCGTTTTTCATTTCGACAATCATTGGCGGCGAGATTACTTTCCTGGCGGTCCCCACACGCCGGGCGAAGCGGACATGGTTGCGGCGCAGAAACGCCGCCACTTCAGGCGTGCGCCACAAGGCCGACATCGCGCCATCGGGCTCGCGGTCTTCCACAATGCGAAACTCCCGGACCTTTACCCGCAGCAGTTTTGCTTTGGCCGTGCTCTCGGCCACGCGCACGCCGCTGGCCGGCGACTCGCGCCAGTAAACGTTCTGGTACTTCGCCGTGATCTCCTGCAACGCCTTGTCCAGAGGCTCCAGCGTGACCGGCGCTTTCATGGGATGCTGCTCAGTGATGCCGCGCGGGCCACACTCGCCCTGGAGGATCACCCCGCCATTGCGATGTGCGGCATTCAGGATGCGGACCGCCGCGACGCTCGCGTCCACGTCTGTGAGTTCAGGCACAGGGCTGCTCTGCGCCGCTGTCTTTGCCGGCGACGCATCTTTGACCGGTTGGGGCGCCGGTTTCCCACACCCGGACATCAAGACAGCCAGCAAAAGGCAGCAGGACGCGATGCGGTTTATAGGGAAAGGCATTTGTGTTGGCATGGGCACGAAAGGTTACCAGCAGGATAGCTGCTCGAAGCGCGCCGAAGAAGTACCAAGTTAGCTACAGAGGCTTTCAGGCTCTGGTAACTAAACAGAGGAAAGACTATGGTCATTCCTGCGGCGGCCGTTCTTGTGACAATTGCTGCTTCCAGAAAAGTGAGGCGAATTCATGAGGAACGCATCGCTGTGCCTGTACCTTTTGTGGGCAACCGTGGTTTTTAGTCAGACAAAAAAGAGCGCGCCCGCAAGCGCCGCAACTTCGCCGATGGCCAGGATTTGCGAGGACCCATATCAGGTCCGCGAACCGGCGGAGGGTTGGCCGGAAGGCCCCGTGCGCGTGCTGTTTCATCGGGAGAAGAGCAAAGCGCCATGGTCGGCCAATCCCTCCATCCGTCTTCCCGGTCTGGAAGCCGCTGCAGGGGTGAGCGCGCATACGCTGGTGTGCGTGGAAGAATCGCACCTGGAGATGGGGCAGTATGATTCCGGCGAACTCGGTTACGCGCCGTCCTGGAACGTAATCCTGGTGCGGCTGCCAGATCGCAAAGTCTATTCCGTGAGCAGAAGTCTCTCTGGAGAGATGCCACCTGACATCAAGTGGAAGAAGGGCTCCGGTGTGGGCAAAGCGCCGAATGAAATCTTCGTGCGCTGGATGCGCCTGATAGTTGAGCAAAAGGTTGCTCGCCTGAAAATTCGCTTCAGGTCGAAGGAGTATCACACAGTTTCCGCCATGGCATTCTCCGGCGACGGCACAAAACTGGCAGTAGCGCAGGAGCCGCGAAGCAGCAGCAGCGGCACGCCATCCCCGCCCATCACCATATTCGATCTGACCACCGGGCAGCCCGGAGCCGACATGCACGCCGATTACTCCACCAGCAGCATTGCCCTTTCCAGGTCAGGCACTATGATCGCTACCGAGCGTTACGGGCACGTGGAGATATGGGACGCCTTATCGGGAAGAGTCACTCAGAAACTCGAGACCAAAGACGTTGGCTCGCTGCTATTTGGCACCGACGACACGCTTGGCGTCGCCGGCGGAGAGAAAGCCCAGGTATGGGACATCGGCGGCAATCGCATTCTGCATTCCGCCACCGGCTCACAAGTGCAGCTATCGCCGGAAGGCGTGTGGATGGCGGTCAGCAACACACGCGCCGGCATCAAGGTGCAGGAGCTGGAGTCGGGGCGCGAACTGGCGAGCTTTCCCCGCGTGGGCGAGCGGGACAAATACTTTGTGTCCCGCGATGGCCGGGCCATGGCGCGTGACGCCGCTCTCAGCGCCGCCATGTACGTCGCCGGAAATCCCCAGGGACTTTCGTTGGAGCTGCCGAACCTGGCCGTGAATCTGCTCTCCGCTCTGGCCCCCGCACGCGATGGTTTTGTGATTGGCAACAGCGATGGCATTGTGGGAGTGGTCAGCGGCACGGCGCCGAAACCACGCGCGTTCGCAACCGGCCTTATGGCCATCAAGACAATTGCCGTTTCATCCGACGGCAAGCTCGTTGCTTTGGGAGACAGCACCGGCACAATAGAGATATGGGAACTGCGATGAGCGATGCACAGCAATGGACATGAATACTTTGCGTGAGCGATTAGTGCCGCGAGCGGAAACACGCGGCATTGATTCACAGTCTCAACCTCATTACAAAGCGGAGTTGGTTCCTCCTCCGCCACCTGCCAAGTATGGCTTGAGCGGATACCATGCTGGCGGATTCTGGGGATCGATCACGCAAATACGGGAGACGACCGGCAGTTGTTGCAACATCTTTTCTAAGATCATTGAATCTCGATTGTCACGTGCGGAATTGTCCACCAGATAAATCGTTCGATCCACGCGTGTGCGCAAAATTTCGGTAAGAATATCGTGCAACATATTCGCAGGCAATTTCTGCTGGTTGATCTTTAAGGATGCGAGATCGGGGTCTGTTCGCAGCACGATTGTCCGCCCTAATTGCACATCCGGCTTACACGACCCGCTAGCGGCCGATAATACGTCAGGATGGTGCGTGGTGACCGTGTTCTCTAACGGAAGTATCCGGTAATGGCGATCTACAAAGAAGGCGGTAGCCAGGATTGATGCCAAAAACACGACAGCCAGAAATGCCTTACCCATGAAACGATTGTAGTATGGCAAGGTGATTTCTTTAAGAAAAAGAAGGTAAGGCAATCTATGCGCGAAATTCAGGCAACAGAGGGTACAGCCATACTTCCCATGAGATAATTTCAGTTGATAAATCCATCGTCTCAAGTGGGTCTCAAGTGAAAGTATTGTCGCGATTGTTCGTGGTTTGCTTATTGATTTGTCTGAATTGCGCCTCACAGCCCAAGCTCTCGGATTTGACCGCCAGGATCGAACGCCAGATACGCGCGACCTATAAGCTGCCGCCTGAAGCGCCGGTCGTGGTTGGTCCGCTTTCGCCCAGCCCTGACTGGCCCGGTTATGAAGCTTTTACCGTGACCATCGGCGAAGAAGGAAGGAAGCAGGACTTTCCATTTCTTCTTGCGAAAGACAAAAAATCAATCGTGCGGGTAAACCGGATTGAGCTGTCGGCGGACCCATACGGCGATGTGATGAAGAAGATTGACGTGCGCGGGCGGCCGGTTCGCGGAGCAAAACAATCGAAGGTGGTTCTGGTTGCCTATGACGACCTGCAGTGCCCGTTCTGTACCATGATGCATCAGATATTGTTCCCCGAACTGCTGAAGGAATACGGCGACCGCGTAACGTTTGTGTACAAAGATTTCCCGCTGCCGAACCATGCCTGGGCAAGCCACGGAGCCGTGGACGCGAATTGCCTGGCCGCCCAAAATGAAGATGCCTACTGGAATTTTGTCGATTCGGTTCATGCCGGTCAAAAGGAAATCAACGGCCAGGCAACTCCCGAATCGCGCCTGGCAGAACTGGATCGACTCGCGCTGCAGCAAGGCGCTGATCACAAGCTGGATGCTGCGCAGCTTCAGGCCTGCGTCAAAGCCCAGAATGACGCTGCGGTGAAGGCCTCCCTACATGAAGGTGAAGCAATCGGCGTGGATTCCACTCCTACGTTGTTCATCAATGGTGAAGAAATGTCCGGCGGCGTGGCCCCGCTTCCGCGTCTCCGTGCCGCTTTAGATCGCGCCTTGAAGAATGCAGGATCGGTTGCGCCGCAATCGACGGCAACTCAAGCTTCGCCGAAAAACTAAGCCAATCTTGGCGACGAAAAAAAGGCCGCAGCGAGCGCCGCGGCCTTTGATCCTTCCGGGCCAGGAAAGTTTAGCCGGCTTTGGCTGTCACCAGCGCTGGCGACGTCTGTTTGCTAAGCCGGGGAAGCGGCATGAAGCGGAGCACCAGGATCAGTATGGCCGAGACGAACGCCATGGCAGCAGCGCCGTAAAACACGGCATTCCAGTTGTGGAACTTGAGGAAGAATCTAGCGGCAACCCATCCCGCGAAGATAGCTGCAACGCCTTTGGCCATGTATAGGAAGCCATAGTTGGAAGTTGCATAGTTCGCGCCGTAGTAGTCGCCAATGATCGCGGGGAAAAGCGAAAACATGCTGCCCCAGATGAAATAAAGAGCGATGAGCGAGAAGGTAAACGCAGTCCCTGAAGTACGGCCCACCAGAAGGACGGCGATCAAGCCGGCGGATTGAAGAACGTAGGGAACAAACATCGCCATCTCTCGGCCGATGCGGTCAGAGAGCCAGCCCCAGAAGATGCGGCCGGCGCCATTGGAGAGGCGTCCGAGGGCAAGGGCCGCGGTGACCGCGCCGGCGCTGATCTTGAAGAAATCGGCGACAACGGCAGTTTGAATCGTGACCATGGAGCCGCCGGTATTGATCATCACGAAGCTCAAAAAAAGCAGATAGAAATGCGGCGTCTGCAACATCTGGAGACTGTTGAATTGCTCCGTGTTGCGGCGCACGCTGGGCGATATCGGCTTCTTGGCCGCCGGTGAGACGTTGAAATCCGGACCGGGGTTGTGAAGAAGCTGGGCGGCGATCACAATAAGGATGCTCTGGGCGATGCCCGTATAGATGAACGCCTTGTGATAGTTGGAGCGGGCGATGATCAGGTTAATCAGCGGGATAAAAAGAGCTGCGCCGGCCCCGAATCCTGCAGTAATGAACCCGGCAACCGTACCACGCTTATCGGGAAACCATTTCAATGCGGTGGCGACAGAGCCGCTATAGATGAAGGCCGCGCCTATACCAGCCACCGAATAGAGGACCTTAAGTTGCGTGAGAGTCTGGGCATAACCCATCCCAGTCCAGCCAATGCCCACCAGTATGCCACCCGCAGTCAGAAAGATGCGTGGCCCGAGCCGGTCGATCAGCCATCCTTCCACCGGGGTTACCCAGGTTTCAAAAATCAGGAAAAGAGTTGCCGCAGCTTGAATGCCGACCAAGCCCCAATCCTTGTGGGCGGCCTGGAGCGGCTTCACAAATAACGCCCAGGCGTACTGGAGGTTGGCGATCATGATCATGCATACAAGAGCGCTTCCGAATTGAATCCATCGCTTGCTCATGTTGTCCTCTCTAGGTCTAAGTTTTTTGCGCCGCTGCGCTCCGGCGCTCGGCCAGTAACTTGGTACAAGCGTAAACACTGCGCGTATGCGGCATGGGCAACCCAATTCTTTCCCCGACCTCCAGCACCGCGCCGACGATCGCTTCCAGTTCCAGCGGCCGTCCTGCTTCCAGGTCCTGGAGCATCGACGTTTTGTGCTCCCCGACCTTGGCTGCTCCCGCCATGCGCTGCTCAATAGAAACCTGCATCTTCACGCCTAGTTTCTCCGTCAGCGCTTCCGTCTCCTGCATGATGTTGCGAATCAGATTCGTAGTTTCCGCATTGTTCAGCATCTGCGCGAGAGTAGCTCCGGTAAGCGCGCTGATAGGATTGAACGCCACGTTGCCCAGAATTTTTACCCAGATTTCATTGCGAAGATGTGTTGTGACCGGCGCGCGCAATCCGGAAGCAATCAGCGCCTCGGCTATCGTCTTGATTCGTTCTGACCTGCTGCCATCAGGCTCTCCCAGTGACATGCGTGTGCCCTCGTTATGTTTGACTACGCCCGGTTCGATGATCTCGGTGGAAAAATAAATGAGTGACCCGATTACGCGCCGTGCCTCAATCGCCTGCGAAACAACTCCGCCGGGATCGACGCGTTCCAGCCGCGTTCCCGCCAGAGGTCCGGCGTCGCCCTGGAAATACCACCACGGAATTCCATTCTGCGTGCTGACGACGGCTGTTTCCGGTCCCAGCACGGGCGCAAGTTGTGCCGCGAGCGGGGGCAGGCCATGGGCTTTGACGCAGAGAAAAACCACGTCCATTGGACCGGCATCTTTCAGGTCAGCTACCAGCCGCGGGTGCGCGACAAAATCATCGTCAGCGCTGACCACGCGCACGCCTTTTTCCTGCATGGCGCGAAGGTGTGGCCCCCGGGCGTGTAGAGTCACGTCATATCCCTGGCGCGACATCATTGCGCCAATGTACGCTCCTACGGCTCCCGCCCCCACGATCAGAAATTTCACTTCTCGCCGCCTGAAAACGCCGCCGCAACCACTCGACGCTGAATCTTGCCGGTTGCGGTCCGCGGAATCTGCTCCACGATCATGATCTTTTTCGGACATTTAAAGTCCGCCAGCTTCAACTTGCAGTGCTCCAGCAGCGCCGCTTCGGTCTCGGGCGTTTTCAGCACCACGGCTACGGCTACTTCTTCTCCCCAGGTGGGATGCGGCATGCCAAACGCCACGGCCTCGGCCACGCATGGATGCGTCATCAGCACTTCGTCGATCTCCAGCGGGGCAATTTTTTCCCCGCCGCGATTGATCAGCTCCTTGATGCGGGCGGTCAGATGCAGATAGCCATCGGCGTCAATCAGACCCTGGTCCCCGGTGCGGAACCAGCCATTGGTAAATGACTTGGCATTCGCTTCAGGATTATTTTCGTAGCCTTCAATCACATTTGGTCCCTGGATCACCACTTCACCCAACTCTCCGCTGGACAGAATCTTGCCGTCGTCATCCATGATCCCGACCTTCACTCCCGTGCCTGGCCCAACCGATGCAGGCTTACGCGGTTGCGGCGGCAGCGGGTTGGAGCACATCTGGTGGGAAGCTTCGGTCATGCCGTAGGCTTCGAGCACGGGAACCTGGACAACGTTTTCAATCTTCTCCATCAGCGCGGGTGAGAGGGCAGAGCTGCAGGAGCGTACAAAGCGCAGCTTTTCGATCCCGTCAGGTTTCGCATTCAATCGAGCGACAGAGAGTTGATGGATCGTCGGCACGCAGGAATACCAGGTCACGCCGTAATCGCGTACCGTCCGCCAGAAACTCATGGGATTGAACTTGTTGGGCACTACCACGGTGCCGCCGGTCAGGAAACTGGAAAGCGTTGAAGCCACCAGTCCGTGGATATGAAACAGCGGCATCACGCAGAGAGAAATGTCTTTCGCCGTGAGCCCGTAGGTTTCCGCTACGTTCTTGCAGGAGACGGCCAGGTTCTTGTGCTTCAACGGCACGCGCTTTGGACGTCCCGTGCTTCCGCTGGTGTGCAGGACGAGAGCGATGTCATCCGGGCTGGGCGGGTTAACGGGAACGCCCTTCGGAGCGCCCTCAATGCTCACGTTGCCGGCTTCATCCATTTGGACGGCGAATACGGGGATGTTCAGGTGCCGGGCCGCCCGCTTGGCATCTTCCGCGCCTTCTGGTGGAACCAGCAAAACCTTGGCGGAAGTATCGTCCAGATAAAACGAGAATTCCTCAAACCGGTATGCGGGATTCAATGGCGCGGCGGTCCCGGCAACCGCTCCGGCCAGGAAGGCCACAATGGTCGGCAGGCCGTTGGGCAGGACATTCGCGACTCGCTCACCCCGCTGGATTCCCATTCCGGCCAGGGCCTCAGCCATGGTCTGGACCTGGCGGCGGAGCGATTCATAACTAACAGAAGTTCCAGTCTCAGGAATAATGACGGCTGTGGCATTCCCGGGGGCAACATTCAACAGCGAAGGGAGGTCATTCATTAGAGCTTAGCTCCGGTGACAAGGGGGTCTTTGCCTTCGTTTCAGCGTTCGGGCGGCAAGTATATACCAGATAATCCATGATGCAAGTGGCTGCCGTTTTGTGGCCCAGACGGCCGGGATCAACCGATTCCACTGGTTGAAAACCACCAAGTCCCTCCGGTCAGCGCTTCTCAAAAGTCTCTATAGAAGAGTGCATTGAGATGGAAAGAAAAATTGTCCCATTTCTGGAGTGGGTTCACACAATCATTGTTTGGAGCGCGTGAATTGAAGCCGCGCTTTTATCGACCTTGCAATGCGAGAAATCAACCTTATATTGTTACTGAGCAAAACCATTAAAGACGCGCAGTACCTTTACTGGCCCAAGACTTGCTATCACTATCCCGGAGGGTTTCCCCGATGGTCTTCAATTTTCTGGCTACTCTGCTTTTTGCTGTAACGTTCCTTTCTCCGGAATCTCCGCGCGGCACTGTTCCCCGTTCAGCCGCCACGGATTACGCGGCCCACGCCTCGCAGGACAATATCCAGATCGGCGCATCGCTGCTGACCCACAAAGAACTCAAGAAAATCTTTGCCACAGACGTGAACCAGTGCTGTCTGGTGGTGGAAGTCGCGTTCTATCCGCCCAAGAACAATTTCGTCAAAATCTCGCTCGATGATTTCATGTTGCGCGAGCCCGGCATGGAACTGGGAACCAGACCCTCGTCGCCTGAAGTGCTGGCGGCTCGCCTTGAAGTCCAGCCCGCGCGACCTGACAGCGAGCACAGGCCCGGCGTGACCAGCGGATCGGACATTGGATATGAGAGAACCACGCAGCAGAATGGTCCGGAACGCAGTTCGTCCGGCGGCGTGGTGCAGCGCTCCCGCGTGGGCATCGGCGTTCCGATTGGGGGTGGAGGCGGAGGTTCCAAGCTCCCGGAAGGGCGAACGGCGGAAGGCAACCATCGCGCGATCGAAGCGGAGCTCAGAGAGAAAGGCCTTCCTGAAGCCGACTCCTGGGACCCTGTGGCCGGGTATCTCTACTTCTCCGTGCCGAAAAAGAAGAAGGGTGGCTATGAACTCGTTTACATGGCGGGCGAGAAAAAGGTAGTGCTGCCGCTTAAATAGTTTTTTTCATGCCACTTAAAGGATTCCCCCAAAATGGTGAATAGATAGAGTAGGGAAACGCTTTATGGAAAATCATGGACGTAGCGCTCCGTGAGCGCGAAAGGACGCAAATGAAACTCAAAGCAGTTGCAGTGGCTATCGTATTCTTCGCTATCTCTGTTCCCGTTTTGTCCGCGCCGAATACCAAGGCGTCATTCGAAAGCCTGAAGGCCCTGGCCGGACAGTGGGACGCAAAGGATCCCAGCGGCAAGCAACAGACCATCACATGGAAAGTGGTTTCCGGAGGGTCGGTAGTGATGGAATCCATGCAGGAAGAGAGCATGGTGACCATGTATCACGTGGACAACAGCCGCCTGATGATGACTCACTATTGCGCCGCGCAGAACCAGCCTCGCATGCAGGCCCAGGTTTCTGATGATGGCAAAACCTTTACCTTTGACTTTATTGATGCCACCAACCTGGCCAGCCCGAGCGACGGGCACATGCGCAAGCTGGTATTGACCATCCAGGACAAAGACCATTTCACCGAGCAATGGTTCTTCGCGCAAAAGGGAAAAGCCGAAGACCACGGCGTTTTTCAGTTCACGCGTAAACAATAGGCAGTTTCGACGGGGCCGTCGCAAAGGTGACGGCCCCACGGAGTTTACCCAGGCAGGCCAAATGTCGATCGACCTATTGACAGCCATAGAGACCGTTGCATAGGCTGTCGTTTTCATGCCGACTTCACTCGACAGCCTCAACGCCGGGATTTTCTCTCAACAATTGCGCACGCAATTCAGGTTACTGCGCGAGGGGGCGGAGCCGATCCCGCTCGAACTCATCGAAGTAAAGGAAAACGACCCTTCGCCCAAGATCGAGCTGTTCATGCTCCATTTCCGCGGGCCGTCCGAGCCCCGCATGGCGCAGCACATTCACCGGCTGGAGCATGACAAACTGGGGGCGTTCGACATTTTTCTTACCGCCATCGGCGCTGACGAGCAGGGAATTACCTATGAATCGGTGTTCCATCGCTTCCGCAAAACGGAACCATGAATCCTGCTGGAAAGATGGGCGAGGAGCAGATCACGCTGCGCCCGGCTACGGCCGCCGATGACGATTTCATCCTGGCTTGTTATGCCAGCACGCGCGCGCAGGAGATGGCGCAGGTCCCCTGGAACCCGGAGCAAAAAGAAGCTTTCATCAGAATGCAGTATGTGGCGCAGAAGCAGCATTATGCCGCGGAGTGGCCGCGCGCCAGCCATGACATTATTTATGTTGATAAAGTCCCGGTGGGCCGCATCTACCTTGACCGGCGCGAGGATGCGCTGCACATTCTGGATATCACGGTGTTGCCGCAGCATCGCAACCAGGGAACTGGTTCAACGTTGCTGCGACGGCTTCTCGACGAAGCAGGCAGGGCCGGGAAGCCGCTCACAATTTACGTGGAGAACTTCAATCCCTCACTGCGCCTCTTCGAACGCCTTGGCTTCCGGAAGGACCATGAGAAGGGCTTCCATCTGTTAATGAAGTGGCCTCCGGAGCGTTGACTGCGCCGCCCGCGGGAGCGCCGGCAGCATTCTTCTGTCCGACCTTACCCGAAACAGGAATGACGGTCCCTATATCCAGCCGGTTCACTACCGCCGTATAAATCTGGCGCCCATTGCCTGCCGGAACGGTGAACAATGCCAGGCGGCCCAGCTGCGGGTGCTCAAAAAGGTGCGTCTCCTGCGGCAGTCGGGATGATCCGCCGAAAACGAGCACAAAGCCGCTGGTGTTTGGCGCGAAAGATGGTCCCTTTGGGGAAACGGCGAAGCTGCCGGAGTTGACCGGCGCCAGCTTCGGCAGGTCTTCAATGGCTGTCAGCGTTACCCATGCGGACGCGCCGTCGGCCAGCAAAACCTTAAAGTCTGTGCCGATCGCGCGGGAAAATGCGGAACGGTCAAGGTTATCGAGGGCTGCGGCGTGATGCTGCCAGTTGTCTGATTGCGAATGGGGTGATGGGGCTTTTCGTGATGAAGGCTCCGCTTCGTCTTTGCCGCCGGTGGCGCGGCCCCCGCTCAAAGCCAGCAAAGGGCTGCCGGCACACGCTGCCGCGGCAAAAACGCCCTGGCGCAGGAACATTCGTCTGGAAAAAGTCAAATTGCACCTCCGCTCTTTATAGAGCGCCGGAAGATTAAAACATTATCTGTTTCCCATTTTGGGAAATATCTTTGGGGGAAATCTAGCTTCTCAACGTGCCTTAAACCCTGGGGGAGTGCAACAAAGGTAACTGATAGTACCGGTATGAGCATGGATTTCCAATAGGAATTTTAAATTCGAAACAAACTTCAGTACTCGGTTAGCTATTCGCAGGGCCGGCTTTTCCTACCGAATCGGGTTAGGTTATGTCCGCGATCCGGATTGCAAAACCTTTCATTAAGTACTTCCTCTGAATATGAAAGTTTTTTAATTTGAGTAGTTACCTTTTGTTGCTGGCGCGATAACTTAAGCGGCATTTTCACTTGACAATCTTGTGTATTCAAAGCAGAGTACATGAGTAGTTCAACACCCCCCAGGCTTTAACTGAATAGTTTCAGGGCTAATCCACCGAATCTCCGGCGGCGGATGGTGCTCTGCCATGCTTGCTCTCCCCAGGCATTTCATCCGGATCCACCAAGAAATTTTAGACAAGTAGCGTTGCGCAAGGAGTAGTGCCCGTGATAAGAAGGTTCCTGCCTGCCTGCAATCGTGTTTCTGCCCCAATTCAATCAGCTTGTATTCTTTTTCTTTTCCTGATTCTCAGCGGATGGGTAAATCACCTTTCCGCGGCAGGCATACAGGCCCCGGTGCGCGGGCCCAAGATCTGGCTGGGGGACAACCAGGCCTTGCCGGTGAAGCCGGTGGGAGCACCGACTCTGGCGCAAAGTGTGGCGGCGGGACAGGCCCAGCCTACCGCGATGGCCACCGCTGACGTGGATGGCGACGGCGTAGCTGACATGATCGCCGGCTTCAGCGTCCCGGGTGGTGGGACGATTGTGATTCATCGCGGCAATGTGGACGCATTCGCGCCGCAGAGCGACGCATCGTTTCAAGCCATTGGCCGCGGCCAGTTTCCCGCGCCTTTCCTGCCCAATGCGAAGGTATTCAGCGTTCCAGTCCGGCCGGATTTCATTGCCCTGGGCCGGTTCACTCCCAGCGGACATCAGGACCTCGTGGTGGCTGCGCTTGGCGGCAATGGCCTCTTCGTTTTCCCCGGCGACGGCAAAGGCGGCTTCGGCGCGCCGCAAACCGTTTCGCTTTCCGGCAGTATTACCGCCATGGCTTCTGAAAACCTGTTAAGAAGTTTGCCGTACTCGAATCTTGTGGTCGGTATTGCTTCGCCGCAGACATCTTCTTTATTGGTTTTTTCCGGGACAGACAGCGGTCTTTCTTTTCCGGCAGCTTTTCCGCTGGCGGCGGCAGCCAGCAACATCGTGTTCGGCGACTTTGGCGACTCCCACACTGACGCAGCTTTTCTCTCCGGCGGCAACGTCTTTATTCTTCATTCTTCCAACTTCCACATGGAAGCGCTCTCTTTGCCGGTAAACGCCAGCGCTATGGCGCTGGGCTCATTTATTTTTGACCGCACGGGCGGTTTGCAGATTGCGCTGTTGACCTCTGACGGCGGCCTGCACATTGCCGCGCACACTGAATTTGATTCCCGCACGCTTACCACTGAAGAGCAGCAGACACGCCTGCACGCAGCACGGCGCGGGATGGGCAATCCGCTGGATCCGCCACGCACGCTGCCGATGAATGGTTTCAAGATCGTGGAAAGCATTGCTTCCGCCGCGCCTTTTAGCTCCGGCCAGCCGCCGGTACTTTTCCGCACGCGCATTTCTGACCACGCCGCCGATGATGTGATGGTGCTGAATCCGTCCATGGGCCAGCTGGCCGTGATCGCGCATCCCGATGTTGCCCCCGGCTCGACGACATTTCTGCCCGCCATAGTTTCCACGCGTCCTTATAGTGGCTCGGCCGTAGCGGCGTTGCCCATGCGCACCAATATCGATGGACGCCCCGGCGTTGTAGCGCTGCATGCAGGCCAGCTTGCTCCCGCCGTGATGATGCCGTTGCCGGACCCAACTTTTTTCCCGAATCGCTTTGACGACATAACGCCGCGAGGCACCGGCGCTACTTGCTTGAATACAGTCGCTGTGGATGGCTCCGGTGACTGCACCTTGCGCGAAGCGATTCTCAAGGCCAATGCAACGGCGGGAACCGACACGATCAGCGTTCAGGCGGGTACCTATACGCTCACGCTGCCCAGAATATCCAATGACTGTACCGGCAATCACGGTGCTTTGTCTGTAAATGACTCGCTCAACATCGTTGGCGCTGGCCAGGCCACGACAATTATTCAGGCAGGCACTACCAATGCCAATGGCGTTGACATGGTGATGAACGTCAACGAGGACCTTGTTACAGCCAATTGCCCAGCCACCAATGCCAGTGCCAGCATCTCCAACCTGACGCTCAAATTTGGCCGGAACGGCGGCTCCGTCTCGAACTTTGACAGCGATGGCGGCTGCATGGAGTACGACACCGGTAGCAGCGGCAACGCCACGCTGAACCTGGATCATGTGACGCTTACCGACTGCAGCACTCTCGACGGCAACGGCGGTGGCATCGCGATCTTTAATGCGATTGCTCCCGGCGGCGGCAACGGTCTGGCGACCATCACCAACAGCATCATCCAGAACAATTCGGTGCAGGAAAATCATGCAGTCGGTGCGATCGGCAGCGGCGGGGGCCTCTTTGTTGCGGATCTGGCCCGGATGTCGATGACGAACACACAAGTCACCAACAACAATGCTACCCAGATCAGTGGGGCTGCCAAGGGCTCGGGCGGTGGCATGCTTATTTTTTCCGCGGGAGCTGGCTCAAGACAAACCATTATTCACAGCAGTACCATCACCGGCAATCACGCGGCAGGTGATGGCGGCGGTATCTGGGATACGTCGAATCTTTTGATCGACAACACTGGCGGGCCGACTGTAATCAGTGGCAACACGGCAGGCGGAAATGGTGGCGGGATCCACTATCACGCGGTAAGCCCGGACGTGATGACCCTGACCAAATTGATCATCACCGGCAACACAGCCACAGTAAATGGCGGGGGCATTGACGCAGGTGAGCCTAGCCTTGCGCATGCTTTCACCATGCATTTCAGCCGTCTGGCGGGCAATACCGGGACTGCCGGAAGCAGCAACCTAAACAACAATCACACCACTGCCACTGTGACCAACAACTGGTGGGGTGTAAACACGCCTGCAACCACTATCAACAATGTGAGCGGCGGTACTACAACGTTTGACCCGTTCATCCAGTTGACGCACGTGGCCAGCCCATCCACGATCAAGATTAACCAGAGCACCACGCTCACCGGCGACATGAGCAAAGACAACCATGGAAATGGCGCGGCGCTGGCTGGAAATCTTGACGTGATTGTCGGACTGCCCATCACGTTTAACAATCCTGTTCTGGGAACCATTCCTCAGGCCCAGCCGGAAACGCTGAATGCGAGCGCGCAAGCCACCGCCACATTCAATGCGGGCAACACGTCAGGCAACGGACACGCCGATGCGACAGTGGACCAGGCGACGGTCACGGCTCCTATCATCATTCTTGAGCCGCTCCAGATCACCAAGAGCTTCAGCCCGAACCCGGTTGCGGTCAACGCTTCCAGTACGCTCACCTTCGCCGTCAATAACCCGAACGTGATTGCAGTGGACGCGAACCTCGCTGACATTCTGCCCGCCGGACTGGTAGTAGCTGCGACTCCAGCCGTTACCAACACATGCGGCGGAACGGTTACCGCGGTAGCAGGCGCAGGCCTTATCAGCTTCACCAATGGCAGTCTGCCGATTGGCGCATGCAGCATCTCAGTGAAAGTATCGAGCGCGACAGATAACGTCTACAGCAACTCTGTCACCATTAACTCCACGGCTGCGGGCACCGGTGCGCTATCCACCTCTTCCGCGAGCCTGACGGTCATCAATCCGCCGAGCATCTTGAAAGCTTTTGGCGCGG
>DASYKK010000201.1:0-17695 GCA_035995565.1 Candidatus Angelobacter sp.
AGCCGCGGTGAAAAGGTTGTTCCGGTACAGACGCCAGTAGGCGATCCGTTGGCCACAATTCGCGGCATCCTCTTCGCGCTCATCTTCTCGCTGCCGTTCTGGCTGATCGTCGCCATTGCGGTGCTGCACTTCTGTGGAGGTACACGATGAACAGATTCTTTCGAAGCAATCAGTTTGCCAGCGCGCCTTCGACTCGCGTTAGCAATCCCGGTGTGCGGTCCGGCCAGAGTGAACGCACACCGGTAATCACATCTGGCACGAACGCCCCAGCTCTGGCCAGCGTTCGATGCGAGAGCGGACACGTTGCCCTGACCGCGGCGTGTCCGCCGAATGTTGTTCCTCAATCCGTGACTCCCGGCGTGGTGATGGATGAACGGGTCGCGCTGCTAACCGACGAAGGCCAGAACTCTTCGAATGCATGGGCGCTCCATGATCACGTCGAAGGCAAACGGTATAGCGGCACCACGATCGAGAGCCTGGTGAATGCCGTCTCGCGCGCGGAACAGAACGCCTCGGACGCAAAAAAGAAAGACGGCCAATAGATGGCAACGCGCTCCGAACTGATCTTTCGCGCCGCTGCTCACATTCCCAGCCGCTTCATGCTGGTCCGCACCGTGGCCCGCGCCTCGCGCCTGCTGCATAAAAACGGCACCCGCATGGGCCAGACGATCAATGAAGTTCTCGATCGCGCCGCCACTGAAACACTCACGGCGCCCAATGAGCCGATGGGAAATGTCGCCATCGCGGAAGAAGCAGTTTAGCAATTAACAACTCGCAATTAGCCAAACAAAAAGGAGATCACAAAAGTGAAACAGATCGAAATGGGTCAGGAAGTAAAAGACAAGATCACCGGTTTTACCGGCTACGTCGTCGGGCGGTGCCAGTACATCAGCGGATGCAATCAGACGTTGGTGCAGCCAGCCATGAAAAAGGGCAACTTCGTCGAAAACAAATGGTTTGACGATGATCGCCTTGAAGTCACCAAAACAAAAGCCATCACCCTGAAAGTAATCAATCCCGGATTCGATAAGCCAGCGCCGCGCAAATAAGAATTCAGATGTCCACCCCCAAGACAATCCGCGTGTATCGCTGCCAGGCGCACGGCTGCATGAAGGTCATGAAGCCAGGAGATCGCTGGATTGTCGCCGTGATCGACGCCGATGGCCGCCTGATCTTTGAGCCCCATCGCGACTATCGGCTTTTCGCGGCCGCCTCGGAGCGTCACGGCGCGCGCGTGCTTTGCGGCGAGGCCTGCGCTTATCACCATCTGCAGCGCTGGCTCTGCGGCATGATCACCGCTGCTGACAAACCCTTCTGCCCGTCGCCTGCCGCATGGAATGGCAATCAGCTTACCTGCTGGGTGAGCGACGTTTACGAAACCACCACGGCATACGGGCCGGCGCGGATCATCAATTATCGCGACTCTGGCCGCAAGTGCACTATCTTCTGTTTCCGCAAGGATCAGTTCGAATCCATTGACCGCACCGCTGGCGGCTACGCCACATTCCTCACTGAAACCAAGATCAATGATGGAGGCCGCCAATTCTGCAAGGTGTCTAGCGTGCTGAGCTGGCCCGCGAACCGGTGCGCCGATGTCGAGGTACGAGCATGACCGAACGCCAAAACCGCAAGCAACTGATCGTAGAGAACTTCAACCTGAAATATCCGGTTGGCACCAGAGTGCTTTATCGCTGCGGCATGCGCGACGGCAAGCCCAGCGAAGGAAAGACCTGCGGCCTGGCTGAAGTGATGGGCGGACACACGCCGGTGGTCTTTGTGGAAGGCGTCGGCGCCATCGCGTTGACGCATGTGGAGATCGTGAAGGAATAAGCGGTTCGCCGCTGATATCGCAGATGAACGCTGATCAAAGACAAACCGGAAAGTTTGCCATCTGGCAGTGGAGCACGATGCAGCGCGAGTGGCTGCTGATGGTCAATGACGTATCCGGCTATTCGTCCGCTCTCTCGATCAGCAAGAGGATGCGCAACAAGTTTTTCCCATGCGTCGCGATCGAGAAGATCAATTGCGAGTGTGTGGCATGAACGAAGAAAGGGCTTACCGCGGATGACCACTGATAACACTGATCCGGCAAAAGAGAGCGCGATGGATAAGAGCACGATCTATCTCTGGCAGCGCGAAGACATCGGCACGCTTGGAGAGCAGGGGAACCACATCGCCCACATGACGTTCAAGCTGGCGCAGCACTTCTATTGGCATGCACCGGCCAAAGACCAGGGCGATCCCATCATCCTCACACTGAGCGCGTGGGACATGAAAGCCCTGACCAAGGTAATTCAGAAGCTCAACGTCAATGTGATTCCTCACGAAATATGGCAGGACCCTGATCATCCAGACAAAGGGCCGATCGCGGTGAGCACACACCCATTGATTCGTCCTGAGTTGTACGGCGATCTTTTCGCCAATTACAAGCTCTGGCCCACGGTCAACCTGCCGCAGCTTTTTGAGAAATATTTCCGCGCCGACGAAACCACCTTCTATTCGAAGGAACTCTGTCGCCACCTGATCGAGGACATCCTGCGCGACATGAAGCTGCTCAGGCCCATCGACACCAAGCTAAAGGCTAATGGCCAACAGCTGGGAGATGGAGCCCAATGATTACAGACGTCGATATTCGCGTCTATCACGGCTTCGGAGGCCTGGGCGGCGGCGCCAAAGGTTTTAATCGAGGCCAGGCCCGCGTGGCCAACATGCGCGCGAAGTTCCGCTGCATTGGCGGCTTTGACGTTGATCCGGCCGCATGCCGTGATTTTCTCAAGCTGGCCGGCGTCCCGCTCACATGCATCGATCTCTTCTCGCGCGACCAGTACACCGCGTTCCACGGTCATGAGCCGCCGCCAGGCTGGCGCGAAGCCACGCCGCAAGATATCCAGCGCTCGGCCTGGTATGAGCGTCCGCACATTGTTTTTCTGTCGGCGCCATGTAAAGGCTTCAGCGGGCTGCTGTCTGAGACGCGCAGCCAGTCCGGGAAATATCAGGCGCTGAACCAGCTCGCCATCCGCGCGCTGTGGCTGATGCTGGAAGCCTGGGCCGACGATCCGCCCGAGTTGTTCATCTTTGAGAACGTTCCGCGCATTGCCAACCGCGGCCGCAAGCTGCTCGACCAGATCACCGAATTGCTGCACGCCTATGGCTACGCCGTGGCGGAGACCACGCATGATTGCGGCGAGATCGGCGGGCTGGCGCAATCGCGCAAGCGCTTCCTCATGGTGGCGCGGCATCAGGCCAAGGTCCCGGCATTTCTTTATCAGCCGCCCAAGCGTCCGTTGCGCGCGGTGGGCGAGATCCTGAGCCGCATGCCGCTGCCTGGAGATCCCGCGGCCGGCCCGATGCATGGCATTCCCAACCTGCAATGGAAGACCTGGGTGCGGCTGGCCTTCGTCGAGGCGGGAAGCGACTGGCGTAGTTTAAACAAGCTGCGCGTCGCCGATGGCAAGCTGCAGGACTATTTGATCGTCCCGCAGACCTGGCATGAAAGCGTGCTAGGCGTTCAACGATGGGAAGACCCATCAGGAACGATCATCGGCAATTCCACGCCTACGGCCGGCAAGTTCGCCGTCGCTGATCCGCGCGTCGATGGCCGCAATGGCGATCTCGGAGTCGTCGATTGGAAGCGTCCTGGCACGACGGTTATCGGCAATGCGAAATCGAACAACGGCAATTTCTCTGTGGCCGATCCGCGCTTCGACTCAAGTGACGACTTCAGCCAGTACGGCGTGCGCCGCTGGGACGAATCTACTGGCGTGGTTACCAGCCAGCGCAGTCCAGGACAAGGACCGTTCTCAGTGGCGGACCCGCGCATGTCAGAGAGCGCAGCGCGCCATCAAAACGTTTACCGCATCGTCCGTTTCGATGAACACAGCCGCGCCATCATCGGCGCCAATCACGTTGCGGGCGGAGCTGGATGCGTCGCCGATCCGCGTCCGCCTGACCGTCCTTTGTTCCGCAAATACCACGTCACGCCCTGGGACAAGAACACCGGCACGGTGATTGGCGGCCATCATTCAGAAGAAGGCGGCTATGCGGTGTCCGATCCAAGGATGCCTGCCGTTGACTACCACGTAAAAAAATACAAGGTCAATGAGTGGGACAAGCCGACACGGACAGTGATCTCCGGCAGCACAACCGGCGACGGAGCTTTCGCGGTGGCGGACCCGCGCATACGTCGCGATCGCGAAACCTACATGACAGCCGGTGAGTACGGCGTTGTTCCTTGGAATGAGCCAAGCGGCGCGGTCCAGGCGCAAGGCAATTATGACAACGGCCGCTGGAGTGTGGCCGATCCGCGTTTAACCGCAGAGACGAAGGAATTGGTTCTTCCTGAAGAGAAGACCAAACTAGTCTGCATCATCCGCTCGCTCGATGGCACGTGGCACCGGCCTTTCACCACGCTGGAGCTGGCGGCGCTGCAATCGCTGGTCGATCCGGAAGAAATGTTTGGCGAGGAAGCTTTCGATCTCTGCGGCAATTCTGATTCTTCCAAACGTGAACGCATCGGCAACGCTGTCCCGCCAGGCGCGGCGGAAGTCATCGCCGGCGTAATGGGCCACGCCCTGCTGGCGTCGTGGAGCGGAGAGCGCTTCCAGCTATCGGCGCAGCCGGTATGGGTGCAGCCCATCGCGATTGCGCTTTCTGTGAGGCCCATCAACTTTGAAAGCGAGGTTCAGAGATGAGTGAAGCTCTACTTCTCCATGTAATCCATTGGCGATCACTTCATACCTCGATGACGGGCCACGGATCGATGGGCTTGCCGAAGGAAGAAGCCCAGAATTACGCCAATCAACTCAACAAAGATCACCCTTCTATTAATCACTGGACAGAACCAATCGAGACAAAGGCGGCTTCATGAGCGCACCCAAACCTCTGGTATCGAATTTAGAAGCTTCATTGCTGGCGGTGCTGGCCATGATGCATCCCGGCCGCGTTGACGCCATCGACGCGTTCACCGCGTTGTGGAGGATCAAGCACATTCCCAGCGCTGATCTGGCCGAAGGCATGACGCTGCTGGTCGTCGCCATGACGGCGCTGGAAGAGCGCGGCTATGCCCGTTGTGACGCGGAAGGCGATCTCGTCTGGTATGCGCTTACGCCCTACGGCGCGGAGATGATCACCGGCGACGGCGATATCAAACAAGCGCTGGGCCTGTATGCGCTGATGGGCGCGGACCTCCTGGCTGGAGGCAAACCGTGCTGACTCTCAACCGTGAACAAGCAATCGACGCCATCAAGCAAGCCCTGAGCGGTGAAGGTTCGTTTATGGGGTGCGAAGTGGAGAACGTCACCGCCAACGCCAGCCTGCGCGACGATCTCGGCCTGGACTCGCTCGACGTGGTGGAGCTGGCCATGGTGCTGGAAGAAGCGCTCGGCATTGAAGAGATCGACGAGATCGATGATGCGGCCACGGTGGATGAAGTGGTGAAGATGCTTACCCGCAAAAAAGTAATCGACCCGGCCGCGCTGAAGCGGGCGCTGGCGGAGATCGAGAAGGCGCGCGGCGCGGAAGCAGCGCTGGCCAAAAGGGTTGCGGCGGAGCGGGTCAAGGCACAGAACGACAAACAGGCAAAGGCTGAAGCGATTCAAGCGATGCAGCCGCAATCCATGGCCGCCAAGGTGGGCTTGTGAAGCGATGGCTTCGATGGCTGTTCTTTTGTCCCTGCACGCGGCTGGGCAAGCCCATCACCGTGCCGAACCGGATAAGGCTGGGCCAGTGGAAGGCGGGGCAGACTTACATCGTCTGCCTCGATTGCGGGACCGAGTATCCATATGACTGGGACAACATGCGACGGCTGGAGCAGCCGAAAGCAAGAAAGGTGGAACGGCATTTGTTGCCGCTGATAAACGCAGATGAGCGCTGAGATACAGACGTCAGAACAAAAGATGGACGCCATTCTAAATGCGACACCTTGGCGGTGCTTCCATTGTGACTTCATCACATCCGACCGCGCCGAAGCGGAAGCCCATTTTGGAGACCGTGACGATGGGGAAGAATTTAAACCCATCTGCAAGTGGTGGGCGAATATGTCCCCCGATGAAAGGCTTGTTCAGTTCCAGCAAGCCCTTAAAGACCTGGAGGAAGAGCGGCGGCAAAACGACAGTCATCGCGTAGCGATTGAAGGGCTGACTTATCAGGTTGACGGCATTCCGATGCAAATCAAAAGCTATGCGCCTTTTCGTGGATGCAATTCCATCTATGACGTGTTCTGTGTGTACGACAGCATGGAGGGCAGAGCAATAACTGCTGAAGGGAAAGTCGCCGCAATCAAACTGGAGGAACCGGCATGAGCACTCTGCCACCGGCGCCACGCCACCCCTTTGAACTCCGCATCTCGATTGGCGGCGACGACTGGGATTATGTCGTCCGCGTTATTCGCGAGCTGGCCGTGCATATCGAAGAGCACGGTCCTGATTGCGCGATGTGTTCGGGTGGCGCAGGCGGTTGCCACTCTGTGGACATTCAACGCCGCGAAATATCGGTAGAGGCTTACCGCAAAGAGCTTGCCGACTGGTTTAACGCAATTCCAAAGCCCAAAGAGCCAGAGACAAATGGCCAGGAACCAATAGCCACAATTCAAGGAGAGCCGCATTCATGACTACAGCAGCCACCACCAAGAACTCCGAGCAGCCATCATTGATCGCACCGCCAGCCGAGGCAGAGAAGCCAGCACAGCCCAGCACCGCGGTGCAGGCCTCCGCAGCGGCGAAGATCAAGAAAGCGGAAGGAATCGCGGAGATTGTTGTCCACGTTCCGCTGAACCGCATTGCTCCCTCGCCGCATAACCCGAGGAAGAATTTTGATCCTGAAAAGATAGCAGGATTGGCGGCCAGCATCCGTGTGTATGGGGTCCAGCAGCCAGCATTGCTGCGCCCATGGGTAGCCAGGGCGGAAGACGTGCAGCTTGTGATGGACCGTGGCTATGATCCCGCATTCAATCCCGGCGATGAGATATTCCAGATCGTCTTTGGCGAGCGCCGGTGGCGGGGTTCGCATGCGGCCGACAAGGAAACAATTCCGGCCATCGTGCGGCCTATCGGCAATTTTGAGGCATTGAAGTTGCAGCAGATCGAAAACCTGCAACGTGAAGATCTTGATCCGCTGGATGAAGCCGAAGGTTATAAAGTGCTGATCGCGGAGGGCATGACGCTGGCTGAAATCTCTCAGGGGATTGCAGCGGGCAAGGGCGGCAAAGCGCCGTCCCAGCAGTACATCAGTTCCATGGTCAAGCTGGCTGATCTGGCGGAGTGGGCCAAGCAAATCCTGCGCAATAAGTGGATATCCAAAGGCCATGCCGTGCTGATTGCCAGGCTGGGCGACTATGGTGCCCAAGAGCGGGCGATGTATGCGGTGTTTTCTGAAACATGGAATGCCAATCACCACAGCGTGGTTGAGGCCGTGCGGAGAAAAGCTGAAGCAGGCGCGCCCATCATGTCGGAAAAGGCGTTGCGTTCATGGATCGCAGACAATGAGCGGTGCGACCTTAGCAAAGTGCCGTGGAAGCTGGACGACGCCGATCTTCTTCCGTCAGCCGGCGCTTGCACTGTGTGCCCGCACCGCAGCGGCAGCGATCCAGCGTTGTTTACCGAGATTGCCGGCGACGATAAACAGCGCTGCATGAAACCGGCATGCTTCGTCCAGAAGCGCCAGACCCATATCAATAACGAACGCGATAATGCGCGCATGACCAGCCAGGTCTTGCAGCAAATCTCGGTGCAGGAAGCCGTGGCGCCGGCATTGCCCAATTCGATCATCCTCAAGGCGGGCCAGTGGGTTCTGGCCAGACGCGGTGAGTGTAAGCAGACTATCCGCGCCATCTACATCAATGGCGGCGATCTGGAAGGGCATACGCCGTTCGTCTGCGCGGATGCGAAATGCAAAGTGCATAAACATCCGCCCGTAGTGATTCCCATCGAAGCAAAACCCGCTCACCACGGAGACGAGACACGGAGAACAGCGGGGGATGACGATGGACATGTGGCACAGCCGCCCTCGGCAGTGAATTCTGGCGGTACTGGATCGCCGGCAGGCATGGCCAGCAGCACCACTAGCTTCACGACGATGGCCGGTAGACCAGTGCAGGCCATGGTAGTTGACGATCGCGAAGAGCGCATGGCTGCGGCGCGGCACAAGGCTGAAGCCGCGGTCAATGAATTGATCGTCCATCGCGTGCTGGCGGCGGAAGCGGCGTCGATCAAGATATTAGGCGCAGATTTCCTGCGGCCCATTGCCGAATTCTTCCTTCAGAACCAGTACTTCGATGCTGATCGCGTAATCGCCGGGCTTGGTCTTGACCCTGACAAACTCTACGAGTCTGACCCGATCGAGAAGATCAAGAATGGCAAAGAGTTGATGCAGCTTGCGCGGCTGGTGTGGCTGCTGATGGTCCCGGACACCATCGACCATGAGTCGGACCAGGTGAAGATGTGGGCCAAGCGCAATAAGCTCGACCTGGGCAAGGTGCGCAAAGAGCTGACCGCGCGGATCGAGAAGGCCTGCTTCTATTGCGGCTGCACCGATCTGACGCCGTGCGAAGGCGGATGCGCATGGATACCGATTGGCGCTCCGCTCACTGATGTCCATAAAAACGTCTGCTCGGCGGAACATTGCAAGAGTCTGGCAGCTAATGATCTTGAGAAGCATAACGCCGAGGGATACAAAAAGCTTGCCGATAGCCTCGAAAAAAAACAGACGCCAGTAAACCAAAAGCCTTCCACCGCAAAGGCCGGCAAGGATCGCAAAGAAAAAACCAAACCAGTGGTGAAGAAGCCTGCGCCCGCTTCGAAGCAAAAGCCAAAGGTTAGTAGCCAGAAACAAAAAGCCAAGGCCTCGGGCCGTCGCAAATGAGCACCGTGCTGCACACACCAGCCATCAGCGCAGACGATGCACGCTTCGCCGAGCTATGCATCCTCTGCGGACGCGGCGTGGCCGTGTCCAAGATGCCGGACGGACGCTATGCCCACCTGTCCACGCTGGTGTGTGAAGCCAATAAGCTGCGCCAGGCCATGGAAGGGCAGGGCATCGATATGGCGCGGCTGATGGTTGATTCCTTCATGACAGAGAGCTGCCCATTCGACAAAACGGTGAAGCGCAAGATGGAGCATTTCTGCTGGAAATGCTGGAAGCCGCTGCCCGCGTCCATCAAAGCCGATCTGCGGCGACGCTTTGGCGACGGCCTGCGCCTGGTGGCGTTCATTCAGGCCATGGCGCTTCTGAAGCGGAAGCAGAAAGACGAAGCCGTTAGCACTTAGCCCAAGCATAGGAGAAAACGATGGAAACAGAAGAGATCATCAGCGCATTGGAGCATAAACGGGACCGGCTTGATCGCGTCATCGAGTTGCTGCGCGACGGAAGCAGCACCGGCCGCCAACGCTACAAGTATCGGACGGCTGAGCAACGGCGGACGATATCGGACGGCATGAAGAAGCACTGGATCGAGCGCAGAAAAAAAATGGCGGCAGGGCAAGTGGCAGAGGGCTAGACCGCGAATTATGGGCCAATTTGACCGAATTTTTATTTTCACGCTACTACTCACGCATGGCTGAGACGAACCAAAAACCCGAAGGCGTGCTGAAGCTCTATAGCACGCAGATCCCAAATATCCTGCTGGACCGGCTCATGCCGGTGGTAGCGCCGGCGCTGTGGAAGATCGTGTGCTGTGTGGCCCGGCAGACCTACGGCTGGCAGAAGAAATGGGACGCAATATCCGTCACCCAGGCGATCGAGAAGACAGGTCTTTCCAACCGGTGCGTGATCGATGGCTTTGCCGATCTGGTCGATGCCGGCGTACTGGTGCTCGGTGAAGTCGGGAAGTACGGGCAGGAATATTCCCTGAATTCGTCCTGCGACATGGACAAAGCGTGCGATGTTCTTAAGCCAAAAGAGCGCCAGCCGCGGCGCAAAACTGGCGGGTCGCCAAGGAAAGACGAGGCGAACAATGCAGGTGAACAGAGTTCCTATGCTGGTGAACCCAGTTCACTAGCTGATGAGGGCATAGAAGTGAACCCAGTTCACCAGCTAGCCAGTGAACCCAGTTCACCAGAGGTGGTGAACCATGATCGCAATGGTGGTGAAGCAGGTTCAGCGCCATTGGTGAACCCAGTTCACCCACAAAAGAAACTCTCAAATGAAACTATCAAAACAAACTATCAAAAGGGGGAGCGGCCCCCCTCGCCGAGTATGATGATCGCCCGCGAAAAGCTGGCCCTGTATATCCGGCGCAACGGACCTGATTCCTACGATCCGGAGTACGACAAAAAACTGTTCAGTTGCATCCTCGCCGGACGCGGCGGGCTGACTCCCACGCAAGCCAAAGAATTTCTGGCTGAAGATCCCGAGTGGCGCAAGTGGAAATACCTCGCTGTCCTGGACAGCCAGCAGGAAATCAATTTCCCTGAGCCGGAGAAACCGAAGCCGGTGGGATCGATTGACTACCCGCCAGACTTCACTTCCGATGGACTGTTGTGGGTCAACACTCTGACAAAGCTCACAGAAAAGGTTTCACGGCACAGCTTTGATACCTGGCTCAAGCCCACGCATGCGTTCGGGATTCGCCGGAGAATTCTCTACGTGTGCGTGCCCAGCAGCGAATTCAGGCAGATCGGCGATAAGTTTGGCGATCTGATTCAGGAAGCGATCGGCGAACGCGCCGATGATGTGAAGTTTCTTACGCAACAGGACATGGCCGCGCAGCAGTGGGAGGCCAGCGCATGAGCAGCATGGAAAAACTCTCCGATGTGATCAAGCGATTGCCAGTGGCGCAGCAGATTACGCAGGAACAACCCGCTTCTTTGACTGAGCCGGGAGGAAAGAAAGTTATTGTGATCACGTTTAGCGGCCCGATGTCCCACGTGATGGCGCAAAAGATATGGGCGGCTTTAAGTAATGCGGCCCAGCAAATAATGGCGCGCTACAAGGGCAACTTGATCAGTATCCGCTCAGAGGATCAGCTATGACCCAATTCGGAAATGTGCGCGATATTTTAGACGAGCTGGAACCGGCATTATCCAAAAACCCAGCCGCCAAGGAGAGAACAATCGACATGAGAGAACGACTGGAAGACCTGATCAAAGACATTTACAGCACCGGGATTATGTACGGCGAAGGCGTTCGCGAGTTCAAGAAACGGTTCATCCTGCGAGCGCTGAAAGAGAACCGCGGCAATCAGTGCAAGGCGGCTCGCGAGCTGGGCATGCATCGCAACACGCTCAGCCGGACCATCGCCGATCTGGGCATGCAGTCAGAAGTGGACCAGATGGTACGGCATTGCGGCGGCCGTTCGAACTCGCCCAAGTCGAAGCTGGAAAAAGAATACGCCCCGGTGCATGTGACGAAACTGCTGGTACCACGCAAGCGGCCGGGTCGCCAGGAACGTACAGCCGTCAGTAGTCAACATTCAGCCTGAAAAAAGTTTGGGAGGTTTTTAGCAAATGCAACTTGACTTGAAATCGAAGACACCCGCAGGACTGCCTTTGACCGTTGGAGTTGAGGAAGACCATCTCGTTATCCGTATCGGTGTGGATACTCTAGCGTTCTGTTTTGAAATCGGCGAAGACAATCAGCCTTACGACGACAAGGTGAGTGATTATCGACGCGAGTTTAAAGTGATTGATCGACACAAGTTTGCTAAGGGTGTGGCTGACGGACTCAAGATTGAGCGCGAGGATGGAAGTACGTGGCTGACTGATGCCATCGACAAAGCTTGTGTCGATGCCGTCGAGAGCGACATGGGTGTGGAAGAAGACGGGCGCATTGTCACAAACGAGATGTTGCATCCACGAACCGATTAAGGGAACTTTTATCTCAGCGGCATCGCGGACAGTGACGCGATCCCAGACGAGTAGAGAGGAAGACCGAACATGGGTAGACCGAGCCAGAAATTGTGGTCGGCGCGACGGCCTGGAAAGCGTGAACGTGCGCGGGTTAAGAAGCATCGTCGGAGCAGAGCTTACATCAGTGTCTCCGGAGGTGGCGTGGTTGGCGCTAGCCACCTCACGTTAATTGCAGGCCGGAAGAAATGGGATGAGTTTTATCGAAGCCAGCGGAATCCGTACGGGGCACACCGCTTGGCGAAGGTGGAATCGTCCGATGTCATTTACCCATCTGGCGGGGAACCAATCTCGAAAGCGGGAACAGTAAGTGGTGATGGCCAACCTGTGTCCACAGCCGAGTGCAATTCTCGGCCCGCTGAGGCCAATTCAAAAGCATCTACCACGGAGGCACGGAGGCACGGAGAAAACAAAAGCGGAGGGACGGCGCGTGTCTGAGTTTAAACACAGCGCCGCTGATGTCTACGTTGGCAGCAATGGCGACGTGACCAAGGCCTTCTACGCTGAACTGGAGAAGCGCGGGCCGCTGGGAATTGTCGCGATGAATCTGTTTCGCGCGCAGAAATGCTCAGCGCGGGCCAAGTTGTATCAGCGGCGGGCGCACAAGGGTGAAGCTTACAACCGCAAGAACTGGTCGATGGGACTGTTGTGCGAAGCTCTGGAGCGCTATGAAGTTTCCCGCTCAATCGCGGAGCATGGGAAGCACGAAGTAAACATCGGCAAGCTTTCTATTCGCTACGGCTGGCAGCAAGATCCTGACACGCCGGGCTTTGAGTGGGTGCTGTACGTCGATCTGCCACAAGGCCAGGTGAGTTTTCACGCGGCCACGCGCGGCGCCGGGCCGGACTACCAGGGCGAGTGGTGTGGCGATCACCTGAGCGCGGAACGCATCGTTGAATTCTGTGATGCCGTGATGAGCGGCCAAACATCCACACGGAGACACGGAGATGGAGAATCAGGCAGAGCTGCGGCGGCTGGCGCGGGAAGCGTTCGAGGAAATGAAAACGGCGGAGCTGGAGATGGACGATCTGGACATCATTCTGGAAACCCCGCTCTTCAAGAAAGCAATGGCAGCGTGCGAAAGGTGGCACCGGCTAGAAGCCCAAACCGAAAGGCGCAAGCATTAGCCAGCCAGGCTGCGCTCTTTACTGACGCCAGTAAGGGAGAGCCAGCATGATCCACGAGCCGCCACATTTCCCCGCGTTTCAATTGCAACAGCTCTTCCGCCAGTACACCTTCGCTTCGTCCACCGAGGATGAATTGCAGCGCGCCGTGGCGCAATGTCTGGACATGAACCAAATTGCTTACATGCGCGAAGTGCGCGTCAGCCAGACGGACCGGCCTGATTTCCTGCTCGACACCGTCGCCATTGAAATCAAGATCGGCGGCAGCCTGAGCGAGGTCACGCGGCAGATTCATCGTTATGCACAGAGAGACGACATTCAGGAAGTACTGCTGGTGACGACGTGCGCCAAGCATCTGGATATTCCGGATGAATTCAACGGCAAACCGATTGTCACGTTGTGCATCGGGGTGGCTCTATGACAAAACCCTTCACCACAGAGGGCACAGAGGAACACAGAGAGCCTGAAGGCTTGAATGTGAGCGGCATTTCGGGCGAGCGGCTTAAAGATTTCAGTTTTAAGTTTCTTTGGGATGGCGAACCAGGCCGCGCATACGTGACGCAGACAGGTCTCTCCAACATCGCTGCCATTGATGCCACTGTGGGCCGGTTGAAATATGCCAGAGAGAAGGCCGAGCGCGACGCCATCAAAAACCTTGCCCGGTACAAGTTCAGCAACTTCGGCTATCACGCCGCGCGCTGGGTCACGCTGAATAAGATCATCGGCGACAAAAAGCCCAACCCGTTTAAACACCTTGTGGATGCTGCGAGAGGTGGAAGATGAAGCCAAGACGCATCCAGCGCAAGCGCATAAAGGGCTGGAAGATGCCGCCGAACACTGTCTATGTGGGCAGACCTACGAAGTGGGGCAATCTGTGGACCGTTGGCCGCTCAAATTGTGGATGCCGCTCGGCGGGCGAGTGCATGCACGATGCTTTCAAATGCGATACGCCGGCTGAAGCTGTTGACATGTTTCGGAAATTGGTAACAGAAGGCAGGAAGCTCAAATTTGAGGCCGCTGCTGAGCTTCGCGGCAAAGACTTAGCGTGCTGGTGCCCACTCGATCAGCCGTGCCATGCAGACGTATTGTTGGAAATCGCCAATGCGGAGGACCCTGCCGCATGACGTATGGGACCGTCAGATACGTCACGAGTCAGAAGGGCAAGAAGGGCTGGGTGATCAAGTGCGCGCCGCATGTGGCGTTGCGGCTGAAGCGCGTCTTCGCCCGCATCGACAAGCAGCAGCACGGCGCATTCTTTATCTCGGACACGGTAGAGACATGCAACGATCTGCGCTGGTTCATCCAACGCTACCCGCTGGAGATCCCGGACCGCGCCGACCGCACGCGGCTGGCAAAGCAGGCGGAAGAGCATCGCGAACAAACCGCGCTGGTAGATAAGCTGCTCAGCCGGCGCATGCCGCCGCCAGAATTCGAGCTGGCGCTGCCGCCTCGGGAATATCAGCGCATAGCCGCGGCGGTGATGCTCAGCCAGGGCGGATTGCTGCTGGCCGACGATGTCGGCTTGGGCAAGACGGTGAGCGCGATCACGGCATTTGCTGATCCGCGAATGCTGCCGGTGCTGGTGGTAACGCTGACGCATCTGCCGCTGCAATGGGAAGCCGAGATAAAACGCTTTGCGCCAAAACTGAGAATTCACATCGCGAAGAGCGGCAAGCCCTATGACCTCACCGATCGCAAAGCGCTGAGCAAATCAAAGAAGGGCTTGGCAATCCAGATGGCCATCCCGGAACACTTCCCCGACGTGGTGATCATGAATTACGCCAAGCTGCACGGCTGGGCGGAACATATTTCACCGCTGGTGCGATCTGTGATTTATGACGAGTGCCAGGAGTTGCGGCGGGCGGACAGCGACAAATATAACGCCGCGCTGCATATCTCCGGGTCCGTGCGGTTCCGTATGGGCCTGAGCGCCACGCCGATCTATAACCAGGGCGGCGAAATTTACAACGTGGTGAACTGCATCCGTCCGGAAGCGCTGGGCACACGCGAAGAATTCCATCGCGAGTGGTGCTGGACGGGGCAGAGAGATGAACAGATCGGCATTATCGATCCGCATGCTTTCGGGGCGTATCTGAAAGAAAGCGGCATCATGCTGCGGCGCACGCGGGCGGACGTGGGACGCGAGCTGCCCGAGCTGACGAAGGTCCCGCACCGCATTGACGCCAACCTTCACGAACTGGACAAGGTAAGCGCGAGTTGCGCGGAGCTGGCGCGGACCATCCTGAAACAGAACGAGCATCATCGCGGCGAGAAGATGCAGGCCAGCGAGATGTTTGCCAATCTGCTGCGCCAGGCCACCGGCATTGCCAAGGCGCCATACGTCGCCGAGTTCGTCCGCCTGCTGGTGGAGAACGGCGAACCCGTTGTGCTGTACGGCTGGCATCGCGAGGTGTACTCCATCTGGCTGGACAAACTGTGGGAGCTGCGTCCGCTGATGTACACCGGCACGGAGAGCGTCGTAGCGAAAAACCATGCCAAGAATGAATTTCTGGCCGGCACCAGCAAGGTCCTGATCATGAGCCTGCGCTCAGGCGCCGGCGTGGACGGATTGCAGGGCATCTGCCGCACCGTGGTCTTTGGCGAACTGGACTGGTCTCCTGGAGTGCATGAGCAATGCATTGGACGTATCCATCGCGATGGCCAGGGCGACAAGGTGCTGGCCTATTACCTGATGGCCGAGCATGGCAGCGATCCTGAAGTCGCGCGGGCGCTGGGCCTGAAGAAAGAACAGATCGAAGGATTGAGGCAGGAAAAGCCGGAAGAGCTGGTGAAGAAGCTGCAGACCGATGGCGGCCACATACGCAGATTGGCGGAGCAGTACTTGCAAAAGCAGGATATTCACCACGGAGGCACGGAGACACGGAGTAAGGCGAAGGGAGCGGGGGAATGACATGTAAGGCTCTTAGCAAAAAAGAACTGGAATCCATAGCCGAAGGTGGCCTGCTGGAAATGGGCTTAACGAAAGGTCAACTATTCACGTTTTCAGCGGTTGTGAATTTAATGGCTGAATTCGCGATCCAGGTAGACCGAGCTGCGAGTGAGCAGGGCGAAAGCAATAGTTCCACGGGAAACAATGCAGGATAGTGGCCACTAATATGCCGTTACGTGTAAGTGAGAATTATTTACGGTACTGGCTGCGACGGCTCAAGCCGAGGCAGAAACTGTTCCGCATTCTGGAGGAAGAGCTGACGCGGCTCGGCTATTGGAAGGGGCGTCCGCGGGGAAAGCCGGGAGTTAAGAACATTCGGGGGAGACGAGATGACGACTGAGGCGCTGGAATTAGGGGATAGCTTTCGCGTGGGCAAGGATAGACCAGTTTTCAGATTTCACGACGAAAATGAGTATGTTGTTCTGAATCTGAGCCCTGATGGCGATCGACAAGATATTGCGAATGGGCGTTGGATGATCCGATTCGTACGAACCGAAATACATGGCATGCGGCAAGGTAAAGAGATTGGCCTCGCCAGTGTCCGACGTTCCTCTAATGGTTTGATAAAAGCCATAGTTGGCCATCAACTGGTGAAGGGCTTGATATTGATCCCAGGTAGGATTGCCTTCCAGTTCAACCCTAATTGCATAGTCAGGCATAGAGCAAGTCACCTCAACCTATATGGTAACACCGGCGCGGAGGCCTACTGATGTCTGTAAGGCTCCCCTACGAAGAATTTCTGCGCGCCAAGGTGATCAAGCAGAAAGAGCTGGGATTCGAGCTGCCGGCCAGCGCTGTCCACAAGCTGCTGAAGCCGCATCAGCGCGACATGGTGCTGTGGGCTCTGAGGAAAGGGCGCGGCGCCATCTTTGCATCGTTCGGCCTGGGCAAGACCATGGTGCAACTGGAGATCGCCAATCAAGTAATCAAGCATGAGAGCAAAAACCAATCTTCACCACGGAGACACGGAGGAGCGGAGAAGAAAACCCCCAAGAAAGAGCCAGCCCGGTTCCTGATCGTCGCGCCATTGGGTGTGAGACAGGAATTCAAGCGCGACGCCGAGAAGCTGGGCATCAAGATCACCTTCGTCCGGCGCATCAAGGAATGCAAAGAGTCGGGCATCTACCTGACGAATTACGAAACCATCAGAGATGGCAAGATGGACCCGCGCGGCTTTGTCGGCGTCAGCCTGGACGAGGCCAGCGTTCTGCGAGGCCGCGGCAATAAGACCTTTGGTGAGTTTGCGTTTAAACACTTTCGCGACACCCGTTACAAGTACGTGGCCACGGCCACACCCAGCCCGAATGAATATCAGGAGCTGCTAAGCTACTCGGCGTTCCTGGACGTGATGGACATCAGCGCCGCGCGGACACGGTTCTTTAAGCGCAACAGCACGAAGATGGACGCGCTCACGCTGCATCCGCACAAAGAGCGGGAATTCTGGCTGTGGCTTTCGACGTGGGCGGTGTTCGTACAGAAGCCGAGCGACCTGGGCTATTCGGATGAAGGATATGTGCTGCCTGAATTGGATGTGCGGTGGCATGAGGTCAACACCGGGGAAGAATTAACCACAAAGGACACGAAGGAACGCAAAGGAACATCCCAGAACCGATGGCAGCAGGGCAAGCTGATGCGCGGGGAAAACATCAGCATGGTGGGCGCGGCGCGGGAAAAGCGCAACAGCCTGGCGCTGCGGATTGCGAAGATGATGGAGCTGCGGGCGGAAGATCCCGGTGCGCATCGGATACTGTGGCACGATCTGGAAGATGAGCGGCGGGCGATCG
>DASYKK010000202.1:0-7216 GCA_035995565.1 Candidatus Angelobacter sp.
GCGGTGGGGGAATGCAAGAAAAGGCTAAGAGGAATGAACAGACATCCAGCCAGCAAATACCAGGCAATGATGGAGACGCTTAAGGGTCGCCCACTGGGAGTCGGGGCTGCACTCGGCACATCCGGCGCGGTCGGCAGACCCGGAGGAGGTACTAATGTGGAGTAACGAGGATCAATGGCATACGGGTCCGCGCCTTGTCCTGAGTGTTGGAATGGAAGCGGCTGAGGCAGGAACTGTGCTTTTACTTCTGCGCGATTGAAAAAAACCATCCACCAGATACCGATGCCGATTTGAACCAGCGCAAACACCGCCATCGCCACGCCTATAAAGAAAGCCGCTTTAGGATCGAGGCCATTGCCCGAAGGCGGTTTAAGGAAAAATACCATCGACGTTAGCACTCCAAACGCGCCAAATACGATCAGGAGCACGGAAAACACGATGGTCGAAATACGCGCCCAGTTTTTGAGGCGGAGCAGACCTACCGCGGTCACGATTCCCCATATGGCAGGTAGCGCATAAAAAAGCGGGAGCACAACCTTAAACACCTTAAAGAACATAGGCGGCAGGGGAACGTCGTTTGAGCCTGGAGTTGGCGCCACAAACATAGCGAACGCCATAAGTACGGCCATCAACAGCAGAAGGGCAGAACCGATGAGCGCTAAAATTGCGATTACAGTCACCCCAGCAGATCGATTCTTTCCAGTCACATGGTCCCCTTGTGTTGTGAAATCGGTAGCGATTGTACCCTCAGTGTCATGTCAAGAATATTTAAAGTTTTCCAAAAAGGGAACCGTGCCACCGAACGGCGTGGCGCGAGGCGGAGCATGGCCGGCATAGGCCAAAATCAACCATTTCGAC
Source organism: Candidatus Angelobacter sp. (assembly GCA_035995565.1). GTDB lineage: Bacteria > Acidobacteriota > Terriglobia > Terriglobales > Acidobacteriaceae > Angelobacter. The sequence continues at coordinate 859 of DASYKK010000202.1, forward strand.
TGGTTGAAAACCACCAATTGTTAGTGCACAGTCAAATAATTATGTGGATCAGCAATTAATTGCGAACCTAATTTGGCCCATGAAGTGCATTAATGCACTGTCCGAATTCATTTGAAGTCTTATCGTTTCATGGCACGCGTTGGCAAAAATCTATTTTGTTCGGAGGCGAACTTGAAAGCATCGCAATTCGTCGGCGGTATTTTAAGAAGTAACAGCAGAAGCAACCATGGCGGCCTGGCGGCTAGAACGTTTTATTCACGCTTAGCCATGATTGGTCTTGCAGTGCTTTCGGTCGGCGCTCAGAACAGGATCATGAGCCCCTACCAGGGAGAAGGTGACGGCGTTAGCGTGGGAGGGAAGTGGGTCGAATTTCGTTCTGAAGATAAGATGACCACCGCCAGGAAGGTCCGCTTTGAGCTTCAATCGGATAACTACTTGAGTCTGAGCCCGGACTACAAGCCGCGAATCGAACTTGTGTGCACTAATCACAAATACTCATACGCCGATTTCAATCCCGGTATGCCGCTGGGGCCGCCGAACCGTCCTGGCATCTGGGGACAGCCGCAGATAGAAGTCATGGTCCGCGTTGATGACACGCACCACTATCACGGCTGGAACTGGATTCGTGGCCGCTTCCTTTCCATGGACAAAGGCACCACGCGCGAATTGCTTGACGCTCACATCTTCAAGGTACAAATTCCCGGACCAAGAGGACCGGAGATAGCCGAGTTCTCGCCCGCCGGACTTGATCTGGCCCGGGTCAAACAGGATTGTGATCTCAAGCCTAAAAGGCCGAGCAAGGATTAATCCCGTAGACTGGGTTTCCCACGCACGGAAAAATTGGCTGCGGGCTGATGCCAGTGAAAAGCTCGCCGGGCAAGAAATTGGCCTTCGGCGAGCGCCTGTGTTTTTGGATTGTGCGATCGTTAAAAGCAGATTTTACGCGGCTACGGCCATCTCCGGCACTTGGATGTCATTCGCTTTCGCGCTGCTGACGCGCGGCAGCAACGTCCGCAGTTTCATGCGCGCTTTGTGCAGTTGCGATTTGCTGTTTCCAATCGAACAGCCCAGCATCTCCGCGATTTCATTGTGCTCGTAGCCTTCTACATCATGCAGCACAAAAATAATGCGGTAGCCGGGAGCAAGGCTGGCGACGGCGTTGTCTAACGTCATGCGGTCAATCGAACCATGCAGAACGTCGTCCCGTTTGCCAATGTCTCTTCTGGGACCGTCCTCGGACTGCGGCTCCAAAGTCTCTTCCAGTGAAACTTCAGCAAGGCCTTTCTTGCGCCAATGCATCAGGATGATATTCACTGAAAGCCGGTGCAGCCAGGTTGAGAATGCCGATTCGCCGCGAAACGACCCAATCTTGCGATAGAGCTGCAGGAAAGCTTCCTGGGTAAAGTCTTCAGCCTGGGCGTAGTTGTTGGTCATACGCAGGCAAAGGGAAAAGATGCGCCGTTTGTTGTGCATGTAAAGCGCCTCAAAACACTGCACATCGCCCGCCTGCGCTTTGCGGATTACCTCGGCTTCTGTCATGCCTGCAAACAGAATGGCTTTCTTTTTGAGCCTGGTTTCAGTCTTCTGGATAACAACTCTCGCTTGAGGTAGCGCCTTATCGATTTTTTTAAACACCAGCGGTTGGGGCAAGGGGTCTCTTTTCTTCGGGCTTGCAATCGGGTGTAGTCGAGTATGATGCTCCTGAGTAGCCGGATGTTGCTTGGGAAGAGAAAGTGAAGGCAGATGGGCAAAATGGCCATCGCTTTTCTGCGGCGTATCATCGTCCCGCAAGGCTTTCCTTGAAATTAAGCGAAGAAGAGCATTGCTGAGAACGCTCATTCCTGATAAAACTGGCGGCACAAAACCATGTCTACATTTCAAACCTCGCCCGCTCCGGTCGCACAACGACGCAGCGCCGTTCAAAGAATTTTCTCTTCCACCAACCTGGTGCTCTTCATGGTCTGCCTGATGTATGGGCTCACCTATATTGACCGGATTAACGTGAACACTGCGGGTCCGGTTTTTCAAAAAGACCTGCATCTCAGCACCGTGCAACTGGGCTGGGTGTTCTCCGCGTTTGGCTGGGCCTATCTGGCCTTGCAGGTGTGGGGAGGCTGGCTGAGTGATCGGTTCGGGGCGCGCCTGACGCTGACGGTGTGTGGAGTGATCTGGGCGACCGCAACGATCTTGACCGGGCTGGTGGGCAGCTTAACGGCGCTAATCCTGTGCCGCGTCTTGCTGGGGCTGGGCGAGGGCGCAACCTTTCCTACCGCCACGCGTGCGTTGGCCGATTGGATGCCCGCAGAGAAGCGAGGATTCGCGCAGGGAATCACGCATGCCTTCGCCAGGCTCGGAAATTTCTTTACTCCAGGTCTGGTGGCGTGGTTGATCAAGATCAGTTCGTGGCGAGTATCGTTTATTGTTTTAGGCGGAATAAGCCTGATCTGGTCCCTGGTGTGGTGGTTCTATTTCCGCGACAATCCCGCTACCCACCGCGGCATCACGCAGGAAGAGCTGGCGGTCCTTCCTGACTACGCTTCAAAAAAAGACAGAAAGAAAGATCCGGTGCCCTGGAGCGCGCTCGTCAAGCGCATGGCGCCGGTGACGCTGGTTTATTTCTGTTACGGCTGGACACTCTGGCTCTATCTGACGTGGCTGCCTTCGTTCTTTATGCACGGCTACAAGCTTAACTTGAAGAATTCCGCGCTGTTTGCCAGTGGCGTATACCTGCTGGGTGTGGTCGGCGACGCGGTGGGCGGATGGGTGAGCGACTACATCCTGAAGAGGACAGGCGATCGCAACAAGGCGCGGCGCAACTTGGTGATTGCCGGCTTCCTGCTGTCACTGGCTTTCATGATACCTGTGCTGCGGTCCCATGATTTGAATACGGTGGCACTCTGCTTGAGCGCGGCCTTCTTCTTCGCGGAATTTACCATCGGCCCGTTCTGGGCGATCCCCATGGACATTGCTCCGCGATTCTCCGGCACGGCGAGCGGGTTGATGAATATTGGGTCAGCGTTGGCAGCGGCAGTGTCTCCGCTGGTGGCTGGGTATGTGATCCAGAAGACGGGCAACTGGGACCTGCCATTCCTGGGTAGCATTGGCCTGTTGCTGTTTGGCGCGATCATGGCCTATTGGATGAAGCCCAACGAGCCACTGCCGGGCACGGAGCTTGGAGTTGTTGGCGTTCGAGCAGTTTAGGTCACTGCGCAGAAAATAATCGACGATCCGCGCGGGGCTTCAATCGACCGGTTTTCAATCGGATCAAGTCGCGCGGATCGTTACCCTTACCTTTACTACTTCTATGCTGCTTGCATTGAAAGGCGGCGGCGCTCGGGCGCTACATTAAATTCCCCCAGGAGTTCTTATGAATCGTTTTTCCATCATCCGCATCCGTCCGGCTCTAGCCATTCTGCTGGTGTTTACCGCTTCGCTTTCAGCTCTAGCACAGGCTGATGGTGCAACTAAAAACATTGTGTCCCGCACCGCGGAAGTTGATGGCGTTCAATTCCGTTACATGACGGCGGGCAAAGGCCCGGCGGTCGTGCTGATTCATGGCTATGCGGAAACATCGCTGATGTGGAAGCCGCTCATTCCGCTGCTGGCGCAGCGCTTTACCGTGATCGCGCCAGACCTGCCCGGCATTGGCGACTCTTCCATCCCAGCCAATGGCATGGACATGAAGACGGCGGCCACTCGCGTTCATGGGTTGGTCCGTTCGCTGGGCGTGGAGAAAGCTGAGGTCGTGGGCCATGATATTGGCTTGATGGTGGCCTATGGTTACGCGGCGCAGTTTCCCTCTGAAGTCACGAAGCTGGTGGTGATGGACGCCTTTCTTCCCGGCGTTGCCGGATGGGAAGACGTGTACAACAATCCTGGCATATGGCATTTCCGCTTCAACGGCCCTACTCCTGAGCTTCTGGTCACGGGCCGCGAGCGCACCTACTTTGAGCACTACTGGAATGACTTTGCCGCGGACAAAACGCATTCGATCCCTGAAGCCGATCGCCAGGCTTATACCGCCGCATACGCCAGGCCGGGACGCATGCGCGCCGGCTGGGCTTACTTTGTTTCTTTCCCGCAAGCCGCTAAAGACTTTGCTGAGTTTGCCAAAACCAAACTGCCGATGCCGGTGCTGGCGATTGGTGGCGAGAAGGCGAACGGAGTTTTACTGGGAGACCAGATGAAGCTGGTTTCTAGTGACGCCACGGTGATCGTTCTGAAAAATACCGGTCACTGGATGATGGAAGAAAATCCCAAAGAAACAATGGACGCGCTCGTGAAATTTCTCTGATCTCTCTCGTTCTTATTGAAAACTCACGGCGCGGGCGGCCCTCCGGCGTGACCTCGCTCGAAAGTGATTTCCACTGGGGTATCTTTGGGGAACACAACATCCTTTCCGCGAGAAAGGAAATGTGAATAGACTGACATTCCTGCGCCGTAAAAGCCGAGCGCGGACGAGAATACCTTTGAATTTGACGCCAGACTTATCACCGCACCCACGAGCTTAAAACCTGAGCCGCCCGCGGCAGTCCGCGCCCCAGGATCGGCGGCGCCGTCTGATGCGCCTCCGTCGCTTTCGTGGTGCGACGCGGCAGCGGCAACCAGAACAGAAAGTCCGGTGGAAAGATAGCGGGACTTGCTGTCAGTGGTGTGGGCGCCGCCTTCGCTATCGAGCTTCATATTGGCGGTGCTAGCTACCTCAACGCCTTCCAGACTCCCGTGCATGGCCTGTACCAGCCCTTCGGGCGTCTCAATCTTTTCAAAGACAACACGCAATTCACCGTTATGGTGCAGCTTGCGTGCCGGCTTGGCGTGCATCACTTCACCAATGATGCGGCTGTTGGCTGGCAGCAGGAGTTGATGGTCAGCGTTGAACACGGGTTCGGTTAGGACAGCTTCAATAGGCGTGCCGTGGCTCGCGGTGGCTGAGCTGACCTCAGCCGTAAGCCGCGCGTGCAGCATCGTGTCGGGGGCCGGTTCCATGCCAACCGAGCCAAGTTGTCCGGGAATGCGCGTGGCCGGTCCAAAATCAAGCGGCGCTTCCAGGTCGGCGTCAAAGCGCGTCCCTGGTTCCAGATACTGCCGGCGATAGGGAAGCTGCGCCAGCAGATATTGCTTGGCACGGTGCACTTTGCCGGGCGACTTAATCTCGGTCACAGTACGATGGTAAGTGTCTTTAACTTGCTGCTTGGCGTTATCAACGGCCTTTCCTGCGGCATTTTTCCTTTTCGCGGCGCGTCCCGGATCGCTCACCAGGTGAATCACATTTTGGGTGCCGCGCGTCGCCGTCGTCACCACCGGCAACTGCCGCCCATCGTTCAGTATGATCTTGTCAAAGGTGACGGTGTATTGATGCGCAGGGCTGAAATCGGCATCTGCGGCTGCCATTGTGCGGCGCAGTTTCGAGACTGGCGCAACCCGTGCCACGTGGCCGCGAACCTCGCTGCCCGCCGGGATCACTGGTTGATCAAATGCGTATACCGTGTCAGTCACTTTCCCGTTTACTGCCTCTCCTTCGCGCGCAATGCGCACGCGGCCAGAGAGCGCGATCCGGACTGGTGTACCGGCGGGCACGGTTAGCTCTATTTGCTGCGGAGCTGCAACCTCTTCAGCCGGGCGCTCCGGGGTCACAGGCGTGGAAGGACGCTGAAGAAGCTTCGGGTTCTCTGGCGGCGGCTGTTGCTGGCTTCCACTGGTTTGCGCTTGCAGGGCAATCGAGCACAGCAGGAACAATCTAAACGCGATAGCGAACGGTAGGGAATTCAATGGCCGAACCTCACAACAGGCGGGCATGCCAATACGCCTGATTTATTAAACCAGTATACATTTGTTTCTTAAGGCGCTCTTACCATGAGCGGAATACCACATTGGGAAGTGACGACAGCCTTGCCCCGCGGTCTATGGACGGCACCTATAGAAAAGATCCGCGCGTACATCCGCGCCTGCCGGCCGAACGCCCGACAGAAAAAAAAGGGCGCCTTGCCGACGCCCGGTTCGGTTTTAGTACAGGCGATTGCCTGGAAGCAACCGTCTGATTGGTGCGGTGCGGAAGGTGCTGAATAGGGCCCAAAGGAGCGTGGCCATGCATAGGCCTACCACGAATGTTTTGAGTAGTAAGGCGGTCGCCACTGACAGTGAGATTCCCGTTCCCAGCGCCACGTAGGCCGCCAAACAAGCAGGACACTTGGGCAGCAATGCGAGGACAAGCGTTGGCAGTGACCATCGCGCGATCTTATGCGAGCGCCGTGCCGGCAACGGCGGATGGGTATTCTCATCCGCCGCATTCTGCTGCCCGCGTAAGCTGCTCACAGCGACTGTGCAGCAAGCGGGTTTCGTCATCGCTGGCTCTCATTCC
>DASYKK010000203.1:0-12364 GCA_035995565.1 Candidatus Angelobacter sp.
TCGATTGTGGCCTTAAGCGCCAGCATCACGCGCGAAAGCTCGCCGCCGGAGGCAATCTGCTCCACCGGCTTCAGAGGTTCGCCAGGATTCGGCGAGATCATATAAGCCACGCCATCAAAGCCGGCAGCCGTCCAGTTCGCCGGTTCGTCCGCTCCTGAAACCTCAATCCTGAATTGCGCCTTCATGGCCAGCTGGTTAATTTCTGCTTCAACCAGTTTCTGCAACTCCCGCGCGGCGCTGTAGCGGCGTTTTGAAACCGTCTGCGCCGCTGCCAGATAGGTGGCCGCAGCCGCCGTGAGCTGTTTCTTGAGATCTCGGACCACGTCTTCACGATTCTCGAGTTCATTTAGCTTGCTGGCGACATCCTCTCCGTAAGCAATTGCTTCATCGACGGTCTTGCCGTACTTGCGTTTTAGCCGGTCCAGCAACGCCAGCCGGTCTTCCACTTCGGCAAGCCGCTCCGGTGAAGCATCAATTCCGTCGGCATAATCGCGCGCCGTGGCGCTCACGTCTTCAATCGCCACCTTGGCCGATTCCAGCGCTGCCAGCGCCTCAAGAAATTTTCCATCGAAGCGCGCCAGCTCTTCCAGCTGTTTGCGCGCCGCAGAGATGTTCGTCAGCGCCGAAGCATCATCTTCATACAAGACCTGGTATGCAGCTGTGGCCGCACCGAAGAGCTTTTCTGAGTTGGCCAGGACGCGCTTCTCCGTCTCCAACTTCTGGTCCTCACCGGGCTGAAGCCTGGCGGCTTCAATCTCTTTTTTCTGGAAGCTCCACAGATCGGCCATGCGCAGGCGGTCTTGCTCATCGCGGTCCAACTGCTCCAACCGCTCGCGCACCCCGGACCAGACAGCATGCTTTTCCGCCAGATCAGTGAGATCGTGACCCGCGTAGGTATCCAGCAGCCCCAGGCGGGCCGCTTCATCAAAAGCCAGGATCGTCTCATTCTGTGCGTGGATCGAGGCCAATGCAGGAGCAAGGGCGCGCAGCAGAGCAACAGTGGCTGGCTGGTTGTTGACGAAAACCCGCCCTTTGCCGCCCGCAGCAATTTCGCGTTTTACGATGACGTGGTTTCCTTCCGGCTCAATCCCGTTCTCTTCCAGCACGCGCGCCAGCCGTTTTTCATCGGCCTCAAAAACGCCGCTCACTACAGCCTTTTCCGCACCATGGCGAATCATGTCAGTGGAAGCCTTGTCACCTAACAATAACGATAGCGCATCAATCAAAATGGACTTTCCTGCGCCAGTCTCACCCGTGAGGAGGTTCAACCCCGGGGCGAACTCCACCGCCAGGCTGTCAATCACGGCATAATTTTCGACGCGCAGCTCCAGCAGCACAGGAACAAACCTCAGAAGGAAATTGAGCGCAGTCTAACAGAGATCAGGAGAAAACGGGTAAATGGGTGAGCGTCTGAAGATGGCAGCGTTCGATCTCTTGCAGCAGGCGCTGGCTTTGATGCTGCTGACAAGCTTGTACACTTTTTGATCAACAGTCCAGTTCCTGAACAATGCGCGGCTTGCCAACCGGTGAATGCCTGAGAGATATGGTTTGGCTGGCAAAATGCAGTCCTCTAATTGTGATCGCGCGAGACAGTCACAACCGTGCCGAGCGGCCCGCACCGTCCCCGTAGCACGAGAGAGCCTGTCCCGCGCGATCCAGTTTTCGTTCACCCGTGAGGCATCTGTGATTCCTAAAAAGACTCGTTCCACCCGCCCTTTCGTCTATAACAAACTTGTACGAAAGTTCTGTTGTCCCTTTTGTGATATCAACGAGCCCAGCTCATCCCAGATTCAACAACACATGGATACCATTCATCGTGGCTGGGCAGATCGCGCAATCGCGAAGCTAGGATTACACCTCGCGCATTGAGAACGCCCTGGGGTTCGAAGGACGCGAGTTCGCGCACACCGCGCAGGGGGCTAAGGCTGACCACAAGCCTGATCACATGATCACTTGTATCTCGTGAAACAGAAACAGACCAGCCCATAAGATCTGCCCATCATGGCTTTGACCGCCCACGCTATGAAAGGTGAAGAGGAGCCCTGCCTGGCCGCTGGCATGGACGGCTATATCTCAAAGCCAATTCATAAAACGGGACTGTTTGGGGCTATTGGAGCGCCTTACTTGATTTCCAGGCCAACTGGTGTTCGCCAAGACGACCCTGAAAGCTGATGGACTTCGATCATTGAGGCGGAGCCGGCTCCAAAACCATTTGTGTCTGGAAACTGGACGGTGCAATCCAGAAATCAGACACATTTCGCGCCTTCCCATTTGACCTCGATCAACAGTCATCCACTAACTCACGTTTTTTCAATCATTTAATGTGAATCCGGCGCCTGGTACCAGGCTTGCTCTAATCCCAATGAGACTTTTAGGCACTGGAGCATGACTATGGGTATTCCAACGTTGCTTTCCCCTAAGCTAGATTCAAAAGGAATCGGACCACAAACTCTGAGCACAAGTCCGAAGTTCCAGGCAAACTACATCGAGGAACAGAATGCTCGCCAGTTGGCGGACCAATTCCGCATCCCGCACATTAAGCTTGCTGCGATCACCATTGATCCTGACGCCATAGCGGTAGTGCCTGAAAAGATGGTGCGGCAATATTGTTGCATCGGCATACGCAAGGAAGCGGAAGACTCTCCCGGCCGCAGCAAAGTCCGGCCGAATCTGGTGCTGGCGATGGTCGACCCGGGAGACATGTCCGCCATTCAAAACGTTGAATTTTCCACCGGATGCAAGGTAAAACCCGTGGTGGCGACCAAATCCGAAATTGAAGACGCCATTGAGCGCAATTACGCGCCTGAGCGCCTGCTCGGCGACATACTTAAGAACGTTTCTTCTCATGACGACTTAAAAATTATCCCGGACGAATCCGGGACAATCGACAGCGACTCAAGCAAGTTGCTGGCGCCCGCGGTCAAGCTCGTTAACCTCATCCTTCAGTACGGCATTAAGCACGGCGCCAGTGACATTCACGTGGAACCTACTTTGCATGATTTGCAGGTGCGCATCCGAGTGTCGGCTATCATGCGCGAATTCACTTCCTTTCCGAAGTGGTTGCAGAATCCGCTTATCTCCCGCATCAAGATCATGGCGAAACTCGACATCGCAGAGCGCCGCCGCCCACAGGATGGACGTATTAAAGTCATGCTGGAAGACCGGGATGTCGACCTGCGTGTTTCGGTCCTTCCTACCCAGTTCGGAGAAAAAGTTGTGCTGCGCATCCTGGGCTCAGGACACAAGGTGCCCACAACCAGCAGTCTGGGTTTCAAGCCGGAAGATCTGGCAGTCCTGAAAAAAGCTGCCGAGCAGCCGCAGGGAATGATCCTGGTGACGGGCCCGACGGGAAGCGGCAAGACCACTACTCTTTATTCCATTATCAATGAAAAGAAAGACCCTTCCATCAACATTGTGACTATCGAAGACCCCATCGAAATCCAGTTGCCCGGCATAAACCAGGTGCAGGTAAATGTCAAGAGCGGCATGACCTTTGCTGCGTCCATGCGCTCCTTGCTCCGCCAGGACCCGGACGTGATTCTGCTGGGGGAAATTCGCGATTCTGAAACGCAAGAGATCGCATTCCAGGCAGCTCTTACCGGACACCTGGTGTTGTCAACGCTCCACACCAACAGCACGGCAGGCACCATCACCAGACTGCTGGACATGGGCGTAGAGCCTTATGTAATCAGCGATTCAGTCCATCTGATCGTGGCCCAACGGTTGCTGCGCACCATCTGTGAACATTGCAAAGAGAGCTATGTGCCTCCGCGGCATCTCCTGGACGAGTTGAACCTTGTAGAGGACGGATTTCAGTTCTTTCGCGGACGCGGATGTGCAGAGTGCGTCCAGACAGGGTACGCAGGCCGAGTTGGAATTTACGAACTGCTGCGCTTCACCCCTACCATTCGAGAGATGGTAGCGCGGCGCGCATCGGAGCCTGAAATCAGGCGGGCTGCAGCAGCTACTTCCGGCACCAGTTCGTTGCTCGAAGAAGCACTGGCAAAGGTGCAACAAGGCGTCACCACAGTGGAGGAAGTGCTGCGAGTACTTGAGTTGAAGCAGGAAGATGTGAGCGTGCATTGCCCTGGATGCAAAAAGGCAATCAAGCGGGAATTTGTAAGCTGTCCTTTTTGCTCGTTCGAACTCAAGTGCACTTGCCGCAACTGCGACCAGCAACTTGATCCTGAGTGGCAGATCTGCCCTTATTGCAGTTCGCCTACGCCCGCGCCGGCGGTGGCGGCGACTCCGTCACAACCGGCAGCTGCGGGAAGCGCACCTCAGGCGGCTCAGCCCCCCGCTGACCTTGCAGAAATTAGCGCCACCAGGCACAACAGGTTCCTGGTTGTCGATGATGTCGCTATGAACCGCAAGCTGGCCGTGAAGGCCCTTGAGAAACTTCCTTATGGAACAGACATCATTGAAGCCAAAGACGGCCTGGAAGCTCTCACTGCGGTGGGAGCGCAAAAACCTGATCTGCTTGTTCTGGACGTAATGATGCCGGGCATGAGCGGTTTTGAGGTCTGTAAGAAGCTGCGGGAGAACGTAGAAACCGCTTTTATCCCGATTCTGATGCTTACCGCCAATGCCACCGAAGCGGCGCGAACCGAGGGCTATCTGGCGGGAACGGATGATTACATGGCCAAGCCGTTTTCCGTGCCGGAATTTCACGCCCGTGTTGCGCGATTGATGCGCCGTGCTTATGGGGTCTGATATGCGGGCGAAGCGGTAGGCAACGCTGTCTTAACAACAGGACGCTGGCTTTTCTTCACTGGGTCGGAATGCGGAGCAAGAAAACCATGAAACTTACAACCAAGCTTACAGCAATTTTCGTCGGGGCAGCGGGACTAATCCTCGCTCTCTCCACCTATGCGGGTCTCCGGGCAACAAACCATCTTGCCGGTCAGCTCCGTCTGGACTATAGCGACTCGGTTTTGCCTCTGACGAAACTCGCGGACTTGAACCAAACCCTCATGCGGGTTCAGATTGAGCTTGGAAATGCTCTGAGTGAAAAGCCGGAAAATCGCCGGATCGCTTTAGACGAAGCGTTGCGACAGATGACGGAGTTTGATCGTCATCTCGATTCGTATAAGACGGGCTTCACGCTATCAAACCACTCGCCCATGGGACGGATACTGGCGAAACGCGGTGTTTTGCAACGCCACATTGATCGCGAAAACATGGCTTTCAGTGAAATTGATCGTGAATACCCGTTGCTCAGAAAGAATTTACAACAGGTATCGGAGTTCGACAGGAGCCGCCAGGGTGCAGCGATTGCATTCTACAGTTTTAAAATTAATCCAGTTTTCGACCGTATCCGGGAAAGCATCAATGACCTTGTTCAACTGGAGCGAGAACAGGCGGAATACCTCAACATTGACGGAGAGAAAACCGCCTCCGTTTCCGTGGTACAGTTCGTCCAAATCACTGTGCTGGTGTGCGTCTTCAGCATCGGCCTGATGTTTTTTGTGGCCCGCACCCTGACCCATCCGATCAAGGTACTTACTGAGGCCACGTGGAAAGCGGCACGGGGCGATTTCGCGCATCGGCTCACCTCAACTTCAAGGGATGAGGTTGGGCAGTTAACCCGATCATTCAACCAGATGGCGGATTCTTTGCAGCAATCCCGCGCCGACCTGGAATTCGCGGAATCGAGAAGGGCCGCCGAGGCCCTGCAGCGTAGCGAGGAGCGGTTTCAGCTCATTGCTGACGCTACTAATGATGTGATCTGGGACCACAACCTGCTCACTAATAGCGTGTGGAGAAACAAGAACTATTCAAAGTTGCTAGGCCGTCCGGAACGGATGAGTGTTGAAGAGGGTGAGTCCTGGACCAGCCGCCTGCGCCCTGAGGACCTGGAACGAATCACGGGCAGTATGCTGAAAACGATTGAGCAGGGAGGAAGCAACTGGTCCTGCGAATATCAGCTTCGCCGGGATGACGGGTCCTACCTGGAAATCCTCGATCGCGGATATGTCATTCGCGACTCCGCGGGGATGGCGGTCCGGGTGGTAGGCGCGATGATGGACATTACCGAACGCAAACTTGCTGAAGCTGAACTAATGAGCGCGAAGGAAGCCGCGGAAGCGGCCAGCCGGGCCAAAAGCGAGTTTCTGGCCAACATGAGTCATGAAATCCGTACGCCGATGAATGGCATCATCGGAATGACAGAGCTGGCGCTGGAAACTGAACTCTCGTCCGAACAACGGGAGTACATGGAAGCCGTGTCTCAGTCCGGCACTGCATTGCTGGCCGTAATCAATGACATTCTGGATTTCTCCAAGATTGAGGCCCGCAAGCTGGACCTTGACATGGTGGAATTCGATTTGCAGCAAGTTGTGGAAGAAGCGCTGAGAACTGTAGCCATGGGAGCGCATAAAAAGGGCCTGGAGCTGGCATGCGACATTGACAGTGATATTCCGGCATCGCTGGTCGGTGATCCAGGACGTTTGCGCCAGGTGATCTTAAACCTGCTAAATAACGCCATCAAGTTTACTGAAGTGGGCGAAGTTGTGATTCAGGTCCGTGGTATTGAGAAAAAAGAAAGACAGGCGCGACTGGAATTCGCCGTGTGGGACACCGGAATTGGTATTCCCAAAGAGAAACAGGCTCTGATCTTCGAAGCATTTTCCCAGGCTGATGGTTCCACGACGCGCAAATATGGGGGGACCGGACTGGGTCTGCCAATCTCTGTAACGTTGATCGAAATGATGGGCGGAAATTTGCAATTGGAAAGCGAGCCCGGCAAAGGCAGTAGATTTTACTTCACCGCCAGCTTTGAGCTGGGATCAGCCTCTGCGCCGGTTTTCGAGCCTGCGATAGAACTTAAAGACCATCGTGTCCTGATCGTTGATGACAATGGCACCAATCGCCGTATTCTTCACGACATGCTAAGCCGCTGGGAGATGCAGCCTCAGGCTGCTCCGGATGGCGTTGCCGCCATGGCCATGCTTCAAGCGGCGTGCGCCGCTGCGCGGCCTTTCCATCTCGTCTTAACCGATGGAAATATGCCCGGAATAGATGGCTTTGATTTGGCTATCCGAATACAACAGGACCCCGGTGTGGCACAGACCTCCATTCTCATGTTGACCTCAGATAGACAGCAAGGCGATGGAAAACGGTGCCGCGAACTCGGCATTGGCGCCTACCTGATAAAGCCAGTTCGCCAAATCGAACTTCGCGATGCCATAGTTAGAGCTTTGAAGCCAAAGCCTGCCTTGAGCGACGTCCCAAAAGCTGTTGAGGCATCGGAGACCCGAAGAAACCTGCGCATCCTCCTGGCTGAAGATAACGCCGTTAACCTGAAGCTCGCTTCGCGCACCCTGGAAAACCGAGGTCATAATGTGACCGTCGCGCATAATGGACGGGAAGTGCTGGCTGCTGTGGCTCGAGAGAACTTTGATGTGGTTTTGATGGATGTGCAGATGCCGGAGATCGACGGTTTTGAAGCCACCTCGGAACTGCGAAAGCGGGAGCTTGTTTCAGGTGGCCACACGCCTATCGTGGCGATGACGGCTCACGCCATGAAGGGAGATCGAGAGCGCTGCCTCAGTGCGGGAATGGATGAATACATCTCCAAGCCGATAAGACCCGCGGAACTCTTTGCCGCCATCGAAAAAGTTACCTTTCTCGCGTTGCGTAATCGTGAGTGGGAAGAACAAGTGGTGCCTTGGGCCGATGTGCTGGAGCGCACCGGGGGCGACCGGGGATTTTTAGTGGAACTGATATCTCTTTTCTTCGAGCAAAAAGTACAACTGCTGCGGGAGATAGAGTCGGCCGTGAACGACAGGGATGGCAATGCACTTGAGCACGTCGCACACGCCCTGCGCGGGGCAATTGGCAATTTCAGCAGTCAAGACGCATATAAAGCTGCGTTGCATCTCGAGAGTCTGGCGCGGGATGGGATGTTGTCAGGGCTAGACCAGCCGCTGGCGGATTTGAAACGCGGACTGCACTCTTTGGAACAGGAACTGACTAGGTGGAAGGATGCTGCGGTCACGGCACAGATGGATGGCGTCACATCCGCTGGTGTATCGAAAGGTTAATGCATGAACAATGATGAATTCCAACCGCGAAGCAATTCCATTCGGGCTTTGAAGCTGCTGATTGTGGAAGATGACCTGCCGAGTCTGGAACTAATGTCCGAAGTGCTGAGGTCGCTGGAAGTGCAGGTTTCCGCAGTCAGTGACAGTCAAAGGGCCGCCAGGATGGTGGTCGAGCAAAAATTCGACGGCATTTTCGCCGATTTGCAGATGCCAGGCATGGATGGATTTGCCCTGATTCGACGAATCCGGGAATCGTCATGGAATTGTATGACTCCGGTCGTGGTTGTCACGGCCCAGGATAATCGAACAACCATGGATACAGCATTTAAAGCGGGCGCCACGTTCTTTCTTCAGAAGCCCATTGACCGACGGAAACTGATCATGCTCTTAAATACCACGCGGGGATCCATGCTGGCGAACCGGCGTCGTTTTCGGAGAATGCCCTTGCGCCTGGGTGTGGCGGTTAAGACGCCAGCCCAGCAGGTGAATGCGACAACCGTGGACATAAGTGAGAATGGGATGCTGCTTGCTTGTCCCATCTCCCTTGAAATCGGAGATGTACTCCAATTAGGTTTCAGTTTACCGAAGGAGGAGGGTCTTATTGAGGTTACAGCGCTGGTGAAACGGGTTGATGCTGAGCGAAATGCTGGCGTTGTTTTTACCCGCGTTAATTCTGAAGACCAGCATCGCATAAGCATTTTTATCGATGCCATGGAGTCCCACTCGCCCGCGCGAGTTCCAATGGCTCGCGCCCGGTAGACCCTGAATCCGCCCAATGCGACAAGCCCTCGTCTGGATGAGGGTGCCATTCCTACAGCGCCTGCTTTTGTGCCGCTCCTATCCTCTCCAGGACGGCATAGAGGGTTGCGCGGCTGATGCCAAGCACTTCGGCTGTACGATTTTTATTGCCTCCCAGAGTTTCCAGAACGCGCAAAACATGCCGATGTTCGACTGTTTCCAGTGAGACCAGACCGTCCTGCGGTTCTTCAGCACTGCTGGTAAGAACATCTTCCGGCAGGTCTCGGATATCGATGATCTTGCTCTCTGTGATCATGCAGGCGCTTCCGATCACATTTTCCAATTCGCGAATATTGCCCGGCCAGTTGTATCGGGCCAATGCTGCCTGGGCGCGGCGGGTAATCCCGGTTATCTCCTTGTTGTATTCCCCCGCGAATCGTTCCAGAAAATAACGTTGCAGGAGCAGCAGATCTTCTTTCCTTTCGGCCAGTTTGGGAAGCTTGATCTCCACCATCGCTAACCGGTAGTACAGGTCCTCACGAAATGTCTTCTCCGCCACCATTTTCTTCAACTCGCGATTGGTGGCAGCAATTACGCGTACACTGACCTTCTTTACCACTGGGGAGCCAACTCGCTGGATCTCCTGATTTTGAATCACTCGCAGGAGCTTAGCCTGCGCATTCAGCGGAAGCTCACCGATTTCATCCAGAAAGACCGTTCCGCCGTTCGCATATTCAAAGAGTCCGGCTTTATCCTGGTTGGCGCCGGTGAAAGCGCCGCGTACATAGCCAAAAAGTTCACTTTCGAACAGCGTATCTACAATGGCCGAGCAGTTCAGTACCGCGAATGGTTTGGGGGATACCGGGCTCAAGCGGTGGAGCGCCCGGGCCGCCAGCTCCTTCCCGGTCCCCGTAGCTCCGGTGACCAGGACGGTACGGAAATGCGGCGCGACGCGGCGGATCTTTACGAATACATCCAGAATTTGTGGACTGCGTCCGATCATGCCTGCGAGCTGGTAACTCTCCACGAGTTCGCGCTCCAACTGCAGGGCCCTGCGGCGCTCCTGCGCCTGTGCCAGCAACTCTCCTATTCTTTCGCGCAGCTTCTCCAGTTTTAATGGCTTGGTCAGGTAATCACAGGCGCCCTTCTGGATGGCTTCCACGGCTGACTCCGTCGAATAGTGCGCCGTCATGAGAATGACATCCACGCCCGGATCGGCGGCGATGATTTTCTCCAGGACTTCCATGCCGTTCAATTTGGGCATCATGAAATCACAGAGCACGATCCGCGGCAGCTTCCGGTAAAACAGGTCCAGGCCCGTCTCCGGGTCTCCCGCAGCCAGAATATGTAGTCCTGGTTGCTCCAGCGCAGCGGTGATGAGTTCGAGGTTTTGCGGATCGTCGTCAATCGCCAGCAACGTGACCAGGGGATTTTCTTCATTTTTCATGTAGTCTCTTTTGTAAATGCTTTAGGAGCGGCAATCGCTTTCCTGATCTCGGTGACCAGGGACTCTTTCCAGGGTTGCCCCTTGGAAAAGAACGCCCTCGTTTCCTGAGTGAGAAGGTCGATTTCCGAATCTGTGAGCTTCTTGGCGGTGAGCACGAAGATAGGCAAGTCACGCCATTGCGGATGCTCCCGGATGCGCCTGATCACCTCAAACCCGTCCATCTCCGGCATTTGCAAATCCAGGAGGACCAGGTCAACGCGCATTCGTTCCAAAACCAATATGGCCTCTTTTCCGTTACGGGCCGGAACTGGTTCGTACCCTGCGCCCTTGAGAATGCCTTCCATAACGCGCATGGTTGTGACTTCATCTTCAGCCACCAGCACCCTGGAGACCCCATCACGCGAGGAGCCTACGTATTGCGCAAGCTTTGCTAAAAGTGTTTCCCTGGCCACGGGCTTTACCAGATATTCGGAAGCCCCCAGGGTAAAGGCCATGCCTTTTTGGTCCACCACGGAAACAACAATGATAGGTATGTCGGCAGTTTCAGGATTATGTTTTAACTCATACAGTGTCATCCAGCCAGTCTGCCCGGGAGAAAGCATGTTCAAAGTAATTACGTCTGGGCGGAATTCCTTCGCTTTTGCCAGCGCTACCTTTCCTGAATCGGCAGTAATCACAACGTAGCCCTGCGGCCCAAGATAGTTCATCAGCAGCTCACGCGCCGTAGGCTCGTCATCCACAATGAGCACCACTGGATGCTCGCGTGGACCTGAGTTTTGATAGGCGATGGTGTTTGGCAAATCAGGCCCAGTACCTGCCGGGATGGTGAAAGTAAACTTGCTGCCCTTGCCCGGTTCGCTGAAGACAGTAATTGTGCCACCTTGTTGCTCCACCAGTCTCCGCGTGATTGCCAGGCCAAGGCCGGTACCTTCTTTGACTCCTTTGGCGCTTTCTCCTACCTGTCGAAATTCATCAAAGATGGCTGTCTGGTCTTCCTTCCGAATGCCCACTCCGGTATCACTCACTGAGATATACACCTGTCCCGCTTCCGCATGGGCCGCCACACTGATGGAACCGTGTTCCGGCGTAAACTTCACCGCATTGCTCAAAAGGTTGTAGAGCACCTGTTTCAGGCGCATTCGATCGGCGTAAATCGTGAAATCTTCCGGCAGAATGTGCAAAGCCATCTTCCTCTTGTCAGTCAGAGGTTGAATCAGCGACAGCACTTCCGCAAGGGAATGCTGCAAGCTCACATTTTCCGGAAACACCTCTAATTGGCCGGCTTCGATTTTGGAAAGATCTAGAATGTCATTGATAAGGGAAAGCAGGTGCGTGGCCCCGTTACGCACATGGCCGATGAAGCGTTTTTGCTTTGGGTTTATCGGCCCGGCCGTTTCTTCACCCAGAAGATCGGAGAATCCCACGATAGCATTCAGCGGAGTGCGAAGTTCGTGGCTCATGCTCGCCAGAAACTCACTCTTCATCCGGGTGGCCCGTTCCACCTCGCGGTTCTGCTGCGCCAGTTCTGCGTTGGCTGACGCCAGCTTGGCATTCAGATTGTGTGACTCTTCTTCGGCCTGCTTACGGTGACTGATATCCCGAGCCACCGCATAGATTTTCTTTTCGGCAGGGACGGATACCGCATTCCAGAGGAACCATCGGTAAGTACCGTCCTTGCAGCGATAGCGATTTTCAAAAGAGAGAACATCGTTTCCGCCAATCAGTATGCTGGATGCGCTGCCTGTTGCGTTGCGGTCATCTGGATGGACAAAGTCAAGATATGGCCGGGCAGTTAACTCTTGTGATGAGAAACCCAGAATGCGGCTCCAGGCAGGATTCAGTTGACTGAAATAGCCGTTGAAATCAGCCACGCCGAACGGATCGCTTGAGAGTTCCATGAAGCGATTACCCACCTGCAGCTTTCGGTGAAAGTAGGCGAGTGCGCCTCCGAACATCAGCGCTAAAGAAATGAAAAGTCCGCCGAGGACTGCTAGAAGCCGCTCAAAATCCCAGGTGGCAGCGGCGACGGCCGTTGCAGGTAACTCACTTAGGACGCTCCAGCCAGTAGACTTAACCGGTGAATAGGATATCAACAACGTTTCGTTCCCGCGTTTAAAGTAACCGGTGCCTGCCT
>DASYKK010000204.1:0-4244 GCA_035995565.1 Candidatus Angelobacter sp.
CCGATGTAGAGCCTGCTATCGCCAAACGATCCAAATTTGCCGAGGTTATTGTGCTCGGTGACCAGATACACGAAGTTGCCATCGGCGGCAATTCCCATCCCATTGTCATCACGCTGCGGGAAATTGAGAATGGCGCGCGCATTAAGGCTGTGCGGATCCGATATGTCGGTAATCGGGATGCCGTTCACGAACTTCACGTCGGCTGCCAGAGCGAAGTTGCCGGAAAGGATGATGTCCTGCAGGAACCCGCCGAGGTTCGGATCGAGAATGTGCGAGAGGACAATCGGGGTTCCTAGCGAGGTGATGTCGACCGATGTGGTGCTGTTCTGGAAATCAGCAACAAAGGCGAAGTTGCCCTGGATAGCCACGTCTCGCGCATCACCGGTGAATGTTGTGCCGAGAAGAACGGGCGCGGCAGGATTGGAAATATCGACGGTATAGATACCACTCGTGCCGGCGGCGACAACCGCCAGATTGCGCTGCGTATCAACGTCCAGGCCTTGAATGGTTCCATTTAGTGGCAGGGTAGATATTTGGGTTGGCGCAGCGGGGTTTGTCACGTCGGCAATCAACAAATTCGATCCGTTGGCCACGTAAACCTTAGTGCCCCGAACTGCAATATCCAGAGCGTTCGCGCCAGTGCTGAGCGTTCCCAGTTTGACGGGGGCGAGCGGATTGCTGACATCAATGATGTGCACACCCGCGCTGCCTGCGGCAACATAAGCGAGATTGCTCAACAGCTTGACGTCATTTGCATTTCCTGCCAGCGCAAGGGACGCTGCCATGGCAGGATTGCTGCGATCAGTAACATTCACTACTTGCAAGCCTGAAGCACCGCCAGCCACAAAGGCGAAGTTACCATTCACGTCCACGCCATTGGCGAAGCCCGGAATACTTATGAATGCCAGAGCCGTGGGAGCAAAAGTCCGCACCACTGCCGTGGCCTGCGCACTGAAGCCATTGTTGGAGATAGTGATGATGCAGGAACCGTTAGAGCCTGCGAAAATGTTGCCATCGGGCACGCCAAAGTTACAGATTGTTAGATCGCTCGACGAGTAGACCGTACCTTCTGCTGTGGAGGTGAGGTTGAGAGTGGTCTTGCCATCGATGAGATGGCCCAGAACGCTTACTTGCTGGGAAGCCTGCCCCTGAATTGTATTGACAGTGAGGACGAAGGTGCTGGGCTTCACTTCGAGCGTCTTCAGTGCGGCGGCCAGTTTGGAATTGAGCGACCCTCCGAGGGTTCCGGTCTGAACCTCGACTCCATCCGGGATGCCGGTGCCGTCTGTAGAGAGCAGCAACGGATTGGTGTGATAGATCAGCACTTCCTGGCCGTCAGTAATGCCATCGCCGTCAGTATCGGGATTATGCGGATCGGTGCCGTTCTGGAATTCCTGCAGATTGGTCAGCCCGTCGTGGTCGGGGTCCTCAAAGGGCATCGCGGGGTCATTCGGGTCGAGTCCGTGCGCAATGGCCCAATCGTCCGGAACGCCTCCATGAGAAGCTCCGGCAACAAGAACATTGATCGTGGTAATGCTTTGCCGTCCTTCGTTGACCGCCTGGATGACCACGGTTCCACTGCTGACTGCGGTAACAATGCCACTGGCGGTGACGGTGGCAATGGCAGGATTGCTCACCGTGTATTGCGTGCCGGCTGCGGCGGCGGTGACATCTTTTAGAGTTGCATCGGCGTAGGTTGCGCTGGTGGTGAGTTGCTCCGTTGCGCCGACCTGGCTCAGTGTGGTGGTTGGAGCCTGTACGGCGAGAGCGACAGGAATGGGAGTTGTGTTCCCGAGTTTGATGTGGGCATTGAAACCGTTGATCTGATTGGCTGCGATCTGAAAGAGGTCCGACTGACCGAACTGGGTTATTCCATTCTGCACGCATGTGGCTCTTGCTCTCACCAGCCCAAACCCTGCGGGGATATTGCTAATGTTCCAGCTGCCATCAGCCTGCGCCTGGGCAGTACGGTTCAGAATGCTGACCGTACAGTTCTGGTTCAGTTGAGCATTTGCGGCGCCCATAGCTGCCAGTAGAAAACTCAAGACCACGACAGCGGACTTCATTGATTTGGACAAGCTGCGTTGTGCCATAGCCACCTTCATCTCACTTTTCCAGATTCAGCCAACGGGTCTGACTGCGCGCCACCACAGCAGGTCCCTAGAACAGCGCGTCAGCCCCTTTATCCCTACTGATTTTGCGGAGCTCATCCAGCACTTCCCGGTTCTTGATGAAAGTCTCGGCCGCGCTTTGTGCCGGGGGAGTGTTGAAAAACACCAGAGAACGTGCAATGAGCGCCGCTGCGTCCGCCGGCGCGCGCTTGCATGCCGTAACAATCAACGGTACGGAATCTACATCCTGGAGCTTCGCCAACCCTCTTGCGGCAACGGCCTCGACAAAGTAGTTGCGAGACGCCACTGCGCTCCGGAGCAACTCCAATCCTCTCTGGTCGCCGGTTGCAGCCAGGAAGGTGATCTGGGCGGGACTCGATTGCATCTGAGTTGTGGCCGCTGCCTGCGGGTCAACATGGTTGGTCTTTGCCCAGTCCAAAAACTCCTGAGAGAATTGCTTGGGTACAATGTTGCCCTGCACATCAAATGACATGGGAAAGGGAGCATCGCTTTGGACCACGTCTCTGGCGTGAGTCTCCAGGAAGTCCCAGTAGGTTCTATCTTTATCGCCCAGCCTGACCAGGGCGCTGGCTATCGCTTCTTTCAGAAGGCTTTCCTCAGTGCGCACGAATTGCTGACGAAGGAGCGGAATAGCATCCACGGCGCCGGCTCTGGCAATACGTTGGAGCGCTGCTGGAGTGATCTGTCCCTGCTTGATCTCGTTCATCGCATCGTCAACGCTCTTGGGGCGGTTCTGGCCAGCCTGAGCCAAAAGAACCTGCGATAGCGCCCCACATAGCAGAGCACATCCTAACGATGTGCCCAGCCATCTGCCTAACGAACTACCGGTGATATACATATGTCTCATGGGATTTGCGAGGGCAGTCTCTGATAAGTGTCTCCCAGCGGTATAAAGGCTGTCGGAGCGCTTTGTGGGTAAGTCGTAATTAGTGATCCATCCTGATACACGTAATACGTGGGGAAGATCGCGTGATCCGAAGTGTCGGGGTTTCCTGACGCGTCAAAGCGAATGACGCTCCAGATCCAGGGTGTCGTAATGCCATTGATCGTTTGGTTGACGCGCTGCCCCAGAGTGCCGAGACGGCCTTCCGCAAGCTGGTATACCCCAGTGCCGGAAGAGGTCACCCCGTTGGAGCCGTTTGAAGGATGGGCCTGGCCCGAAGCGTTACCCACCAGGCCGCAGGGATCCGGTGTGGTGCCAACTTGAGCGCTGCTGTGAATGGCTGAGAAGTTTGAAATGGTGCCGCCGGACGCGGAGTATGTTGCCTGTAAGCGGTTGAACAGGCGGAAATCGCCGGCCGCGAGTTGAGCGTCCGGATTGATCGTCGAAGGAGGCTGAGCGTTCCCCGAATGGATCAGCAGGAATGCGTTAGCGTAGTCGACCTCGGCCTGGCCGAACAGGTCCGTTGGCAGTCCAACAACCCAGTCGAGCAACAGCGCCGAACAGATCAGCGGAGTGTTGATATCGATACGCAAAAGGAAACTTGCGCCCCCTGGCAAGGTAATAGCGCTGGAATTGACCCACCCGATCACGACGATGTCGGCGGTCGAGACTTTTACGTCCACCGTGGCCGTGGCCGTGGCCCCGGATTGGCAGGTGAAAGTAACTGTGATCGTCGCTGTCCCAATTCCTACTCCAAGGACTACGGCCGTCCCGTCCGTGGATGACTGGATCGTAGCGATCGTCGTGTCGCTGCTAGACCAACTATAAGTACCGGGCGAAGGGCTTCCCGAAGCAGTAATCGTCACGGTTTTTCCAACTTCAACCTGTGGCGACTGGGTTGAGGTGATGGAAACCGATACGGGCGTTGCGCCTCCGCTCTGATTTGGATTACCTCCGCAGTGCCATCCTGCCTTGAGCACTCCGACTCCAGGACTGGAGACAATCGCTGATCCATCGGCACTTACGGTTCCGGTGCCGATGGCCACGAACATACTTAGATCGTGATCGTAGGAATACATTTCCGTGACGGCGTTAGGCGCCAGTCCATCAACATTGGGAAGCGTAATCGGTGCAGGAGGGTCAAATTTAGTTCCCACCGGTTGAATGGTCACAATGAAACGCGGCTGCTGGCCAAACCCGGGCTCCATGGGAACTTTGTCGCCGTTTAC
>DASYKK010000205.1:0-3364 GCA_035995565.1 Candidatus Angelobacter sp.
TATTCAGGCCATGCGCATCGTGCATGCGGGTTCCGTATGGGCTCCCCGTCGCGTGCTCTCCATCTTCATCGAGCGTGTGACCTCTTCGCCAGGCCGCATCTTTCCCGCGGGCAGAGTCACATTCACTGATCGCGAAAAAGAAGTTCTTGAGTTGCTGGTGGTAGGGCGCTCCAATAAAGAGATCGGATCGGTGCTTGGCATAGAAGAGCGCACCGTGAAAGCCCACGTGGCCAAGCTCATGCGCAAAGTCGGAGTGCAGAACCGCATCGCGCTCTCGGTGCATGCCATTACACATTCCCTGGTGACTTCCTCCAAGTAATCGCCACAAGAACCAGGCCCGGCAGACATCTGCTGGGCCTTATGTTTGGCGTGAGGGCCGTTCTGTGGTGTTTACTATCTTGGTATCTCCGTGGGTACATGTCCGAACTGACATTGCAGAAGGAACCCCGGTTACTTGCCGGGAAAATGGTGTGGATGGATACTCTACTCACCTACCACAGAACCTGGGAGACGGGGTTGGACACGGTCACGAGGGTCACCGTATCCAACCCTTTATTATTTTTCCGCATCTTCTTACCTGCTTCCAGCGATTAAAATCATGTTGAGGAGATTATGAAAACACTGCTTCGTGTTGTGTTGTTTGCTGTCACACTTTCAAGCGTGGCCTTTGCTTCAGAAGCCGCGTCCAGCAGGCTCGAGTCGGCGGCGACAGTATTGAACGAAATCATGGCCACGCCCGATAAAGGCATTCCTTCAGATATTCTCGGATCAGCGAAGTGTGTAGCGGTAGTGCCAAATCTACTCAAGGGCGGGTTCATAGTAGGGGGAGCGCATGGCCGGGGAATGGCCACGTGTCGCACCGCGACCGGGTGGAGCGCTCCCGCGCCACTAACCACGACTGGCGGAAGCGTGGGTTTGCAGATTGGCGGGCAAGCCGTTGATTTGGTGATGGTGGTAATGAATGACCGTGGCATGCAGGCGCTCCTGACGAATAAGTTCAAGCTGGGGGCCGACGCATCTGTTGCTGCCGGACCAGTAGGACGCCATACCGAGGGTGCAACAGACTGGAAGCTTCGCGCTGAAGTGCTTACATACTCGCGCGCGCGGGGTTTGTTTGCCGGCATAAGTTTTAACGGTGCGGTGATCAAACAGGACGAGGATGCCACCGGCGAACTTTACGGTCGCCAGATCGATTTCAAAACCATTCTGACCGGTTCGGTGCAGCCGCCGCAGTCGGCCGAAAAATTTCTAGCGGCAGTGCGACAAGCGGCCGGAACGGATGTAGCTCCATCTACAACGCCATTACGCCCGACTCCCCCGCCCAGTTCGTCGCCGTCGTCACCGGTAAATCCGCCGCCTAGCGCTACGCCGACGCCAACTCCGGTAACGGAGACTGCTCCGGCGACGGATACAACGCCCACCCCGACTCCATCGCCGACCCCTCCACTATCCAGGTAACTGCTTTTTCGCAAAGCAAAAAAGGGAGCCGAACCAAGGCCTCCCTTTTTTTTGCGCAATCACCTTATTTTGTAAATTAAGCTGCGTTCAGTGCTTGTGCGGCTTTGCGTCGTGATGGTGGTGGGCGGCGGCCCCGTGCAGGTGTTCATGCTCTTCCGCTTCCTCTTTGAAAATCTCAGGCGCGCCCAGGCTGCCTTTCGGAGGAAGATGGCGGATATAGTGAACGATGTTCCACATTTCCTCGTCTTCCAAAATCCCTTTCCACCCCGGCATGCCGGAATATTTGATGCCATTTTCGATGATCCATTTCAATTGCCCGTCAGAGTAGTCTTGTACATCCTTCTCTGAGAGATCGGCTACCGGTGGATCCATCTTTGCCGCAAACGGAACGCCCGTATTCTGGCCGTCCAGTCCATGACAGATCTGGCAATGGTGCTGAAAGTGTTCGCCACCTTCCCTGGCGGCGTCAGGCGTATAAGGGATCGGGTTCTTTACATCTTTTCCGCCGATGGTTACTTCGTGCTTCACCTCACTCGTCACAGCGTTTCCGGGCTTGCTGGGCGTGCCCGCCTTGCACCCGCACATCGCGACGATAACGAGAGCGCCTAGCGCGTAAAACTTCATCATTCTCTCTCCCTCCAGTGTTCGGAACTATCTTAATGGTTGTGCTGTTTCGAATGAAACTGCCGACCCTCGCAAAGCAATTATTCAAGACTGATAGAGACGGGAACTCTCCACCGGTGACAAAGGTTTGAAATATTTTTCCTGCGATGATACCGTCCCAAGTTGCCCACATTCCGCCACAAGGTTGAGTACTTCCCGGTCTGGCTGATAGCGACTGCCATCGGTGTGCTGCCGCGGTCCCTGGCGCGCGCTTTTTGCCAGGGCATCGGCCTGCTGATGTATACCGCGCACCGCCGCCTGCGCAAGGTAGGCCTGCGCAACCTTGATCTGGCATTCCCGGAGAAGAGCCGGAAAGAAAAACTGCAGATCCTGCGTACCCTGTTTAAGGGACTGGGTCGCCAACTGGCAGAGTTCGCGCTGTTCCCGCGATACCGCAAGGAAAGCATGTCAGAGATCGCGATTTACGACGGCTTTCAGAATTTTGCTGAGGCACGCGCGCGGGGCAAGGGCGTGCTGTTTCTCACTGCCCATTTCGGCGGATGGGAGATTGGCTCGTTCGTGCATTCGCTCAATGGCAATCCCATGAACATCGTGGTGCGCCCGCTCGACAATCCCTTTGTGGATGCATTCGTAGACCGCTACCGCACGCTCCACGGCAACCGCACATTCGGGAAGCAGGATTTTGCCCGCGGACTGTTAACTTCGATGAAGCGCGGCGAAATCGTAGGCATTCTCATGGATACCAACATGACGCCCCCGCAGGGCGCGTTTGTGGACTTCTTCGGCGTGCCAGCATGCACTGCCACGGGGGTGGCCCGCGTGGCAGTGCATACCGGCGCTGCGGTCTTGCCGGCTTTTACAATCTGGGACAAAGATCTGGGCAAATATAAGATCCGCTTTGATCCTGCCTTGCAGCTCACGAAGACCGGAGACGATGAAGCCGATGCGCTTGCCAACACCGCGCTCTTTACCAAGGCAATTGAGAGTTATGCCAGGCGATATCCGGAGCAGTGGTTGTGGGTCCACCGGCGGTGGAAGACACGCCCGCCCGGCGAGCCTTCAGTCTATTAGGGCAAGCAATCAACCTAAAAGAGCGCACAGGAGCGTGCCTGCGCGCCCAGGAAGAGAGTTACGATGCGTCAGTCGCCAATTGCCTGGCTCCCAACTCCTTCAGGCTTGTCTTTTTCAAAGAAATCGGCAAAGTCGCCAACGAAAGCCATAATTGCCACTACTATTGATCCCGCCAGACCAACAAAGAATAAAGCTTCGAGAAAAAGTATAA
>DASYKK010000206.1:0-6973 GCA_035995565.1 Candidatus Angelobacter sp.
CAACCACGATTGTCTGCGGGCGCACACTGGCGCGTCTGCAACATACCGCAGGACAAATCCGCTCGGCTGGTGGTCAGGGCGAGGCCATGGCCTGCGACGTTGCCGACTGGAACTCCGTGTCGGCTCTGGCGGATCGCATGCAGAAGACTTTTGGCCGGCTGGACGTGCTGGTGAACAATGCAGGAATCGGCACATTCGGCGGCCCGCTGCACACGATGCCCATCGACAAATGGGACGCCATGTTCAACACCAATCTGCGCGGCGTGTTTTATATGATCCGCGCGTTTGCGCCCATGATGATCTCAGGCGGCGGTGGCGACATGGTGAATATTTCGTCGATTGCCAGCAAGAATGCGCTGCCTAACGGAGCTGCTTACTCGGCTTCAAAATGGGGATTGAACGGACTGACTTATTCCGTGGCCGAAGAGTTGCGCGGACACAACATCCGCGTAGCTGTGGTGTGCCCCGGCTCGACATATACGGAATTTGGCGCGCATGAGGGCAAAAATCCGGACAAGATGCTGCTGCCGGAAGATGTGGCCCACGCGGTGGAAATGATATTGACTTCCCGACCACAGGCGTTCGTGAGCGAGGTGATTTTAAGACCGACGCAGAAACCGTGAAGGAATCGCCGACATCGCGCGTGATCGGAAACCCAGTTCACCGCAAAGAACGCGAAGGGCGCAATGGAAGTCCGGGATAAAACGGACCCGGCGATGGAAAGAAACCAGAAACCCTATTGAGAACGGGAATAAAGCTGAAAGATTAGGTCGCTTCTCAGCGATAGCATATGGGACTGCTGCTCTGGTTTTCAGATCTCGCGCGATCACCCAATCCCGGCGATGTCGGCGATCTTCTTCAAGCTCTCTTTTCCGGCACAATCACCGCTTCTTGCGTAGCCAGAGGCTGGCCCGCGTTGGCGGGCATGGGAACCAGCAGCGCCTCTTTGCGATAGACGAGGTTACTGGCGTTGAACGTAGCCAGCTTAAAACCATGTCCATGGGTAATGGCATCTGTGGGGCAGGCTTCAACGCAGTATCCGCAG
Organism: Candidatus Angelobacter sp.; assembly: GCA_035995565.1. Classification (GTDB taxonomy): domain Bacteria; phylum Acidobacteriota; class Terriglobia; order Terriglobales; family Acidobacteriaceae; genus Angelobacter. The sequence goes on from DASYKK010000206.1 coordinate 1,046, forward strand.
AAGATGCAGCGGTTGTAGTCGATGTTGTAGACCTTGGCGTAGCGCTCGGCGCCGCTGATGCGGTTCTCTTCCGTGTTCTCGGCGGCCTCAATGTAAATGCAGTTAGAAGGGCAGGCAGCGGCGCAGAGGAAACAGGCTACGCACTTTTCCAGGCCGTTTTCGTCGCGCTGCAGCTCATGCAGTCCGCGGAAACGCTCCTGAAAAACCGCGCCCTCATTAGGCAGCTTTTTGTTGGGATAATCCTCAACAATGGTGGGAGCAAACATCTCCCGCAGGGTCACAGACATTCCTTTTGCGATGCCAGCCAGGTCGCCAAAGACACGAAAGATCGACATGCAGTCAGTATAAAGGGTCTAGCGAGAAATTGGGAACCTTGCGACATCCGGGCCATTGCGGCGCTCGTCGCCGGCGGTGGAACAGACGAAGTGTTCGCTTGGATTAAGACCGAGCGCATTTTCCGGACGTTCGACATAAACGCCGTAGAGATCGGTATCATCTGTCTGCCCGACCTTCGCGCCGTGCAATTCGGACCCGCCGACGAAGAGCTGAATGAGGTTCTGCGGTTGGTCAAAGCCGGATAGGGTGACGAGATGAAGCAGCGATGGCGATTTGTCTGTTCGCTGTTTCAAATTAGTGCGATCCATTCAGCGTGACAGGCGCATATCACTTGTTTGAATTCGGCACAGTGGGCACCGAATACGTCCAGTGTTTCTCATAGCTGCGGCCATCGCGTCCAACAGTCGTTTCCCCTTCTTTATGAATCGTCATGCGGCGCAGCCTGCCGTCATCCTGGTCAAACGTTAGTTCGAGTAATTTCGATGGCTCGTCATAGACCGTTGCTCCCGACGCGTTGATCCGAGGCACCGGCCTGTAGAACCAGATCCTAGTCCCCGCACTGTCTATCGAAGATGGTTTGCCTATGACTAGTTCCACCTCTCCCTGGGTGGGATACGGAGTGCCCAGCAACCAGGGTCGTCCGCCGCCTCCCAGGAGAATATGTGATGGGTCAGGATCTATACGAGTCAGAGAATCCGCATAACTGAGCGTGCCGGTATTGATGGCGCCGGCCTCTGCCGCTGTTTTTCTCGCTTCTTCCTGACGTCTTGCAACTTGTTTTTGGTGGCGCGAGAGGATGAAGAAGCTCAAGATCGCGATCAAGAGAAATACGAGAGCTTTTGTATGCTTTTTCATTTGTGCAAACCAGCCTGTGGCCGGATTCTCCTTTTAAGCTTTGGCCCCGTAACTGGTCTCAAACGTCTGGCCCAGAATCTGGTTCAAGTGATGCTTTAAGTGAGCGACGTAGTCCTCTGCGATCCATTGTAGAGTTGCCGGCGGGTTGTTGCCGATGCTGCAGGTGATCTTCGCGGCGTCTTCCGGCAACTGGCCAATCACGTGAGCGAGAAAGCGATTGTACGAAGCCCAGAAATCGACCAGGAAATTCCAGTCGATCTCGGCGAAGTTCTGCAAGTCGACCAGCGGATTCTGGTCATAGCCGGGAAAAGTCAGGCTGCCCTGCAAAGCAGCGCGGACGAAGCGCTGGTGGTTGTTGGAAGCTGAGTCAAGCAGATGTCCGAGAATTTCTTTTTTAGCCCATTTGTCAGAGCTGGGACGCGCGGAGGTGTCGGCGTTGTCCAGTTTGAGCAATAGCGGTTTGGCCTGGGCGACGGTGCGGCCGAGATCGGAAGCGATGGGTGAAAAGGGTTTGTCCATTTCGTGATCCTTAAGTGTGTCGCCCCTACGGGGCTTACACGCCTTTACCTCAGCTTACCCAGCGCTCACGCGCTGGGCTCAATAATTTCGCGCCTGCGGCGCTGGAGTAGTTCGCCGAGACTTACGCAGTGATCGCAGGTCAGATAAGGTTTAGCCGCGAATAAACGCGAACGAACACGAATCAAAGCGGAGAATAATTTTGTGCTGTTTCACGACATGAGTGCAATATTCAGCTCTTCTTATCAGTGTCATCTGCGCAATCTGCGCAATCTGCGGCGACTGTTTTTACTCTATCCCCAGGTCTTTCCACTTCTTATCCACCTGCGCCTTGGTTTTTTCGTCCATCAGGATTTCGTCGGGCCAGGGACGGGTGAAGCCTTCAGTCGGCCATTTGCGCGTGGCGTCGATGCCCATCTTGGAACCGAAGTTCGGGAGACGCGAAGCGTGGTCGAGTGAATCCACCGGGCCCAGCGTGTACTGGATATCGCGTTCAGGATCAATATTATTGAAAACTTTAAGTACGACCTCGCCGATATCCTGCACGTTTACGTCTTCGTCGACCACGACGACGCACTTGGTAAACATGGCCTGGCCCAGCGCCCAGATGCCGCTCATGACTTTGCGCGCGTGTCCAGGATAGGACTTGCGGATGGAAACGATCATCAGGTTATGAAACACACCTTCCACGGGCAGGTTCACGTCCACGATTTCCGGCAGCGTAAGCCGCATCAGTGGCAGGAAGATTCGCTCCACGGCTTTGCCCATCCAGGCATCTTCCATGGGCGGCTTGCCCACGATGGTGGTGGCGTAAATCGGGTTCTTGCGATGCGTGATGCAGGTGACGTGAAAGACCGGGTATTCGTCTTCGAGTGAGTAAAAGCCGGTGTGGTCGCCGAATGGGCCTTCCGTGCGCAGCTCGTCGAGTTTGACGTAACCTTCCAGCACGATTTCTGCCGAGGCCGGAACTTCCAGATCGACGGTCTCGCACTTCACCAGCTCGACCGGTTTCTGGCGGAGAAAGCCGGCGATGATGAATTCTTCGATCTCCGGCGGCGCGGGAACGATGGCGGAAAAAGTGAGTGCGGGTTCGGTGCCGATGGCCACGGCGACTTCCATGGTCCCCCTGGGACGATCGCCCGGAGCGAGCATGGAGCCTCCGCCGGAACGGGCCATGATATCGACTCCACGTCTTCGATCCGCCGGCGAGGGCGCCTGCGCTCCACGATTTCTTTGCTCCACAGCCGAGGGCGGCTGTGCCACACGAGTCTTGCTAGTACCCACACCCTCGCTACTTCCGCTTGTGGCAGAACCCTGGCGCAGCAGGTCGCGGTAATGTTCGGCCGCAACTTTCTGGCGCTGCCAGTGCATGCCAGCGGTGGTGGCATCATAAATCTGGATGCGGTACATGCCTGTGTTGCGCTTCCCTGTTTTGGGATCGCGGGTGATGACGCAGGGCAGAGTGATGAAGCGTCCACCATCCTGCGGCCAACATTGCAGGATGGGAAAATCGAGCAGAGAAAAGTTTTCTTTCCTGATGACCTCTTTGCACGGGCCAGTAGGAACGACTCTGGGGAAAAACTTGCCCATATCGGCGAGCATGGGGAGCATTTTCAGTTTCTCCAGAAATCCTTCCGGCGATTTCATGTTGAGCAGCTGGCTGATGCGCTCGGCGATTTCGTCCAAACTGTCCACTCCCAGAGCCATCTGCATGCGCCGCTCTGAGCCGAACTGGTTGATCAGCACCGGAACGCCATTCGCGCCTTTCACGTTTTCAAACAAGAGTGCTGGACCGCCGGGGCGTCCGTATTTTTTGGCTGCGCCCTTTGAGACGCGGTCGGCGATTTCGGTGATCTCAAGGATGGGATCGACTTCCGTCTTGATCTTCTTCAGTTCGCCGGCGCGATCCAGCGCGGCGATCCACTCTCTTAAGTCGGTGAAAGACAATCAGGCACTCCTAGACAGGCAAGCTCGGGTGAACCGAAGATTATATAAGGAAGCCGTTAGCAATCAGCCAGAAGAGCTTTAACCGCAAAGGACGCAAAGGGCGCAAAGAAGAACGAGATTTCTGAAGATTTAAGGAACGGGAGGACAGTGTGGTCATCTCGATTCTTTGCCGTGATCCCGAACTTCGCGCACTTAGCGTCCTTTTGCGGTTAAATCAATGAGTAAGTGCTGAATGCTTCTACTCCGACAACCTGAAAGCAGCAGCCCTCATCCTAGTCTTCGAGCAAACCAGCTTTCGAGTAATCATCCCAGGAGTTCCCGGTTCCATGGCCACAGCAATAAAAAATGAAAGCCAATATATTGATGCATTCTTAAAATTAACTTTGCGCCCCGCTTCCGCGTCAGACATTATCCCCATGCTTAGCTCGTTCACACCGCAACAGCGGCACGATTTTGTCGAGCTGGCAGACTCCAATCACGTTATCATCCGCGCATTCGAGGTGCTGAACCGCGTTGCCGGGAACCAGGGCAACAAAGATATTCAGGCATGGGCGGTAGAGGTACTGTCCAAGGAGCGCGCCCGCATCTCTAATGCGTTGAACCATTTGGAAAAAGTCTGTAATGCATTGGAAGAAGAAGGCTGTCCTGCGGTGGTGATGAAAACGCTGGACCACTGGCCTGATCTGGGCAATGACCTTGACCTGGTTTCTACCGGCTCCAAGACGAAGATTGTGAATGTATTTACCAAGCGCTTTGGCGGCAAGATTGAAGCGCGGAGCTGGGGCGACCGGCTGGCTTGCAAATGGAACTTTTCCATCCCGGGATTGCCGGAATCGATTGAGACGCATGTTGGCCGGCTGGGTCAGACTGGCGAGCATATTGGACTGGCCAAGCGGTGCATTGAGCGTCGAGTGAGCATTCGGTTGAACGGGAACACCTTCTACGTGCCTGCGCCGGAAGAGCGGATTTTTGCCGCGACATTGCAGCGCATGTATCGGCATTTTTATTTCCGCGTTTGCGACATCCTGAATGCCACCGCGATTGTGGAATCCGGGAAGGTCGATTTCCGCGAACTGCGCGCGGCGGCCAGCCTGGCAGGAATCTGGCCGGGCGTTGCCAGTTTCCTGAAAATTGTTTCCGACTACGTGCAGCGCTATCGCGGCACAGCGCTGGATCTCCCCGCCGAGGTGATTAAGGATGCGACGGTGAACGGCGACAAGATTTATACACGCGCGCGCTTCCTGAGGCTGCCCATCATGCCTTACGGAGCGCGGCTGTACACTCAGCAGATTACGCAAGCGGCCTTTAGCGGCAATGTTCCGGCCACGTTCCGGCTGAGCTTGTTGCCGCCGCTGGCTTCGGCCGCTGCCGTGGCATTCAAAATTACCGGCAGCGACAAAGGCGTCTGGTAAAACGGGTCCGTTTCATCCTTGAAAGCAGAAAAGAGCGACGGTTGGTTTGCCGTTGCTCTTTTTGTTTCCGTCCACAAAATTCCCTGCCGCCGATGCTCTGTTCGGCTAGCGCCTGTGGTCAGATGACTTCGAGTCACTATGGGCGCCACCACCGCCATGCGATGACGAACCACCGTCGCTATGGGATGATGATCCGGAGTGGCCGCCGCTGTCATGTGACTGATGCGGCTCGGAACGCGACGGTGAAGGTGAACCGTGAGGCTCGCTGCGCGGAGCAGGCGGATTGTATCTAGGCTCATTGCGCGGGGTTGGCGACGAATTACGCGGCCCGCTGGCAGGCGTTTCACGGGGCGTGACGATGGGCCGATGCAGTTCCAGCGGAGGCTTGCTGTTTCCGCCAGAGCCGCCCTGCACGGCATGGTCATTCCGGTTGGCGGAAGGATTTCCCGCGCTGGAACCATGGTCGGAGCTGGATGGAAATTTCTGCCAGCCGCCGTGGTCTTCCTGTCCGCGCGCTGAGGCACCTTGTGTCACACCTTTTTCAGTCTGTGTTGGCGAACCGCCTTTGTCTGTTGAGGCGGGCGACCTGCTTCCGACGGGCTGGCGTTCTCCAGCAGGCGGAAACTTCTGCCAGCCGGATGATTCGCCGCCTTTGCTTGATTCCGGCGAGTTGTTGGTATGGGCAACGCGGCCCTGATCCGTGGATCGGGCAGCTGGAGTTACTGCGTCACTGCCTGAATGCCCTGTCGATCGATTCGAGTTAGGAACGATCCCGCCATTGTTCGGGCCGTTACCATTGCCAAAGCGACGGAAGCCGCTGGGAGAATTATCGTTATGTGATTGCTGACCGGAATTCTGTACG
>DASYKK010000207.1:0-14147 GCA_035995565.1 Candidatus Angelobacter sp.
AGATCGTCAGCCTTCTGCTGTGCCACAGTCAGACCGTCCGTGGCTGAAACCAGGTCTTTCTTGTTGTGCCGCTGCTGCGCGTCAGCGACCGCGTGTTGCGCCTGGGTCAAGTCCTGTTGTGCCTGGGTATAGGACTGGTTCGCGGTAAGCCACGCTTCGTTCTTCACTTCTCGGGTAGCGGCACGGTATTTCGAGGGCAGGGTTTCCAGGTTGGTGTTCTTCACCAGACGATGCTGCAGGATTTCACTCACCAGAATAAAATCCGGCTGAACAGCGCTTGGGTCTTCGCTATAACGGCGAATCACTTTGACCGGCTGGCCCGAAGATTCAAGTCCATTGGCGATGGCATCGCCCAGTTGATCCGCAAAACCCTGACCTTCGCGGCGCGAGCTTTGGTCGCGAACCACTACGCCCACTGAGAGGCGTCCGCGTAATTGGTACGCGCCCTGATACCGAGCCATCTCGTCCTTTACGGCATCAAGGTTCGGTTCATACCGCTGCGCTTCCGCAAGATAGAGCCAGCCCAGTCCTACGCCTGAAGCCATTGGCTTTTGCAGATATCGGCGGGCCTGGTCAAGATAGTACGCGCTGATCTTGTCAGAGAGCAGGTCCAGCTTGAGTTTGACCGCCGGATCATTGCTGATGGCGCCGCTGCGCTGGAGCAGTTCATATGCCTGCCGCATGGCTTCTTCATCGGCGCGGCCGCGAATCGGCAAATGGACCTCTTGCAGCTTCATAGCCCGGCGCGCCGCCGCGGGCGCATAGTCTTTCTTCAAGGTATCGAGTTGGTCCGCGACCAGCGCGCGTTGCTGTTCCGGCAGGTTGGCCAACACATCATATGCGGCAATGAAATCGTTTTTCTGAACATAATTGCGGCTGTCAGCCAGTGCCTGCTCCACCACTCGTCTGTTGAAAGCGTTGGCGGCCTGCGCTTCGGCATTCTTAAGCGCAAAGGCGGTTTCCTGGATGTCCGGCCGTACTTTGATGGCAGCGCGGAATTCGTCGGCTGCCTGTTGCCAGCTTCCTTGTGCGCTTAATTGCTGTGCACGAGAAAAATGGAACCGATAGGCCGTTTCAATGATATTTGCAACCTGGGGAAGTTCTGCGGCCATGCCTCGATAAGCGTCTATGGTGTTCAACGCGTCGTCGTAACGTTTAGCCAGCATCTGGCTGTCAGCATTGTGCAGGATGGTATCGAGCTTGTTTTCCTCGCTGCTGATTTCATTGTGCAGAGCAACGGCTGGAGGATAATCTGGCTCGACTTCGAGTATTTGTTCATTCCGCTTTTTCGCAGCGACCAGGTGCTCGTATCCAGTTGTGCGTTCCTTCAGGGCTTTGGTGAAAGACTGTAGCTGGCGACGGTTTTTTTCCAGCAACAGGTCCAGCGGCGCGTGAATATCCTGCCGGACTTTATCGGCGGCAGCATGGTTGCCATTGAGTGCTTCAGCTTGCGACGCATAGGCGCGCGCTTGTTTCAAAAGTCCGAGTCGCGGGCCCTCACCAGGGACAGTGTGGGAATATTCTGTAATTTTGGATTGCGCCGCATCAAGCAGCATTGCAGCTAATGCCTGCCTCGCCTGAGTTGAATGAGCGGAAGCGGGGTAGCGCTTTAAATAATCCTGCCAAAGGACAGCCGACTGCGCGTTCTGGGCGCGCAGGTATTCAGCCAACTCGGTCTCGGGGGTGGCGACAAAGAAAATTTGTGTACCAATCTTGAGCGCTGGTATGTCTGCCGGCTGTGCGGAAGACTGGGCTATTGTGCCGAAAATCACCGTTTGGTCAGCAGCCTGCGCGGGCGTGACTTGCGGAGTTTTGTCGAACTTAACGCCGCTTGGCAGAACGCAGAATGGCTTCGCGCCTTCCAGGCTGAGTATGAGCGTACCGTCGGCGGTGCGCTCCAGCACTGACGCCAGTCTGATCTGCAGACGCGGCAAAACATCATAGCTACGCTTATCGAACGTGGCCACGCCATCGCAAACACGCAATTCGGTTTTGCCGTTCAGGGTTACGCCGGTAACCTGCAAGTACGCTGGTCCGTTCGGTGCATTGAAAAGCACGATGGCCGAAAGCGGCGCGTCCTTGGCATGGCTACTGACAGTAAGAGCCAAAAGCAGGCAAACGAACTGTAACCTGCCAAAATGACGTGAATATCGCGGCATGGACTGGTGCGGGGAAGGTTTCATGATGCTCAATTTTTTAAAATCCTGACTGCACGGCTAATTACTTGAAATCATAGGTAATCATGGAGCCGCGAGCCACGCAAATGACCTTCTAGAGAGCACTAAAGTAATGAGGAGAACGCAACAGCCCAGGGTTATGATTTGTGAATCAGTAAAGCGGCCGCCCAGGCTACTTGGATCGTACAGAAATGGGTTCTCTGCAAATTTCCGGCCCAGCCGATGACGGCGCCGTTGCTCCTACGCAGCCATCCGCAGAACAGCGCGAGTTGAAGACCGCATTTAACGGACGTTACGAAATTCTTTCAGAGCTCGGGCGCGGCGCCATGGGCGTGGTGTACAAAGCAGAAGACCACGTAATCGGCCGCACGGTCGCCCTGAAGACGATCGCAGTGGGGCGTGAGGCTCCGGACCACGATGACATTATCGAGCGGCTCAAGAGTGAGGCTAAAGCCGCCGGCAGCCTGGACCATCCCAACATTATTACGATTTACGACGTTGGCAATGACGGCGACCGCGTTTACCTGAGCATGCAGTTTGTGGAAGGCTCGACTCTGGCGGCGATGCTGGAAGGAAAGAACCTGCGTCCGGGACAGCTTACGCTGTTGAGCTATGCCGAGCAGATATGCAATGCGGTGGCGTTCGCGCATGAGCGCGGCGTGGTGCATCGCGACCTGAAGCCGTCCAACTTGATGCTGACGCCGCAAGGCCAGATCAAAGTGCTGGACTTCGGCATTGCCAAAAAGGGCGATGCTTCGCTTACACAGTCCGGCATGGTGGTGGGGACGCCTTCCTACATGGCGCCGGAACAAGCCACGGGCAAGCCAGTGGACCAGCGGTCTGATATTTTCTCGCTGGGTGCCGTGCTCTACGAACTGTTTACTGGACAAAAAGCTTTCCACGCCGACAGCGTTACAGCGGTTTTGTACAAGGTGGTACATGAAGAGCCGGAACTGCCGGCAACCATCGAGCCAGCGATACCTGCGGGCGTGGATGCGGCGATTCGAAAAGCGTTAGCCAAAGATCCGGGCATGAGGTTCCAGAGCTGCATAGAACTGCGCGATACGCTGCGCAGAGAAGCTGTGCTGCTGCGGACAGCCTCGGCCAAAATTCTAGCCAAGCCACTTCTGGAATCCACCAAACACACGCGATTTGCGGCAAAAGGGAAGTCACGGCGCACGTTACCGATTCTGCTGGCTGCCTTTTTGGTGATGGCGGCGGCAGCGGTCATCATCTGGCCGCAGCGCGGCAAGATGCCGAGGTTGATGCGGCTGATCACTTACGTGAAGCATCTAGGCAAACATCAAAGTAGCAGCGGCGAACCTGCGGCTGCGCCGGTCCCACGCACCGTGATAACCGCTGATGCGCCCAAAGACTCTGTGGCAAACGTCCCAGCGGCGCCATCACCTTCGCAAGCAGGACCGGAAGCAGCCGTCAAGCCAGAATCGCAGCCACAAGTTTCCAGCACAGTCTCATCGCCATCACAGCAGCCAGCGGCTGCACAATCTCAATCCGCTCCAGTGCAAGCGACGGCTGCGGCCTCCGACAGCAAGGCCGCACAATTGCCAGCAAACCTTCCAGTTCACGATGCGGGACCGTCGCCTATTTCAGTTGGCAATAAAGACTTGAAGAAAGAAACCGCACCAGTCGGTGGAAAGCCAGTGACAGTGGATCTGCCAGCCGATCACCAGGCGAGTGCAGTGTCAACAGAGACAACCGACGAGCCAGTAACTCCCAAGCGTGTCCGCCCTGTAGTGCCGCCTGCGCCAGCGGCGGTGGAAGGCTTTACCCGCAAGGATATTCCTGACCTGCTGCGCAAAGCTGACGTGGCCGCCGGCAGTGGCGATTACAAGAGCGCAGTCTATGAATACGATATCGTTCTCCGGCTTGACCGCGTCAATGCGCAGGCACGCGAGGGCCTTCGGCGTGCGCGTGAAGCAGAGAAAGAACGTCGCTAACCACAGTGGCTATGGTTTTTGCGGCTTACCTTGAATCATCGACCAGGCGCTGACGGCGCTTAGGAAAGCCAACCCAGCAGAAATCACCATCACCGATCGAAAGGCTGCCAGGAAAGATTCATCAATCGAGCGCTTCAATTCTTTTTGCTGATCAGTATTCAGCCCCCTGGGCGGCTCGATCTGCGTCAGGCGGTTTCGCTGCTCCAGCACGGCATGTTTGACTGGTTCCGGCAGCTTCGCGGCATTGAGTCTGCTCTCGAGCTGAGCATTGAAAACATGAAACGCCACCATGCCGAGCACGGCGATCGATAAAAGAGACGCCACGCGAGAAACCGCGTTGTTTACGCCGGAAGCAACACCTGCCTGGCGTTCGCTGACCGAATCCATCACGGTGGTGGTAAGAGGCGCTACAACGAGGCTCATACCCAACCCAAGGACGATCATCGCGGGAAAAAATGTGGTCCAATAATGTCCGCCTATTCCCGTCCGGGCAAACAAGAGAAAGCCGCCGGCGGCAACGATCGGCCCGATGACGAGAGGGAGTTTGGCGCCATAATGCGCAACCAGTCCGCCGGCCCATCGAGATAGAAAGAACAAGATCAGAATAAGAGGCAGATTAGCTGCGCCGGCCTGCGTTGGCGAATAACCCTGGATCTGGATCAAATTGTAGGGAAGAAAGAAAAGCAGCGCACCCAAGGCGGCGTACAGCAGAAGCGTAAGCAGGTTTGCGCCGCTGAAATTTATCGACCGAAAGAGTTGCAGTGGCAACAGTGGCGCATCCGTGTGGGCTTCTTGCCACAAAAAGACCGCGATGGTAAAGACGCCGGCGGTCGCAGTGCCCCAGGCCACAGGATTTGTCCAGCCGAGTCCCGGCGCTTCAATCATGCCGAAGACAAGGAGCCCCAAGCCAAGGGTAATCAAGAATGCCCCGGGAATATCGAGCTTACGCTTGCCGCCTTCACCGCAGCTTTCCGGAACAAACAAAAAAGAAATGACGATGACAGCAGCGGCAATAGGAAGATTGATAAAGAATACCCAGCGCCAGGAGAAATGCTGCACAAGCCATCCGCCCAGAACGGGCCCGATGGCTGTGGTGATTCCTGTGAATCCTGACCATGTGCCAATGGCTTTGCCGCGCTGAGCCGCCGGAAATGCAGCGCTGATGATGGCGAGGCTTCCCGGCACAAGCATTGCTCCGCCGACACCCTGCAAGGCTCGAGCCATGATCAAGTGTCGGATATCAGGGGCGAAGCCGCACCATGCCGAGGCTGCGGCAAAGAGGAATACGCCAAGGGTAAACAGGAGCCGACGCCCATAGAAGTCGCCCGCAGCGCCGCCCAGGAGAATGAGCGCCGCGAGAAAGAGTGCGTACGATTCCACCACCCATTGCGCATCGGCAACCGTGGCATTCAATGCGCGCTGGATAGTGGGCAAGGCGACGTTCACGACTGTTCCATCGATGAAGGCCAGGCTGGAGCCGAGAATTGCCGCAACCAGGACCCAGCCGGTCCGCACCTTGGGGCCAGATGCTATCGCGCCTGTTTCGGAATGCACTGAATCGCAAGGATATTTCAAACCCTCATACCTGTCCTGAGATGATGAACAACATGCGGCGGTTAGTCCGATGCCTCCGCTTGACGGCCGGATGCAATTACGACTTCGGGGATTTTAGCGGCAATTCCAATTTTTGAACAAAGACCTGGTGTTGCCCCTTTGGCTCTGGAGAGATTGCGAGCCATGTTGGCCCAATGTTTCTAGTCAATTCCTAATATAGTGCCTAACATTTATGAATCGTGATATATCCGTTTGAATCAACTCATGAGCAATTAACATTAGCCAGCTTGTTTCCAGAGTCTCAGGCTAAAGCCCGCGAGGACAAGGCTGCCGAGCGGGCCGCAACAAGCGCAGAAAAACGGTGACGCATAGAATGTTGCATAAGCGGTTTGGAGCGGAGCGAAATAAATAAATGAAAATTGGTATTACTTGTTATCCCACGTATGGCGGCAGCGGAGTTGTGGGCACCGAACTCGGGATTGAGCTGGCGCAGCGGGGTCATGAAGTGCATTTCATCGCTTATCAGCAGCCCATTCGTCTCAACACTGAGCAGCCGCGGATCTTTTTTCACGAAGTAACGGTCTCGCAGTATCCACTGTTTGAATATCCGCCGTATGATCTAGCACTGGCGACGCGTATGGCGGAAGTGGCGGAAATTTATAACCTGGATATTCTGCACGTGCATTATGCGATCCCGCATTCGGTCAGCGCGTTGCTCGCGCGACAGATGCTGGCGGCGCAGCTCAACGGCAAGTCCCGCAAGCTCCCATTTGTGACAACCCTGCATGGCACGGACATCACGATTGTGGGCGCAGACCGCTCGTACCTACCGGTGACGCGTTACGCTATTGAGCAAAGTGATGGCGTGACGGCGATCTCAAACTATCTTAAAAAAGTCACAGTCCAGGAATTTGAGATCAAAAATCCCATTGAGGTGATTTACAACTTCGTGAACTGTGATATCTACAAGCGGGATCCGAAGGCGGAGCAAAATCGCGCTGAATATGCGGGAAAAGACGAGCGCATCGTGGTCCACCTATCCAACTTTCGGCCGGTCAAGCGACTCGGAGACGTGATTGAAATCTTTGATCGCATACAGAAAAAAGTGCCGGCACGACTATTGCTGATGGGTGACGGGCCTGAACGGTCGCGTGCCGAATGGCTGGTCAACCAGAAAGGCCTGCGCAATCGCGTGGAATTTCTGGGCAAGGTGGATAGGGTTTACGAAAAGCTCTCAATCGCTGATCTGATGCTGGTGCCCAGTGAGATGGAATCATTTGGACTGGCGGCGCTGGAAGGGATGGCTTGCGAGGTTCCGGCCGTCGCGACCGCGGTGGGCGGCGTTGCAGAAGTGGTTGACCACGAGCGCAGTGGCTATCTTGCCGAGGTAGGCGATGTGGACACGATGTCGCGCTACGCGATTGACATTCTTTCTGACGAAAAGCGGTTGCGCGAGATGGGAAAGGTAGCGCGCTGGGAAGCGCAAACCCGATTCTGTTCCACTAAGATCATCCCTGAATACGAAAAATTCTATGAGCGTGTGTTGGAGCGAGCGGCATAGATTGCGGCGGCAGCTCCAGCGGCGGGCAGTTCAGTGTTCAGCACAGGCATTTCCAGCATTACCAATGTCCCGTGGCCGTCGCGGCTTTGCACGGTGAGCTTACCTTCGTCGCCAAACAACACGTGCAGGCGCTCCGCCACGTTAACCATGCCAATCCCGCGCCCTGAGCCCATCTGTTCAGCGGCGACTGCCGGAGGCGCGCTCATCCCCACGCCGTCATCTTCCACCTGGATCATCAGTTTGCCATCCTGAATACGGCTACGAATGGTGATGCTTCCGCCATCAACCTTCGGCGCAAGACCATGCTTGATGCAGTTTTCTACTAGCGGCTGCAACAGGATTGCCGGAATCACGATGTCCAGCGTTTCAGGATCAAGGTGCTTGTAGACACGAAGCTTGTCGCGGCCAAAGCGCACAACTTCGATATCAAGGTAATCGTCAACAAATTCAATCTCGTCGCGGAGCTGCACAAATTCGTCATGCTTACCCAGCAGCCGGCGCAGGATTTTGGAAAGCTTCAAAATCAGTTCGCGTGCCCGATCAGGATCAAAGCGCACCAGGGACGAGACGGAATTGAGCGTGTTGAAGAGAAAATGCGGATTGATCTGGCTTTGCAGGGCGTCAAGTCGGGCCTCCAGCAGAAGGCGTTCCTGCTCTTCCAGCTTCATCTCGATGCGCGTGAGGTTCCAGATTTTGATCGGGATAGCGATGGTTGCTACGGTGGCGGCAACCCCCGCGAGCAGGGCCACCGGAGTGCTGATCGAGAGGGCCCATAGCCACCTGGGCGCGGCATAGTGCAGTTCCAGGCGAGCGGCCTGCAAGGCGATGATCATCAGGAAGAATGCGGTTTGCCAGTCGATCCGCGGACGTCGCAGGTTGCGTTTCAACCAGCGGTATACGCTGAGGTCGATAAATGGAGAGAACGTCCAAATTTCTTCTTCATTACGGCAGAAGTGACGCAGCGATCCGGCGAGCATCCCTGCGCCGGCATTTACCGGCAGGGTGAGCCACTCACCGTGAAGCAACGCAGGTATCGCCATAATGGAGCCGCCCAGAGTCCCGGCAACACGGCCGCCGAGAACGCCCACAAGGATGGCGGCTTCAAAACCCAGGTCGGCGCACTGGAAATTCTTTACGCGGATGCGGAAATACACACCCAGGGCAAACGGGATACACGTAAAAAGAACGAACAGGACGTTGCGTTCGCGGGAGCGTCGCCTGGCAAAGAGCAGCTTCTTGAACTCATGCGAGCGGCCCAGCGCGCTGGCAACAGCCGTGGCCACGCCCAATTTGAGCAGAAGTTGTATGAGCAGGTACTCAAGATCCACAGGGCTATTCTTGCACAGATCAGGCGCGGTTAGAACGCACTTTGACGGGCAGGCCTTACTTCTCGGTGCGACGAAAGCGGGATGGCAAGAAGGCCCTGATATCCAGAAGGGAGGAGCGTCCGCCAGCCAGGTCTGCCATGATTTGGGCAGTAACCGGGGCAAGCAGTATGCCGTTGCGAAAATGGCCGGTGGCGACAAACACGCCGGCGGTATCGGTGGGGCCAAGGATGGGCAAGTCATCGGGCGTACCTGGACGCAGCCCCGCCCAGCTCTGGGTGATTGGAGCGGAGGCGAGTTCCGGTAGATATTTCCTGGCTGCGTTGAATAATTGGTGGATCGCGGATGAATCTACAGACTTGTCAAAACCCACATCCTCCACCGTTGCGCCAATGAGGATTCTTCCCGAGCTGCGAGGAACAATATAAACATCGGGCGTGCGCAGCACATGCTGTAATACGGCGCGCCGCGGCTGGATGTAAAGCATCTGGCCTTTGCGCGGGCGGACTGGCGTGCCAAACCAAGCTCCGCGGCAATCGACGACTGAGGCGGACGCTAACTTACCTGTTTCTGTTAGGACTTCAACCGTGCCGCCGTGTGCGCGTATATCTTTCACTGCTGTATGCCCGCGTATTTCGATTCCGAGGTTCCGGGCGGCTGACAGCGCTGCCCGCATAAGCAAGGATGGATCGACGCTATCTTCCTGAACGAAAAATGCAGAATGCCCTGAGCTCTGAAGAGAAGGCTCCAGCCGTTGAACATCAGCTGCGGAGAGGCGTCGATATTCACTTGGCGCTGCATTGTCGGGTAAGAGAGCGATCGTGCCCGTGCGGCGGAAATCTACCTGCATGCGGCCGGCACTTTCAAGCTTTTGCACAAATGCGGGAAATATGCGTGCGCTTTCCATCGCCAGCGGACGCAAACCAACGGGCGTCTCCGGATCGGCGGCGGCCAGCATGCCGGCGGCTGCTGAAGAGGCCTCCGAACCGGACTCTGCGCGGTCGAGCACCAGCACAGTTGCTCCGCGCTGGCGCAACTCCAGGGCCACCGATACTCCGATAATGCCGGCGCCGACAATGATGACGTCCCATGACTTCACATTGCCATTGTAATAAGGAGGGAGCTATTGGCCGGTGGCGTGGGTTTGCGCGGTTTGATTCACCGGCTGGCCATCACTATCGACCAATTTGGAAAACACCACCAGGCGTTTGGGCGCTGGGCCAATGTAATACGTCGGGTAACAGGTGATCAGGGTCAGCTGCGGATTGTCAGTCGGTTTGATCACGCTGATATCTTCCGGCATTACTACTCTCTTGCCGGTTACTTCGTAGGTGAAGATGCGGCCGCTGCGGCGGACCTGTATCTGGTCGCCCTTGTTGAGCTCGTAGATATGGCGGAAAAAAGTGTCGCGATGAGCAGTGATGACGGCGTTTCCCGTCTCGCCCGGCTGGGCGGTCTGCTTCATATGACCGGGGCCTGCGGAAAGTTCCCGTCGCGATGCGCCTTCTACCACGATAGCGTCCACCTGGATTTTGGGAATCTGCAAGCGCGTCAACATCTGGTCCGGTGAAATTGGGGCCTTTCCGGGTATGCTCACAGTGGCGGCCTGGCGCTGCCATTCGACTTCAAGATTCTTCTGGCTGCGATACATTCCCCAGTATTCGCCAGCGACGTAGCCGAGCAAAACTACTCCTATGACCACAAGTGCCAGTGACATGACTCGTCGATTGAAGAGCGGACGCGCCTTAGCAGAAAGTGCCCTGGCGCGGTCCATCAACTGAGAATATTGGTCGAGAATTGCCATTGCATTGTTAGATGCAGAATCAGGGTACTTGCGCTGTAAGGGCTGTATTCCCACAGATTTGCGGCTATTGTGGCGGCATACAGTGAACCTTCGAAGCGGCCATTTCATTGACACAGCAGCAGTTCTGCTCAACAATGTTTGGCATAACTCAAGATCCTGACTGGAGAAAACTATGTCCGATGTGCCGCATGATGGCGGAAGCCCGGTAGTGCGCAATGTCCTGATGGTGGTTGCAGTGGTTTATCTGATCGGATCGGTGATCTTCATGGTGCAGGCGCAGAGCCGCATGAATGACATGGAAAAGAAGCAGGCTGCGGCGCAATCGGAACTGGCGAAGAAGATGACAGATTCCAACGCCCAGATGAAGGCCTCGCTTAACGTTCTGGCGGACCGGGCGGGAATGAACCACAAAGAGTTGAGTAAGAAGGCCACTGAGCTTCAGGCCAAAGAGCGCGAAACCGAGACGCGGCTGAAGGCTGATGAAGAAACAACAAAGCAGCAGTTTGGCGCGGTGACCAATGAAGTTACCGGCGTTAAGGGCGAAGTGGTAAAGGTGAGTGCGGACGTGACCGACACCAGAAATGATCTGGCTGTGACCAAAGGAAAGCTGGACCATGCCATCGGTGATTTGAATAAGCACAGCGAATTGATTGCTACGTCGCATGACGAGTTGGAGTTGCTCAAGCACCGCGGCGACCGGGATTATTTCGAGTTCACGCTGCAAAAAGACAAAATTCCCACACATTTATCGATCGTGAGTCTGCAACTAAAGAAGACGGATCCCAAGAAGAGCAAGTTCACGTTGTACGTGCTGGCGGAGGACAAAAAGATCGAGAAGAAAGACCGTACCATCAATGAGCCCCTGCAGTTCTATACCGGACGCGACCGCGCTCTGTTTGAAGTGGTGGTGAACAGGGTGGACAAGAACACTGTCACAGGCTATCTTTCAACGCCGAAGAATGTTGCTACGACGCAAATGCCGAGCCACGCGCCGAGTTCGCAATAAGAAAGTCTCAAAAGCAAAACAAAAAGGCACGGGCAGCCGTGCTTTTTTCTTTTGGCTCTGCAAATCCAGGTGAGCGCGAGAGAATCGGTTAAACTGATTGATCGCATGGCAGTAGCCACCCCACAAAGTTCATCGCTCAGCGGCCGTCAACTGGCAGGTTATGTTTCGCTCTGCCTGATTTGGGGCACTACATGGCTGGGAATCCGTGTGGTTGTCCGTGACGTGCCGCCGTTCGAAGCGCTGGCATTCCGGCTGTTGGCCGCCGGAGTGCTGCTGCTGGCGATGGCATTGGTGCAGAAAAGGCGCTGGCCCACCGATGGCGGTGAGTGGAATGCGGTCCTTATTCTGACCCTGACGATCATGGCTGTGCCCTATGCCTTGCTGTTTTGGGCGGAGCAATATGTCACTTCTTCAATGAGCGCTGTTTTGTACTCCGCATCCCCGCTGGCGGTGTCGCTCATCACGCCGGCCGTGATGCACCGCAAGGTGCCGCGCCGCGCCGTGTATGCCATGGTGATGGCCTTCGGCGGAATCCTGGTCCTCTTCTATGAGAACCCGAGCAGCAACCGCATGGTAATTATCGGAGGATCAGCAGTACTGGCATCCATGCTGCTTACTTCGTGGTCAATCGTCTATGCAAAGCAGCGGCTGCATGATGTTGACTCCGTTGTTGCTACGGGACTTCAATCGCTTCTGAGTTCGGTTGTGTTGTTATGGGCAACGTGGGCCCTGGAGGCACATAGGCATGCGGTTTGGACAAGGACAGCAATTGTAGGCCTCGCGTATCTGACTATCTTTGGATCAGCAACCGCTTTCGTTATTTATTATTGGCTGTTAAAGAGGCTCCAGCCCTATCAGATTTCCACCATTAGCCTGATTATTCCTCTGGTGGCAATTCTTGCGGGATTGCTCGACGGAGAACGTATCCCTTTGCTGATGCTGCTTGCGGTGCTGGTGGTGCTGGGTTCGGTATGGTCAGTATTGCGGGCGGAAACTGACAAGGAGCCGGAAGGCGACGATATTTTGATGCTGCGGGACAAAGCACAATGACTCTGGCGGCAATGCTCCTGCTGGTGGCGATTGGCTTTTGCGCGGGCGGTTTTGGTGCGCTGGCCGGCGTGGGCGGAGGCATCATCGTGACGCCGCTGCTGGCCATCTATTTTGGATTGCCGATGCACCAGGCCATCGGTGTGACACTGCTTTGCGTAATTGCCACCTCCACCGCGACTTCTTCAATGTACGTAGAGCGGCACGTCACAGACGTTCGACTGGGCATGACGCTGGAACTCGCGACGACCGTGGGCGCATTAATCGCGGCCCTGGTAGCGCACCACATTAATCGCCGGACGCTAGCAGTGTTGTTTGCCTGCTTTCTTCTCTATACCGCGGGCTCGCTGGTGAAGAAGGCGTGGGATTCACGCTACACCAAGAGGGAAGACGTTATTCCAGATTACACCCCACAGAATTATCCAGTTGGGCTAGCGGCTTCGCTTATCGCGGGAGGGTTTTCCGGACTTCTGGGCATTGGCGGAGGACCGATCAAGGTACCGGTGATGTTGCTGTTCATGAAAGTGCCGTTGCGCGTGGCGGCCGCCACCAGCAATTTTATGATAGGCGTCACGGCGGCCACCAGCGCTTATGTTTATTGGGGGCGCGGCGACGTCCGCGTGGATATCGCCGCGCCGCTCGTGGCTGGCGTTTTTGCGGGTTCACTGCTGGGCGCTCGAATCTCTTCCAAGATCCGTTCGTTCTATATCCTTATGTTGCTGGTGTGCATTGCCGGCTGGCTAGCGGCAGAGATGATCTACAAATTGCTTACGGGAGGCTTCCAATGAGCCGGCAGGATGTTGCCGCTGACCGGGTGCTGTCGCTTACGCTGAAGTTCGGCGCGTACACCGCGTTCGGGTTGATCGTGGCGGGGTTAGTGCTGCAATTCACGGTATCGTGGGGCATTAAGGTGACGGCGGCCGGCCTGCTTGTTTTGCTGGCGACACCCGTGCTGCGCATTATTGCTGCCTGCCTGCAGTTTCTGCGGGAGCGCGATTTCAAGTATGCTCTGGTGTCGTTTGGCGTGCTGGCGATTGTGGTTCTGGCGTATGTGCTGGGAATACAGAGTTGAACTTTACCGCGAAGGACGCAAAGGCCGCGAAGTAACCAGAGCAGAAGGGCAAATGTATTCCCAACACGAGATCTATCGGAGGAAGTTGATGAAAAAATACCTGCTGTTATTCATATTGGTTGTTGTTGCCAGCGGAGCTACTTTAGCGCAAACACTGCCGCCGGTCTCAACTTTTTCCATTGTGGCGATTGATCCACAAACGGGCGAGATGGGCGTGGCGGTAGCCTCAAGATATTTTTCCGTGGGGTCTGTAGTGCCGTGGGCCATGGCGGATGTGGGCGCGGTGGCAACGCAGGCCAATGTAAACGTCGGCTATGGACAGCAGGCGCTTGATCTATTACGTCAGGGAGTTCCTGCCCAGGAAGTCCTGAAGAAGATTCTGGCCGACGACAAATTTGAAGGCAAAGATGGACGGCAGGTGGCGATCGTCGACGCAAAAGGAAATGTAGCGGCATACACCGGGCCGAATGCGCCGAAATGGGCAGGCGATCGGCAGGGTAAAACGTGGTCCGCACAAGGAAACATCCTGGTGGGCGCACAGGTGCCGGAAGCCATGGGCAAGGCGTTTGAAGCGACTCAGGGTGAGCTGGCGGAAAAGCTATTTGCGGCGCTGAAGGCCGGAGACGCAGTGGGCGGCGATGCG
>DASYKK010000208.1:0-3680 GCA_035995565.1 Candidatus Angelobacter sp.
TGATCCAAAAGAGTAAACCAGTGTTCCACGTGGAACGGTCTTAGCACCCACTAAAAAGTATGTTCCACGTAGAACAACTGCACCATTTTGCGGCGTTGCACCGTTATCACCCTTGGTCTAAAGTCAGACAGAGCTCTGAAATCTAATCATGGGACTTGTAATCGCCATTGCCAACCAGAAGGGCGGGGTCGGAAAGACCACTACCGCTATCAATCTGGCAGCTTCCTTTGCTGCTGCGGAGGTTCGATCTTTGCTGGTTGACTGCGATCCTCAAGCCAACTCCACCGGTGGATTAGGCTTTGCCCGCGACCCAGGGCGCATTAGCACCTATCACTTGCTAATGGCGGAGGCCACCGCCAATGAGGGCGTTATCGCGACTGAACTTGAAGGGTTGAGCCTCATTCCATCGCACAAGAACCTTATCGGCGCCAATATTGAGTTGGTTAGCGCCGAGAAAAGAGAGTTTCGCCTCCACAACGCACTCCAGTCAGTGCGCGACCAATTCGATTTTATCGTATTAGATTGTCCACCAGCTCTCGACCTCCTAACGCTCAATGCCTTGGTAGCGGCGGATTCGGTGCTGGTTCCGATGCAGGCCGAATACTTCGCCTTGGAGGGCGTCAGCGAGCTGCTGGACACGATCGAGCGGCTGCGGCAGAGCTTCAATCCAGGGTTGGAGATCGAAGGCGTGGTTCTTACGATGTACGACGATCGCACGAATCTAGCCCAGCAAGTAACTCAGGAACTAAAAAGGCATTTCGGCGATAAACTGCTGGAAACGATCATTCCCCGCAACATACGACTGGCTGAGGCCCCCAGTTATGGTAAGCCAGCCCTGCTCTACGATGTGCGCTCCCGCGGCGCTGAAAGCTACATACGCCTGGCTAAAGAGATCATGCATCGCAGGATGCATCCTGCAGCAGCGGAACCGGTTCTGGTGAAGTCTTCATCCACTGACAACGCAAGCGACCAGCCTGAGGATTCAACTGGCGGTAATGAATTAAAGAGAGTCAACGAATCATGATCAATGACAAGATCAACGACAAGCGCAAAGCCCTGGGACGTGGACTGGATTCCTTGTTGCCAAGCCGTCCCACGGTCACGCCTATTGCCATGCCCGCAGTTCAGTCTGCTGCCTCGACCCAGGAGATCGCCGTGGATAGCATTGACCCGAATCCCTACCAGACTCGTCGCCGGATCAATGAGGCGGCTCTGGAAGAATTAGCTGAATCGATACGAGCAAGCGGCGTGGTGCAACCAGTTGTGTTGCGACCGGCAGCCAATGGTAGATATCAGCTAGTCGCCGGTGAGCGGCGCTGGCATGCTTCTAAGCGCGCCGGTAAGACGACGATTCCGGCGGTAGTCCGCCAAATCTCCAATGAGCAAGCCATGGAGATTACGATCATTGAAAACCTCCAGCGTGAAGACCTGAACCCCGTGGAACAGGCGCGGGCGTTCGAACGGCTCAGCCGCGAATTCGGAATGACGCAGGAGCAGATCGCGACACGGACAGGAAAAGATCGGGCCAGCATTGCCAACTTCATCCGTCTGCTCAAGTTGCCCGAAGAGATACAGAACGCACTCGAAGCCGGCACCCTGAGTTTTGGCCACGGCAAAGTTTTATTGGGCCTGGCAGCGTTCCCAGAGCACATGGAAAGGGCAGCACGCGAAATTGTCGAGAAGCAACTTTCGGTTCGGCAAACGGAAGATCTGGTGGCTAGACTGTTGAACCCGCAAGCCGCTGAACAGAAGCAGGAGAAGCCAGCACCTTCAATCGATCCCAACGTCCGTGAAGCTCAGCGGAGCCTGGAAAGTTCTTTGGGTGTAAAGGTTGAAATTCATGATCGCAAGGGCAAAGGCAAGATCATCCTGAAGTACGGATCGTTGGAAGACTTTGACCGGATAGTCGAAGCTCTGGCCGTCAAGTAAACTATATTGATGCTTATCGATATAGTCGAATCAAGTCAATCCGCAATGTTGAAGAGCTCTTTTTGCGTGAGAAACGCCTAGTGGCGCAAACCGGTCCAGTTTTCTGAGATCACGATGGAATTGCCCGGATTGCCCGGATCGTATTTGATTGAGGTCATCAATCCAGACCTGCATGAATGCAGGTCCACCATGTGCCGCAGGCTGCTCACATCCTGCGATGCCTCATAGCTGACGCCGGCGACATCGTAGTGGTAAATCAATAACTGCAGCTCGCCGGAGCCATTCGTCTGCATTTCATTAACGTCAATAACGGTTCCATCAGTGATGCGGCCCATCTCACTGATACGGATGCGGCGCTCGCGTTCCCGCTGGTCAGGTGTTTTACGCCGGCTGCGGGCCCAGGCGTTTGCGCCAAACAGCAAGCCGGCGCCAGCAATGGCAATCAGAGAATATAGACGAAGTTCGTTCATACTTGTAACGTCCTCAACATCAAGACGTCGGTACATCCTGTAGATGAGTTTACTTCAACTTCGGTTCACTGAAAATCCGAAGGAACACTTATTCCCAACCCTCAGGTCAGCATCACCTGCGCGAGAGAAAACCACAAGGTAACCATAGTTTTTATGCTGCGCCCACCGGGCACTCAGGAAAACTTGAGTCTTACGCAATATGAATCGCGACTGACGCCATCAAAAAAGCCAATCAGTCGCCATCGACTACCGGATTGGTCACGCAGCCAATGCCCTCGACCGAGACGCTCACCTCATCCCCAGCGACCAGTGGGCCGACGCCTGCCGGAGTGCCGGTCAGAACCAGATCCCCCGGGAGCAAAGTCATGATCTGTGAAATGAAGCGCAGAACCACGTCGACGGGAAAAATAAATGCCAGCGTACTCTCGGACTGCCTGATCTCGCCATTCACGCGGCTTTCCACCCGGACGCCCTTCCAGGGATCAATCTCGTCGGTAACGACCGGGCCGGCCGGGCAAAATGTATCAAAGCCTTTGGCGCGGGTCCACTGCGGATCTTTCTTTTGCAGGTCGCGCGCTGTTACGTCATTGGCGCAGGTGTAGCCGAGAATGTAAGGGAGAACGTCATCGTTTGGGCCCAGTTTGCGGCATTTCTTCCCGATCACCACGGTTAGCTCAGCCTCAAACTCCACCCGCTGGGAGAAACGCTGGGGCCGGACGATCTTTTCCCCTGGCGATAACAATGAGCTCTGCGGTTTGAAAAAAATCAGTGGTTCTGGCGGGACTTCATTCCCCAGTTCTTTCGCGTGTTCGCTGTAATTCCTGCCCACGCAAACGATCTTCGAAGGCTGTACCGGATACAGCAGCGCGGAAGAAGACAATGGCTGAGCCGTGATCTTCTTCGCTTTCGAAAAATCAGGCAACGCGCCATCTGGAGCTGCTTGGGTGATCTGCTCACTTCCGGCCAGGGTCTCAATCAGCCCGAACCGTGAGCCGTCTGGTGAGGTGAAGCGACAATACTTCATCTGTAAGACTCTCCAAAAAAATAATAGGGATTGCGGCGATCACTTTTACTGAGCCAAGAAGTGAATGTGCCGGAATCCCTATTTTACTTTACAGGCATTTGATGCTCGCTAGAGCCTACAAACCTGCCTGCTTGGCAGCCATGTCGCCGATGATCGGCAGCTTGAATTGTTGATTGCCATAAGCCTTAATCATGCAGATAACCGCCGCAACCACAATGCCCAGCCACACCAGCATCATCAAAGGACCCATGATGAAA
>DASYKK010000209.1:0-21666 GCA_035995565.1 Candidatus Angelobacter sp.
TCTTCCTGAGTACATGGTTCCGGCGGCCTATGTGCAACTCGAGGCTCTGCCCTTGACGCCCAACGGCAAACTGGATCGCAGAGCGCTGCCCGCACCCGAAGCCGATGCGTATTCTACCCGCGGCTATGAAGCTCCGCAGGGAGAGACCGAGACCAAGCTCGCCGAGATCTGGACCGAGGTGCTCAAGCGCGACAAGGTTGGCCGCCATGACAACTTCTTTCAACTGGGCGGACACTCGCTGCTGGCGGTAACACTGGTAAATCTTCTTCAGCAGGCAGGTATGAAAATATCTACTACGGATGTCTTCAAGCACCCAACAATCGCTTCTATTGTCACAAGAATCGGACTGCGAAGCACACTTTCCTTACCCGACGCAGCAATACTCCTAAGAGACGGTAGCACAGAGCATCCTCTTTTCCTTGCACATGATGGTACGGGTGAGTTGCTGTACATCCCCGCACTTGCCCCGTACATTGATGAGGAAATCCCGGTGTACGGCTTGCCAGCAAGGCCAGTAGGCGAAGCTGAGTTTAAAACCGTTGAAGAGATGGCAACTCGAATGGTGCAGATGATTCGTTCCGTGCAGCCGGTTGGCCCATTTCGTATCGGTGGCTGGTCTTTCGGTGGGATGCTCGCCTACGAAATCGCTGTGCAGCTCATCGCTGCAGGTCAACATATTGATTTTCTCGGCATGCTTGATACTAGCTACCCGCCAGGTATAAGTAAGTTTCCCAAGCCTCCTGCCCACTTTGATGACAAAGAACAGCTATTGCTCTTCATCCAAGAAGTATCAAATCCTGATGATGAGCTGAAAGCTAGGAGCGCAGCGATAAGGTCGATCTCATCTACCATGGGTTTTGAGGACCTTGTGAAGAAGAGCCAGGATCTATTACCTATGTTGATGTCTGGACTCTTCGGAGGCGCTACCACTACGCAGATACGCAATTGGCTCGCTCGTGCGCACTTATATCGCCTAGCTATGCAGTACTACTCTGCGCAGCAGATTCCAATTCCTGTGCATCTTTTCGCCACTCAGAAGGGCGCCGATACGAACCCAGTTCTAGGCTGGGATGTCGTCGTACCTGATAATCTGCTTAGCATGAGTCAGATATCGGGAACGCACCACTCCATGCTCGAAGGCCCGCATGCTCGAATGTTGGGCCACGCGCTGTCGCTGGCTATCCGCAATGCCACCGCAGGCTCAATCTACGCGTAGACAAGTTTTACCTAATTTCCGCATTGCCTTCACATTGGGAAAGAGTGAACGCGCCACAGTTAGCGGACTACTGCATGCAACGGGTGTTTGTGGGATCCAACAAAACAGCAGCTTGAAGAGTACTACGTGCCGGCCAAAGCGCAATCACGCCGTCCGTCCGTTCGGTACCTCTCTTATGTTCTGGTGAGCCTAGGCACAGATCACGCTCACCCGGATGTGAGCTCCTACGCAAAAGCAGGTGTTTTTATCGTGCGTTGAGAACGATCGAGGTGCTGTTTGATCGGGCAATACGGGCGGGAGCGGCATCTGCGGGCCAGCCATGGCTTTTTATGACCTTGGCCATGGATTTGCACATTCGACTACTTCAGTCAGTGTCTGCACCGGATGGTCCGTCCAGGCGCGATTTTTATATGCCAAGGACTCAAGCAGAGGCCAGATGAATGAATCGAGAGAATATGTTCATGCTAAAAGAGGAGCTGTCGCTGAATCATGAAGATGAAATGTCCGCCGTGGACGAGGGAGTGGAGCTAATGAATAAGCTCATCAGAGAACTCGCGGACGCTCCTACTCCGACCGATCCCACTCCACGTCAGTTGCTGGGGCATCCGGCAACGACGAATTCCACGGAAATGTCCTATGTGCGAAAATCACAAGCCTGCTTACGCATGAGGATGAAACGCGCTCTCAATTTTCTCGGAACAATGTGTGCAGTGTTTGCGGTGTTCTTTATGCCCGTCGCGGTGACAGCACAGGTTACGCAGGTCGCTGGTAGGGTGAAGGACCTGCAGGGCAGATTGCTGCCACACTCTAGGATTCAGATTCGTGTTCAGGGTGAAATCAAGTCTGACATCATGTCGGGGCCTGATGGTCGGTTCGAAGCGGCTTTGCCATTGGCCCATGCGTTTATTATTACGGTCTATGCCAGTGGATTTCAGCCTGTAGTCCGCGAATTCAATGTTGATTCTGACAAGCCGACGTTTGTCGAGATCTCAATGACCAGGCTTGCTTCTCACAGCGAAACGGTGACCGTAACTGCCGATGTCAGCGACCTCAGCGTTATGGGTGCCGATCCGGCACAGCGCGTTTTGGTCCGGCAGGATTTGCTCGAGGCCAACCCGGGAAGACCCGGCGCGCCTGTATCCATTCCTGGATATCCCATTGAGACGGCATCGAGCGGCATCAAGGCACCACAGTACTTTGCGCCGGGTGTCGCCGGAGATCACGGAGAGCCCATTGCCCAATATATCTCTCTGGGCGGCTATCTTGTCCCGAACAACCTTTCCGCCAATGCCCATGGAAACGGCTATGCCGATCCCAACATCTTTATACCGGAGGTTTTGGAGAGCGTGCAGATTGATGGAGGGGCCTATAACGTTCGTGAGGGGAATCACTCGGTCAATTTGTCGGCCATATACGGCCTGCGGTCAAGTCTCGATCCTTTCGTTACAGTCACCGGCGATTATCGCGATATTGATTTGGCCGGAGGATTTAGTCCTGACAGTTATTCCTGGATAAGCGTGTCCGCCTCTTATGGCAATGGCTTTTTGCAGCGACTGGAACACCGGCAGCAATACAAGGTAAATGGTTACCGGACTTTTGATTTTGGACGCCACCACATCACGCTGCTCGGCATTGGGTATTACGGTTCATCGTTCGTTCCCGGACTCGTACCGATCTTTTCCGCGAATGCCCAGGATCCTGCCTTTCCCAATGGTGGAGACACAATTGACCCCCGGCAGAAAGACCAGACGCACACGGGCATTCTGGGTGCATCCGACGCGTGGCAGTTGTCCGGCAGCCAGCAGCTTCAGATGTCCGGCTTTTTTCGCTCCTATAATCTGAGCCTGTTTTCCGACTTCGGCCAGGGCCTGATCCGGCAAAGCGAGTACCGTACGGTCGCTGGTGGAAACGCAACTTATGTGAACAAAGTAGCGGCGGGATTTTCTTTGCTTGCCGGACTCGACTATGAGCGCGAAGCCCCTCGTCGAGACGACTTGGACCATTACGGGTTCTTCACCCCGAGAGTACCGTCTTTCTATGGGCCTTTCACACGGGTGGACGGAGCAAATGTGACCATCGAATCGGAGTCGCCCTATGTTGCCGGCGAAGGAACTTTGGCCCGATTCTTCCACTACTATGTCGGTTGGCGTCATGACGAAATCAATCTCGCCAACCAGGACTTGTTACGTCCGGCTAACTCATTCCAGAACTGGACCGGTCTGGATTCACCCAAAGCCACGCTGGGCTTTAGTCCGAAAGACTCGTGGGCAGTACCATCCATCGCGCTGAGTTTCGGCAAATCATTCTTTACCAATGATCCGAGGATTGGTCTGGGAACCCGCGCTGGCGCGGAGATCAGCTCGGCCCGCTCGTATCAGCTTGTGGCGCGAAAAACCTTTCACCACACAGATGTGCATCTCACGCTGGGACATGTGACGACGAGCGCAACACTGGCCAAAATCGATCCCGACACGGGCTTGCAGCAGGATGAAGGGCCAGGCCGCTTGCGCTATGCCAGTGTCTCGTTGCGTCAGACGTTCAATCACGCCTTCATTCTTGCGACATTTTCCAGGGCTGATGCCCGCGATCTCTCAACGGGACAGCCTACGCCTGAAGCGCCCCGTACGATCATTGATTTGCTGGGCACAATTCAGAATCTTCCATTTCGGGTCAAAGCACGCGGTGAGTTTGAGTATATTGGGGCCAAACCCCTCGGAACTGGCTGCGCTCCTGTGGATGCCTGTGTTGGCGTACCCGTAAAGGAATTCCGTGCAGCCGTGGTGCGTTCCTTCCTCGACGATCGGCTTGATCTCGGAGTGAACATGCTGATCGCCAGTGGCTTTACGGGACAGACAACGGAGAATTTCTTCGGATCCAATGTTCAGGAGGTCGTAGGAGTTCGCATTCCCTCTTACGCCAGCATTGCTGTCACATATCGATTCGGTCGTACCAAATCTCACTGATGTTCCTGTGGGGAATTGGTGTCGTACCTGCAGATACTTGGTCAAAGTAAGGGCCTTGGGTTAGGGAGCGTGCGCGCTCGACCAAGAGAGTTTCTCCGTGCTTGGAGCCACGTTATTGCTAATGGAGGTTATTCTCGTTCTTTTTGATATTGTTTATGTCAACCACTATCCTAAGAGGTCAATATGCGCTAGTCACTGGTGCGTCGCGGGGAATTGGGCGGGCTATCGCGAAGGAACTGGCGAGGGCTGGTGCTAGTGTTGTGGTCAACTATCTTAGCCGAGTCGCAGACGCCGATTCCACAGTCGCTGAAATTGAGCGGGCCGGTGGACAGGCATATGCCTTCCGGGCTGATGTTTCCGACGAAGCGCAGGTGAAACAGCTTATCCACTTCACTTTGCACCAGTTTGGCCGCCTGGATATTCTTGTTTGCAATGCAGGCATCGTTCGAGACGCGCTTTTGGGAGTGATGAGGGCCCAAGATTGGGATGCAGTGATTCAGACGAATTTGCGCGGCGTATTTCTTCCAATTCGAGAGGTGTTGCCCACCATGATGGTGCAACGTTCTGGGAATATCGTCACGCTTTCCTCGATTGCAGCTGAAAAGGGAGGTGAAGGTCGGACCAACTATGCGGCGTCCAAAGGTGCGATCAATGCCTTGACTCTTTCTTTGGCGATAGAAGTGGCCCACCGCGGAATCCGGGTCAATGCTGTTGCCCCGGGAATCATTTCCACAGAAATGACCGAGCGCATTCGCGGCCTTGACGATCGGGATTTAAGAAACCAGATACCCCTAAGGCGTTTTGGGGAACCGGAAGAAGTCGCGCGCGCGGTTCGTTTTCTGGCTTCTCCCGATGCCAGCTACATCACCGGACAGATATTGAAAGTGACCGGAGGTCTTGGAGTCTGAGGCTTGCGGAGCGCTGCGATATTCTCGACAAGCGGTGCGCAATGTGGAACGGTTGGGCCCGCGTCTCACATACTCATCGGGAGTGCCAAGGGCATGTTATTTTAACCCATATTAGTTCTTCATATCAGCGCTGGGATCACAGGGTTGCTTTCTGGCGCCGTGGCGATGTCGTTCCGTAAAGCTCCCGGGAGGCTGTCGTGGCTTCGAAGGGTATTTGTCATATGCATGCTCCCTGACCGTAGCCGGGACGTATATGGCCGTGATAAACCAATGACCGCCATCGTCATAGTCGGTGTCATCACGTTCTTACATGGTGACAACGGCACGAGCGGCAGCCAGGCCTACGGAAGGGTAACGGGCATTTTTCGATTGGGGCACGCCTCTCGTCGCAATGGGGATGGAGTTGCAACCGCGGCATTGGGTTAGAAGCAGGGAATAGCCCGACAGCAAAAATGATGGTTATCACGCTGTGTTCTAGTTTTTCTGGGCTTCCGCGGCTCTGTTGTCTGCCGCTGGGGACGTGCGGATGCTGGTCCGCGGAGCGTTTTTTTCGGCTCACAAGAATCGTGCGATATCTTTGGCGCATTGCTTGGGCTGTTCGGCGCCGCAGTCTCTTTGCTCCTCTGACAGCAAACGTTATTTCCGGCTTCCTTTACGCGGAGCAATGGTGCGGTTTGTGCCTTCCTTTTGCCACTCGCATTTTGATGATTTTAGGGCACTTCCGAGTTCGCCCCCAAATGAAGACAAGAGACAATCGGTGCCCAGGCCGTCGGCGTGGCTCAAACTGGAAACCAGTGCTGACTATCGCTTTCCCTCAATCTGAACCGGTCTCCGCGACTGCCCTCAGCTTGCGTCAGACCGATCTCTCAACCACGAACTGCCCGCACGGCGATTTCACTTCAACAAAACACTAAAACGGACAGAAAAACGATCGGCCATTTCAATTGCTGTTATCTTGTTAGGGGACTTAAAATCGATGTTTAACACTGCTTCTCATATGGATATGTACAGCCGAGCGAAAGTAACCGTGGCGGGCCACACAATCATTTTTGAAACGAATTGCTTGCCTGCATATCAGTATTTGAGGGAATTGAGTGACGTTAGTTTTTTGCCTTATCAATTCGAAGATATTAATGATGCCCTTGGCGGCACGACACTTCGATATGATCATAGACCGGACTATAGCTGTTCATATGATGATGAAAGAGATACTTTGGAAGCATCATTTCCTTGGGACACCCTGAGTCATAATATTATACGTGCCTTACTTTGGCACATCTTCGAGCTGCAAAGGCAACGCACGGGCGAATATGCATTTCATGCTTCAGCAGTCGTTCGTGACGGCTTTGCTGTTGTGTTAACTGGCCCGGCCGAATCAGGCAAAACCATTATTGCCTTAGATCTCTGCCTCAAGTACGGCTTTGATTTTTATGCAAATGATGTTGTAATCATGCGCGCCCAGGAGGAAACACCACACTTACTGTTCGGAGATCTTACAATCCGTCTACGGTTAAGCAGCTTACAAGAATATGATGCGGAGTTGGCGGCAAGACTTTTTGGTCATCCGGGGGGCGGCACTGATTTGTGGGACATCAAGAGAAATGTTGTGCCGAAAAGCCTTGGTATAGGGTCAACTTCAGGTTTAGTACCTATACTTCAGCTGGCCTTTGTACAACTCGACAAATACTCTCAAGTTTTGCATGCTAAAAGTTTTGATTGGTCAGACAGTAATAGACAACGTTATTTTCACAATGAGATGGCCGCCAATATTCGCGGCGGTATCTATGCCCCGGTGCAAGAGGTACGAAACCTTGTGCCTTTATTTATACCCAGCCTCGATCGGCCATCGCTTTTTTCTAAGCGTCTTGCGTTCATGGAGGATATGGCTGGTCATTGTAAGTTGCATACATTACGTGGCCGACTACAGGATATTACGGCTCGTATATCGAGAGAACATCGTAACAAAGCTTAGTAACGCTGAAGGTCTTCTTTAATAGCACGAACAGGGCTGTGCTATCGCGTCCTGTACCGTGAAGCCCACGCTGTTAGGGAAGAACTGGCCCCCTCAATGATTCCGGCAAAAAGTACATAGAGTTCCTTGCCTCCTTGCCTCTGCTCACCATCAACGACCCTAGGAATGCGCAAACTCCCGCTCCCAGCCGACGAGGACCTTCTGGAAATCATTACTCGCCGTTACGAGCGCACCAGTACGCGGGTGACTTCCAATCGCCCCATAGAGGACTGTGCAAAACGGTGGGGAGACACCGCCGCCGTCAATCCCATGCCCGATCGCCTGCTGCTGTAGCACGGTTTGGCCGATGGCCTGGACCGAATGGCTCTTTTCGGAGCCGGGCGGATCTAAAAGAAGTCCGTCTTCGCGTTTCCCGACGAAGGCGGCCGTGCCAGATCGAACACCAGACTGCGCTTCATCTTGGGATTGAAGGCGCAGTCAGAGTTGTTGAGAGGTTTTTACGGGTTCGCTAGACTCGGACTGCGGTCCGTTCGTTTGGACAAAATCAATTGCACCAAGGCGACGCAAGACAGCGAGTTGCCGCATGAAGCACGTCATCGAATAGTTATCGGGGTCTAGTAATGTGGAATCAGTACTAAGCGCACAGAATATGCGATAAATTGTAGAGTGGCCATCGATGAGATCCAAAATTCGTATAAAACCAGCTGAGATTCCGTGAACAACATCGCCCCAAGGGTTCCTAGTCGCCAATCTAAGGTGCACAGAATTCAAGGCCAACTCTGATATCCGCGAGATATGAACCGACATAACATTCTCAGAAATGTCTTCGACGCTGGGAATGATTGAGGGCGTAACTGGGTTGCCATCTAAATCGAAGAGACCATACCACAGAGTGTTAAGAACGGTAACGCAATCGCTCAGGGGTTGATGTTCATAGTCTTTTGTTACGATCTGTCTTCCTATTAGGCAGCAATCGAGTCCTGTATAACACAGACACAACAGCGCGTCGCGTGGGGTTTCCACAATCGGATCACCCGCTATGTTGAAGGATGTGTTGAGCAAAATAGGGATGCCAGTTCGAGCCTTCCATTGAGTGAGCAACGCGTGAAGCATCGGCGAAAAGGATTTAGAGACAGTTTGAACTCGGCCGGTACCATCAACATGAACCACAGCGGCAACCTGGTGGGCTTTTTCTGCACGGAACCGCAGCACGCGTAGCATGAACGGGCTTGTGCAGTTTCGATCCGTTACTTCAAACCAATCATGGACATCTTCTTCTGTAATCATCGGCGCGAATGGCCGAAATTCTTCACGAAACTTAATTTTCCTGTTGATAAATTCTTTTGCCGATGCGCTTCTTGGATCAGACAATATACTTCTTTGGCCCAACGCCCTCGGTCCTAGTTCGGAACCACTGTCATACCAACCTACTATCTTTCCTTGCGAAAGGAGCTCACATACAGAACCCAAGATGTCGTCGGATTTAATTATCTTTACTTCTGGGAAGCACCGAAGGGCAGCGTCAATCTCTTCAGGGGGATAAACGTGGCCGACACTGTCAATTCGTTGTTGTGGCTGTTTTGAATACCCATCCAGCTGCCATAGTCCATAGAATGCGGCTCCTATAGCAGTGCCGCTATCTTCTGAGGCTGGCATTATGAAGACATTCTCAAAACCTGCCTCATTGACGATTCTCTCATTTGCAACACTGTTCAATGCCACACCGCCCGCGTAACAGAGGACATCACTAGCTGTTCTCACTTTAAGTTTCTTACAGATGTGCAGTACTGCATTTTCCAGAGCTAGTTGCACGCTGGCCGCAAGATCCATATATTCGGCACTGCGATTAGGCCAGCGCTCATTGTGGCTAAAGCGCTCTCTGAGCACATCTTGAAACTCAAAGCGGTCGTCTACAATATGATAAAAGTTAGATACGGGTATTCGCGGCACGCCGAACGGAGCTAGGCCCATAACCTTTCCTGGCCCGTCCATGTGGGATCCAAATATCTGTTCTCCGACCGCGCCATACATATCACCAAGACTTGTAAACACATCGATGCCAGGAATCCTTACGCGAGGTAATTTGTAGGAGGATATATGCTTTTCGAGTGGAACATATGATCCTTCAT
Organism: Candidatus Angelobacter sp.; assembly: GCA_035995565.1. Lineage (GTDB taxonomy): Bacteria > Acidobacteriota > Terriglobia > Terriglobales > Acidobacteriaceae > Angelobacter. The sequence goes on from DASYKK010000209.1 coordinate 9,189, forward strand.
GAAAAAGATAGGTAGAAATGGTTTCCCTTGGCATCTCCCTGTCGCAACCCATCTCCCGGGCTAATTGATCTTGCGGGACAACTCCCTGTTCCGCCTGGAAGAGTTCGTCCCACGGAGATCCGCGGCCGTCAATGATCAAGACAGCAGCATCCTTTGGACATCCAGCCATGACATAGACGCCAATCGCATGACCGAGATGATGTGGAATCGTGAGAAAAGCGACATCCTTGCGATCTGATTTGAATTGTGGATTTAACCGGGTATCTTCTCGCGGGCGCCGCGCTTGGCTGGATGCACAAAGTACAATAGCGTCCAGTTGGTCCGCGCAGATGTTTGCCGAATCGAGACAGTATTTTATAGCTAGCGAAGGAAATGCACCCGGGTGTTTTGCGCGCTTCACACGAACCAATCGCTCTTCCTGAATAGCTACGACAATTTGGTTTCCGTGAAGCAAACATGCTCCACCGTTGTGTGAAGAAGCGATTCCCAGCACCCACGGTTTCCCCCCCACTACGCCTCCTCAACCTTCCGCCAACCGCATGCGATCTCTCTATTGCTTATAAAACTAACGTTCTGATATTGCCGAATTCGTGAAAAGACTATCCTAGGCTATCCCACTGCCATTTTTATCGATTTTCCTACTGAACGGGAACATACAAAAAGTTAGAATATATCGGCAATGGGCCTGCAGTGTCAATGACTGTCTTTCTAAACCAGATAGCGGCTTTTGGTACACCATTCAATGATTCTGGAGATCGTTGGTTGTATGCCTCCTTCAGCAGCATTGAGGATGAGGTGCTTACTAACAATCGTCTGCCAATTCTGTGTTGCGGTAATCGTACCTACCAAGTCCCACCGGAGCCGAGATCGCCCGTGCCTCCATACATGCCAATAGTGCGATCCAAGGTGCTTTTTTAGAAGCATGCCAATTGCAAACCGAATTCTGATTCTTGGATGCGCAGACGTAAATGATGATAGCGAATTGGTTTAAGAGCAAAGGGGAAAGCTGGAAATCCGGATAAAGGAAGGCCGACGCTTTTATGGAAGCACAGAAGGAGACCGGATTGGGTTGCGAGTATGGGGCATTCAGTACGACTACGCACCCGACAGTCGCCGCCTGCCTGCCTGCCGCCATCTTTACCTGTTCGATGTGTGCCGGAGATGTGGAAATCCGTGACAAAAATGTTCGTTCTTGCCCTTCTGCTCTGGGCACAGCAATTAGTGCCCCTGGCCTCCAAAAGTGGAGTCGCTCTGTCCACGTTTGCCCGATCCCCGATAACGACCTGACAAGCACGTTCTTGCCCGTATTTTTGACCTCCACTTTGCCTTTAAGCAGACGCATTTCAAGATCGGTCGCCGCGGCCCGGATTGGAATTGCCGCCCCATCCGGCAACATCAACGAATCGAACTCGATGCGCATGTACCCCGATCGGTCTGCGCATCGTGGGCTGCGCAATGAACCAATAAAGAAGAAACACGGGGGCCAAACCCCGTAGCCAGAGACTCGTCAACACGGCAAACACGATCCAGACAATGAAGGCAAGAAAGGATCCAACCGCTAGCAAGAATACCCGAACGTTCGTTTTTTTCGATGCGTACCGTCTATTGAAGGCCCAGTCCTGTGCCACCTGCAGATGTAGAGCCGGGAAAGCTTCCTTGTTTCTGAGCTAGACGATTGGGCGCGCAGTTAGGGTAAATTCGGGTTGCGGCCGGTGCCAGAATGCAAGGAGCAGATGAATGCTGGCAAGCTACAAGAATGGCTGTTTACAGAAAATCAAACGAGACGACGGGCTGGAGAGATGGCAATTTCGTTGGCAAACACATTGTCCCGACGGGGTGATGCGTGAGCGCAAGCGAACCATTGGCCCCATCAAGGACTATCCCGAAGGCAGTAAGAAGCTGCAGGATTTATTGGCTGGACTGCGGCTCAACATTAACACCGATGGCCCGACAGAGTTGACCTCAGTCACCATGGCCGCTGCGGTTGAGCATTACAAAGAGAACTAGCTGATTGCGGTGATGGTGGGACGGCCTATTCAACTCGCCAGAAGAAGACTCTGGTGCTGAATCAATTTATCCTCCCACATTGGGGAAAATTGCATCTGCTAGCGATGAAGACCGTTGCGGGGGAGAAGTGGCTAAAGACCTTGGTGGCCAACAAGATTTCTTTAATCCAGCCCTTGGCGGTGGCACTAAGGAGAAGATTCGCGATGCGATGAGCAGCGTATTCAATCACGCGATACGTTGGGAATTCACGGACAGAAATCCCATTACCGGTCCGATCAAGGGTTCGGGGGTCCGTGTCTCGGCCAAGCGTGAACGAACTCCCGATGTCTTGGAAGTGGAAGAGATGCGGCTGCTTCTGGGAGCACTGGGAGTTCGAGAGAGGGCAATGGTATTCCTGGACATGGCTCTCGGTCTTCGTCGTGGCGAGTCGGCTGGCCTTAAGTGGGAATACGTCCATTTTGAGAAGCTCTACCTCAATGTAACCCGATCTGTTGTTGACCAGCAGATTGGCAACACAAAAGCTGAGGTTTCGAGAAAGCCTGTCCCGATAGACGACTACCTGGCTAAAGACCTGCTGGCTTGGCGTGAGCAAACACAATTACCGGAATCCGTCCGACTGGGTGTTTGCCACTGACAGTTTGCGGGCTGGCGCAAACCGGGGCAAACAGCCTCTCTGGCTGAGCACCATTATGCGTTACTACATCCAACCAAAAACCTTGGAACCGGAAATCAGGAAGAGGGTCTCCTGGCACACATTCCGTCACACCTTTTCTACTCTGTTGCGGCGAACGGTGAGGATGTGAAAGTGGTCCAGGAACTATTGCGGCACGCTTCCGCAAAGATGACTCTCGACACCTACTCTCAAGCACTTACTCCTGCCAAGCGGGCAGCGCAGAGCAAAGTGGTGAGCATGATTCGCCCAAAATCAATTTGTACCGTCGATGTACCGCGAGTTTTTGATCGAATCAGTGTAAGTCGCTGAAACGATTTTGGCGTCCCCGACGGGATTTGAACCCGTGTTACCGCCGTGAAAGGGCGATGTCCTAGGCCGGGCTAGACGACGGGGACGCGTGCAGGCGGGAGCGAAAGTTCCACATCCAAATTCAGCGGCTGACGCTCAGGCTAAGTCCTTAACGGCAAGGCAATAAGCCCATGCCAGCCACATGAACTGCCATCTGATAGTAGCAGCGGCGGAAAGCCTGTGTCAAAAAAACCGACGCCGCGGAAAAATTAGTAGAGCGGAAATTGGTAGAGTAGTGTCATGAATTTCAGCGAAAAAAATTATGAAGGACGGACTGAGTTGAATTCGCAAACAGCGGTTGTTTTAGGTGCGTCGGGACTGGTTGGCGGTTTTTGTCTTAGGGCGCTGGTGGACGATCCGGATTACACACGAGTACTGACATTCGGGCGCAGGGAGTTGCCTTTATTCACCCGCGCCAAAGTGGCGCAGAGGGTAGCCGATCTGGCGACTCTGACGGGAGATGATTTTCAGGGCGCGCAAGACGTGTTCTGCGCGCTGGGAACAACGATTCGCAAAGCCGGATCGCAGCAGGCATTCCGGCATGTCGACTTGGAATTGCCGCTGCGAGCAGCGGAGCAAGCGCTGAAGGCCGGCGCCGAGCAATTTGTTGTGATCTCGTCTGTGGGTGCGGACCCTGCGAGCAAGAACTTCTATCTGCGCATCAAGGGTGAGATGGAAAGGGAGCTGGCCCAACTGCCGTTCAAGGCGCTGCATATTTTGCGTCCCAGTTTGCTGATCGGCAAACGAGCGGAGTTCAGGCTGGGCGAAGCGATCGGGATGAAACTCGCTCCCGTGCTGGACCTGCTCACGTTTGGGCCATTGCGGAAATATCATTCCATGCAGGCAGAAATCGCGGGGAAAGCAATGGCGGGAGCAGCCAAATCCGGAAAGCGCGGAACCTTTATCTATGAATTCGATCCCATCGTGACGCTTGCCGCTTGAGCACCTACCATCCGACTCAGGCGGCTGCTAACCATGGCTGTTTCTAAACGTTACTCTTCTTGACGATACCTGTCTGCAATATTAGGCTTCTCTGCGCCACTCCATGGAGGAAGTAAATGCAACCCACCGCTTCGGTTTTTGCGAAATTGCGTCCTGCGATTTTACTAGCGGCAGTAATAATGCCTTCGCTGCTGTTCGCGCAGGGCGCTCCGGCGACCCAGCCTGCAGTACTCAAGCCGGGCGACAACCTTGTAGTGGAAAATATTCCCCCAGTACCCGCCGCAATCGCGGAAAAAGCCAACCAGTATGGGGAGTTTCGCTCCGCAGGATTGCAGGATTGGCACCCGACGAACAGAGAGATGCTGATCGGAACGCGTTTTGCCGACGTGCCGCAGATTCACATGGTCAAGATGCCTGGCGGCGATCGAACGCAGCTAACGTTTTTCCCTGATCGCACTGGTGGCGGTCACTTTGGACCCAAAGGCGATTACTTCACTTTTTCCAAGGATGTCGGCGGCGGCGAGTGGTTCCAGATTTATCGCTATGACGTTGCCAATGGCAAAGTGACGCTGCTCACAGATGGCAAGTCTCGAAACACCGGCCGTAGCTTTGCTCACAACGACAATCGAATCGCCTATTCATCCACCCGACGCAACGGCCAGGACAATGATATTTACATAATGGACCCGACTGATCCCAAGTCAGACAAGCTGCTCCTGCAGGTGGAAGGTGGCGGTTGGGGCGTGGCGAGTTGGTCGCCTGATAACAAAAAGCTTCTGGTGGTTAATGAGGTTTCCGCCAATGAGACTTATTTGTGGCTGGTGGAGGCGGGAACGGGCGAGAAGAAGATGCTGACACCTAAATCCGGCGAGGTGCAAGTTGCCTACAGCGGCGGCCCTTTCGGCAAAGATGGGAAAGGCTTTTACACCCCAACAGACCGTGATTCTGAATTTCATCGCCTGGCATATTTTGACCTGGCCACCATGAAGCCTAGCTATCTCACATCTGACATCCAATGGGACGTGGATGCTGTCGATCTCAGTGAAGATGGAAAGACACTGGCGTTCGTAACGAATGAAGATGGCGTCGGCAAGCTTTATCTGATGAATACAGCCACGGGCAAGTATCGCCCCGTCCCAGGTATCCCTACCGGTCTGATCGGTGGCCTGAATTTTCACAAAAACAGCCATGACCTGGGATTTGTTCTGACCAGCGCCAGGTCCACTGCCGACATTTATTCAGTGGATGTGGCAATAAACAAACTTGAACGGTGGACTAGCAGTGAAACCGGCGGTCTTAACACCGCCAACTTCGCTGAGCCGCAACTCATCAAGTGGCCGACCTTCGATGGCAAGACGATTTCCGGCTTCCTTTATATGCCGGACGCGAATAAATTTCCCGGCAAGCGCCCGCTCATGGTGAATATTCATGGCGGCCCAGAAGGGCAGTACCGACCCGGATTTCTGGGCAGGAACAACTTTTATTTGAACGAACTGGGCGTTGCGCTGATCTTTCCCAACGTTCGCGGGTCAACTGGGTACGGCAAGACTTTTCTCAAGCTTGATAACGGCGTCAATCGTGACCACACGCATAAAGATATCGGCGCGCTGCTGGACTGGATCGGCAAGAATCCCGCGCTCGACTCCAGCAAGATCATGATTACCGGCGGCAGTTATGGCGGCTATATGACCTGGGCCATCGCCTATGAATACAACGACAAAATCTGCTGCAGCCTGCCCATCGTTGGCCCGTCCAACCTGGTAACACTGCTGGAACACACGGAGGCATACCGGCGCGATCTGAGACGCGTGGAATATGGCGATGAGCGCGATCCCAAGGTCCGCGAGTACCTGGAAAAGACTGCGCCACTAAACAACTCAGAGAAAATCCGGAAGCCGGTGTATGCCGTGGTGGGAAAGAACGATCCGCGCGTACCCTGGACAGAGTCTCGCCAGATGCTGGACAAGCTTAAGGGCAATGGGATCCAGACATGGTTCCTGATGGCCAATGACGAAGGCCATGGATATGCCAAGAAGAAGAATCAAGACTTCCTCTTCTATTCAACCATTCTGTTTGTGCAACAATTTTTGCTGGAGGATCAGAAAGGGACGGCCGGCACGCAGTAGCTCCGGTTTGGATATTGGGCAGCGCGGATTCTTGACGGCCAATCTAGGTTGGAAAACTGGCAAGTTCTGCATTAGACCCGCATAGCACGACGCCAACACGCTCTCCCGGATGAGCTTTATAAGCGCCGGAGAGCAGGGCCGCCAGCGCGGTCGCGCCGCCCGGTTCGGCGATCAAACGCACCTGCTGCCACAGGAGGCGCTGGGCCTGGACGATGTGTTCGTCGCTAACCAGCACGGATTGCGAAATAAACTTCTGCGCGATGGGAAACATCAGGTCGCCCACCCGCCGGGCGCCAAGAGAATCCGCGGCAACGCCTCCGGTTTCCACTTCCACTATCTGTCCCGCGGCCAGCGACTTATGCAACGTGGCCGCACGCTCGGGTTCAACTCCGATCACACGAACACGGTCCTGGTACCAGGCGGCTACGCCGCCAATCAATCCGCCACCACCCACAGCGATCAGCACCGAATCCAGCCCCCGCACCTGTTCTTCAAATTCCATCCCCAGCGTGCCCTGGCCGGCAAGCACTAGCGCGTCATCATATGCATGAATTGCCACGGCGCCGGTCTGGGCTGCGCGTTCGCGGCTGGCGGCAAGCGCTTCCGCATAGCTGGTGCCCGCTATGGTGATGGCAGCGCCATAGTGCCGCAGCCGGTCAACTTTGTTTTTTGGGGTGATTACAGGAACAAAAATTTCCGCGCTGTGCCCGAGTTTGTGGGCTGCATACGCGACGGCCGCGCCATGGTTGCCGCCGGAAGCAGCAATCACGCCAGCTTTATCGATCTTAGAATTCAAAATGCAGTTGAATGCGCCGCGCGGCTTGAATGACCCTGTATGCTGAAGGCATTCCAGCTTGAAGAATATTTTGGCATCGATGCCCAGGGCTTTTTCTTCCAGGGCCATCACAGGCGTTCGACGGACGTGCGTGGCAATCCGCCGGCCTGCATCCTGAATTTCAGTGCGCGAGATCATTCAGCTCTGCTTGGTTTGGCTTTACTGCTCAAAATCGCTACGGATGGTTTTGCCCGGTCATCCACAGTAAGACTGAAGATATCTGGACGCGAGTAATGGCCTACAACGTCAAAATCAAATTTGGCCTTGGGAAGCAAACCACGGTCGAGTTCAGCCACCAGGATCGTTTCCTCTTCAAAGTTCGGGCCGGCCAGGAATTCCCCAAACGGACCAACAATGCAGCTTCCTCCGCGAGAAAGCACAGTGTCCGGTTTCTCGCGGAATGCGGTGGAGTAATTTTTGGGGAAGTCGCTGCGCCGGTTGAACTGGTTGCAGCCCAGCACAAAGCAGCGCCCCTCGGCGGCAATATGCTGCATCGTGGCAGACCACACGGGGCGATGGTCGGCCGTGGGCGCACAATAAATTTCAACGCCCTGGGAATACATAAAGGTGCGCAACAGCGGCATGTAATTTTCCCAGCAGATTACCGCGCCCAGTTTTCCAAGCGGAGTATCGAATACGGGCAAAGTTGATCCGTCGCCATATCCCCAGATCAATCGTTCGGAGGCAGTGGGCATTACCTTGCGGTGCTTGCCCATAAAGGTTCCGTCGGGTGCGAAGAAAAGCACGCAGCAGTAAAGCGTTCCGCGTTCACGCTCGATTACGCCCATCACGAGATAGACGGAGTTGGCGCGCGCCGCTTTACTCAAAGCGTCGACAATTGGACCGGGAACGTCGACGGCACTTTCAAAGTAACGCTTGAAGTCTTCACGACCGGCATCGGTGCGCCCTCCGACAACTGCGCCAAAGTCAAGCCCGCGCGGATAGCCAGAGATAAAGGCTTCTGGAAAAAGCACAAGTTTCGCGCCCAGCCGGGCCGCGTCTTGGGTGAGATCAATCGCTTTGGCCAACGTCTTCTTGTTATCAAAAGCAACCGAAGCTGCCTGAACTACTGCGACGGTAACGGTGCGGCCAACCGGCTCTTTCTTGACGGCGCGTTTCATGACGGACGGAAAACTATAACAGCAAACCAAGATTTAACGCAGATCCGCTCCGCAACCTTTATATATTGTTGGAAAGTCTAATGAAGGCACCATGGGCTAGGTTTAAAAGCCTATTTTAATGAGGTACTTACGACAATTTTGTTCGACAAATTGAGGCTGCGGGAAGAGAATAGCAGATTGTTGCTTCCGGAGTCCCTGGTAAGTGTCTTTGAATCTAGAACGGTTTGGCCGGCGTCTCTCAGCTTATTGCTGCGCGATGGCACTTTTGTGTGTGTTGCAGGGGTACAGTCTGGCCCAGAGCGCGCCAGCCGCTGACACTTCACAGCCAATCGATGCGGCCGGTGGATTTCTTCAACGGGAAGGCGCACAGCCAAGGTTCGAAGGCTCCAGCAAGCTTTCCAGTGCCGCCCGAACCGCGATGAATGAAGGACGCATCTTCAGCGTTCCCCATTTTTCCGGGTCGTTTGAGTCCCAGGGAAAAGCCTATCCTTTCACCATGGTGGGTGCAAAGCCACAATCGAATGGGACAGTCGAGGTTCCGGTACAGATCATTCCTATTTCGTTGTTCTTTGAAGAATTTGTGGATGAGAACGGAAGGCCGATCGTCCTTGATGTTGGTCCGGCAGTAACGCGCGTGCAGGCTTCTCCGAATTTCCGGAACTCTCAGTACGCTACAGGAACAACCCAATTTGCTGACGCGATCCAGCGGGCGCAGTTTTATGGCATCGCCGGCAAAGAGTGGCACACGCTCCTGGCCGGTCCTGAAATTCTGAAGCCGCTGAGAATCGCCGTGCCGCGAGGTGATGCCAAGGTGTACCGCAATCCCAGCACCGGAGTGCTGTACGCAATCGTGGATACTGACTTTTTTCTGTCGCAGCTGAATACCATGATTCAAATGGCAAATCTTGCCCCGGACGCACTGGCGATCGCCCTGACATCCAATGTTTTCCTCTCTCCGCAGAAAGATATCAAGAAGTGTTGCGTGCTCGGCTTCCATACGTCATTCGATGTAGGCGAGCTGGCACAGATCAAGTATGTCCAGACCTTCATCTGGGCCAGTTGGGTGGATCAGGGGATTCTCGGCGCCGGCCTGGCGGATGTTACCCCGATGAGTCACGAAATTTCCGAATGGATGAACAATCCCTTCGGGAGCAACGCCGTGCCGGCGTGGCAGGTGCCGAACACGAGCGGATGCCAGAGCAACCTTGAGACAGGCGATCCTCTGGCCTTGATGCCAAATGCCGGATACCCAGTGTTGATTGATGGATTCACATATCATCCCCAGAACCAGGTCTTAATGCAGTGGTTTAAGCGTGGATCCACATCTGACGCGTTCGAAGGAGCGTTCAGCTTCCCAGATCAAAGCCTGATGACAGGCGCTTCGCAGGCTTGCGCAGCGCGGTAAGACCTCGAATCCCCATAGACCCAGATCCCATACTATTTGCGCTGGCATCTTCCTTTAATCATCATGAGAGGATTTCCATGTCACAGTTGAAGATCGTTGCCGTTTCCATTCTCCTTCTTGCGCTTCCACTTTTGGCTGGGCCACAGAGCCAGCCGCCATCCCAGACCAGCCCACAGCAAAAGGGCATGATGATGCTGACTATCTTTCTGAAACATGACCAGGCAAAAACGCTGGACGAAATCAATCAGCACCTCAAACAGACCGGCTTCACAGAAAAGTTTCCGCCCGCAGACTCAGAGGTAGTTTCCTGGTACGTAATGATGGGAATTGGCCAGGTGGTGACTCTTCGTTTTCCAGCGGAGAAGCTGCGCGACGTGAATCTTGCCATCGAACACGGTGCATGGGGCGCTTACCGAACTGAGTTCTACCCGACGTACGACTATATGCCGGTTTGGAAAGCTTCAAAACAGGCCGGGCGCTGAGAGCGCGGGACATTCAAAACTCTGAGATTAGTGGTACGCGCGGTCCCGGGATGGTAACTCACTGCGCGTGTGCAGCACGCTACCATCCCGCGGGGATGGACCGTCGCTTTCGAGCGTGGGGCTCTCCCTATGGAGGAACGGGAGTAGTTATGTTGATAGAACGGCGCGCGGCAGAAAGCTTGCGAAATAATTTGCGGTGTTCTGCTTAATTCGCCCAAACATTCGTGACACTCGCGGAATCGGCAAAGGGAATATTGAATTCCTTGGCCGTTCCTTGCAAAACTTTGCATTACAATCGCACTGCAAATAAGGAGCCGCAGTGACTGCTCTCACCGCGTTCGGACTATTCGCTGTCACGGCGATGCTGATTTTTTATGCGCTGGAAAAGCGCAGCACATGGTTCATCTTTGCTTTCGCTCTGGCCTGCGCGCTGGGCTCGGTTTATGGTTTTCTGCAAGGCGCATGGCCCTTCGGCGCCGTAGAAGCGGTGTGGTCGGTGGTGGCGCTCAGGCGCTGGTGGCTGGCACGGTTCCCAAAATGAATTCATTGGTCAAATCGCGACCCACAAGACAGTTTGTCGGTCTCCTATTAGAATGGTCAACGATAAATGAGGTGAAAAGGATGAGGAAACAACTAGTGATCTTGTTCGTGGTGGCGTGCTTGTGCGCAGGCTCAATGAAGGCTTTTGCTCCAGCACAGTATCAGGTCAAGCAGAAGTACGTTTTGGGTGGCGATGGCGGCTGGGATTACCTAACGTTCGATGAGGCCGGGAAGCGGCTGTTCATTTCCCGCGGAACGCATGTTATGGTGGTGGATCCTTACAAAGGTGCAGTTGTGGGCGATATTCCTGACACTGCCGGAGTCCATGGAATTGCTATTGCCTCGGACCTGGGCAAAGGATTCACCAGCAATGGTCGCGACAATACCGTCACGGTCTTTGACCTGAAGACTTTGAAGCAGACCGCCAAAATCAAGATTGAGGGCGAAAATCCGGACGCCATTATCTACGATCCATTCTCCAAGCGGGTTTTCACGTTTAACGGGCGCAGCAAGAATGCCACGGTAATCGACGCTGAAAAGGGCACGGTTGTCGGCAATATTCCGCTCGACGGAAAACCGGAGTTTGGAGTGTCTGACGGAAAGGGCATCGTCTTTGTCAACATTGAAGACAAGAATGAAGTGACAAGCATCGACGCCAAGAAAGCTACTGTGGTGAAAAGCTGGCCGCTGGCTCCTTGCGAGGAACCAAGCGGTCTGGCCATCGACCAGAAGAGCCGCAGGCTGTTTGCCGGCTGCGGCAACAAGATGATGGCTGTGGTAGATGCGGATAGCGGCAAGGTGATTGCCACGCCGGCCATCGGCGAAGGCGTGGACGCGAACGCTTTTGATGCCGATAAACAACTCGCCTTCAGTTCCAACGGACGTGATGGCAACCTGACGGTCGTCCATGAAGATTCACCAGACAAATTCAGCGTGGTTGAGAATGCCCCCACACAGAAATTTGCCCGCACCATGGCCTTGGACACGACGAATCATGACGTGTACTTAGTCACTGCTGAGATCGAGGAAGCACCTCCGGCCAAAGAAGGCGAGCGTCCACGGCGAAGCATGAAGCCGGGAACGTTTACGCTACTCGTGGTGGGAAAAAAGTAGCCGCCGGCTATTTCAAATACTTCTCCGGCAGCGGATGAGTTGGGTCTTCACCTTCCCAGTAAACAGTGAGGATCCACCATCTGCTACCGTCATTGAAAAGCTGAAAGCTGTTGATTCCGCGCGCGAACGGTTTTTCTCCCCTGGCGTGCCGTGACTCATACGTGCTCCACACATGCGCAATGTGGTCCCAGACCTCCACGCGGTTGGACACGGAATTCTCGAAAAAGCCTTCCCTGGAAAAGAAATCCTGGCTTCGTGTGGCATATTCGTCAGGCGAGGAAACCCGGGCGGTTACGGTTCCTTTATCATCGCGACGGCTGGGAATCATCCGCGCTCCAGGATGGTAGAGGCTGCGGAAGCGGTCCCAATTGCGCGGGCCGGCCGGACCGGAGATCACGTCATAAACAGCTGCAATAATGTGCTCGACCGAATCGACGTCACCCGCTCGCGCCGTTGCACCGGGCGCGGTTGCACCGGGCACACTTGCACTCGGCGCACTCGGCGTTGCGGCGGGCGCGCTGGTCGCAGGTTGGGTTGACGGCAGAGGCGAAGTCGGGGCGGCAGGGTTCTGAGCAATCGCGAAGGAAGCCAAACCAAAACAGATTGCGAAAACGGCAGCAGTGAATTTTCTCATGGTCAATAATGTAAGCCGTTTGGAGGACTGCCCGCAAACTGGCAAAGCCGGAGCAAGGCGAGAAATCGATTGCGTCGCGAATAAGCGCGCATGTAATCTGCCGAAGAGGTAAACCCGTGTTTTACCCCGGAGAGACGGTCAGGCTTTTGCGCGAGCTGCCGGAAAACGCCCTGCCGCAATTTATTGAGGGTACGGTGGCCGCCGTTCTGCCGCCTGCTGATAGCGACTCCCGCGCCATCGAGGTCCGCTTTT
>DASYKK010000210.1:0-3886 GCA_035995565.1 Candidatus Angelobacter sp.
TACCTACACTTTCACCAAACCGGGCACGTACGCCTACTTCTGCTCAATCCATCCCAAGATGACCGGCAAAGTTGTGGTGCAGTAGAGGAATCGCATGAATCCCTTCGATCTGAAATCGGTCCTGCTGGCCCGCCACGCTCAGCATGTCGTGTTGATCCACTTTCCGATCGCGTTGTTTCTGGTCAGCGTTGCTTTTGATTTCGCGGCACAGTGGCGGCGATCGGCGGCATTCGCGGCAGTAACCTACTACAACCTGACGGTGGCTGCTTTCTCGTCCGTGCCGGTGGTGGCCACAGGTTTAATGGCGTGGCACTGGCAACTCGAAGGGCAACGACTCAAAGGCGCTCTGCTGCTGCACTTGCTGCTGGGACTGGCGTCGACCGCGTTAATCTGGATGGTATGGTGGTTACATTTCCGAGGCCGCAAGCCGGAGCGCACGCTGTCCTTGTACAGACTGCCTTTGGAAGCACTGGCGGCTGCGGTTGTGGCTCTTACCGCTCACCTCGGCGGGTTCCTGAGCGGCGTTAACGTTGGAGTGTGAAGCACGCCAATTTAAGAGCAAGCGGCTTCCCGTCTGCTTGAGCAGGCGAGCAGTTCAGGCAGGAAAAGTCCAACGAAGGGGAATAGAATCATGGCCGCGACCGTTGTTGCGCGAGGGAATGTGAGCGGCGTGGAAAACAAGGATTTCGAAAGACTGGCGATCCCTTTGCTGGATGGGCTGTATAACTTTGCCCGCTGGCTGTGCGGTGACGCCGACGAGGCCCGCGACCTGGTGCAGGAAACATTCGTCAAGTCGCTCAAAGGATTTTCGTCATTCCGTGAGGGAACAAATTTTCGCGCGTGGATGTTCCGGATCCTGCGCAACACGTTCCTGACCAGCCGGACTGGCCTGGAACGGCGCAATACTCAGCAAGAGGACGAAGAAGGTTTTGAGGAAAGCTCTGTCAGCCAGGAAACCCCGGAGATCGCATTAATCCGGCGCGCGAACACGGAACTGGTGCAGGCGGCAATCGCGCAGCTTGCGCCAGCATTCCAGGAAGTGATCCTGCTGGCCGACCTGGAAGAGATGAAGTATCAGGAAATTGCTGAAGCGCTGGACATACCGATTGGAACGGTGATGTCACGGCTGGCGCGGGCAAGAAAACAGCTGCGCGAATATATTGTAGCGGCGCTGAGTGGAAGAAGAATTGTGGGTGTAAAGTGACAAATTGCGAATGGCGGGAAAAAATCGGACTGTACGTGGATGGCGAGCTGGAGCCGGCCGCAGAGCACGCTATTGCCAGCCATCTGCAGAGCTGCGCCGATTGTTCATCGGCTGTGCTGGAACAGCAGGCCCTGAAGAAAGCGGTTCGAGTAGCCGGCAAGCGCTTTACTGCGCCGCCGGATCTCTATGCCAGCATTCATCGACAGATGGTTCCGAAAAAAAATGTGGGATGGTGGTTTAAAGTAAGCGCGTTAGCAGTGCCGGCGATCTTGTTAGCCCTTGTTGTATTCGCTTTTCTGGCTCGGCCATCTGCGCCCAGCGCCACGGTCGCACAGTTGATTGACCAGCACGTGACCATGCTGGCCAGCGCCAACCCGATAGACGTGATCTCGAGCGACAGGCACACGGTGAAGCCGTGGTATCAGGGAAAGCTGCCGTTCACGTTCAATCCACCGGAGTTGGCCAAAGACTCGCCTTTCACTTTAATCGGCGGCAGATTGACCTACGCGCAACATTCACCTGGCGCTGAACTCGTCTACCAGGTGCGCCAGCACAAGATTTCTGTCTTCATCTTCCAGGCCCGGGACGTCCATGGCGAACCCTCTGCCGACAATCAGACTTTCGTAGTCAATGGCTGGCAACAGGGCAGCCTGCAATATTACATCGTGACGGATGCGGCGCGGGAAGACACCGACCGGCTGCGCTCTTTGCTGCAAGACGCCAACCGGCAGTAGCGGTTTTTCTGTATGGCTTGTGATGTTTACTCTGCTACTGCTTCCCTGTTGGCTTCACTTTTCTTGGAATGGACGCGACAGAGCTTACCTTGGAAACAAAACGGTTGGCCAGCTTCCATGTATCGCCATTTTTCTTCCAGAGATCGACTACAAAAAATTCGCCATTGTCCGTCTGGGTTTTGGACGTCGCTTCCTGGATACGTTCAAATTTCACCACGGCGGTATCGCCCAAATCGACTACGGACATCTGCTGTACGGCAAACGATTTCAATGAGTAGTCTTTGGCCATGACCGAATTCAGCCATTCATCGCCAGGCAGTGGATCTGCATCCGGCATTTCAATGATGAAATCGTCGGTCACTATCGCTTCCACTGCTGCCTTGTCTTTCTTCTGCACGGCCTGGAGCAGTTGATTCTCCAGACCAGTAAAAATCGCAACCTGCTTGGTCGCGGTGATGATGCGAGGACTCAGCTTCGGCTTCACGGGTTCTTGCGCTGCAACAAGGACAGATGCGGCAATCAGTGAGGCCGCCAAACGCTGAAACAGACTAAACGACATCTAGAACAGTCTCCTTTGCCATAATTTTATGTTAATCAAAAAAGGCCGTCTGCCATCAGACGGCCTTTGTAAGAGTCGGAGGATTAGAGGTGCTGCGCGCAAGCGCCGCCACCGGAGTTGCGCCAGTTCTGCTGGAGCATCCAGTCGTGGCCGCCAAACGTCTGGTTGTACTGTGCACCAGCCGAGTTGCCTGCAGAAGTGCACAAGCCATTGCCGGGGCAACGCGAGGTGGCGCCGAAGTTGAAGTTGCACTTGTCGCCGTTTTCCGCGCCGCTGGAATCAAACCAGGCGTTCAGGTCAGGATCGGAGATGGCCTCTTCCAGTTCGTGTGAAAGCACGTTGGCCATGCCGTCAATGCCGCCCTGTCCGCTGGCAGCGCTGTTCGGACCAGTGGTCTGGATTTCGCAGCCGCTGGGGCAGCGGTCCACGTTGCCAACAAATGAGTACTTAATGTCCGAGCCGCCAAGGTTGGCAGCGGTATGCCAGCCGCAGTAGCGCGTACAGAATCCAGAGGTTTCATTGATGTTTGAGGAGCTAATCACAAAGTACACGCCATTGGTGTCTCTGGGCAAACGGCCGCTGGTGATCGCGTTGTTGACCTGGGTCTGAACGCGCGCGTCCGTCAGGTTTGTTGTGCTGCTCACAATCGTGCTGCCGCCGAAGTGTACTTGCCCGGTCACGTCTCCCGTGGTGTCGCCATACGTGGAATTGACCAGTTCAAGGGCTGAGCCGCCGATGGTGCTGAAGAAAGTCTCGATCGCGGTCCTGGTGGCTGCCGTGTTCGATCCGGTACCGTTCCAGTTGCCGTACCAGATGATGTAGGCATTCACGGTGCCCTTCATGACCGGGCCGCCGTTGTAGTTAATGCCGTTGCCTGTGTGGACGGCAAAGCCGATTGGTCCGGGCTGAGCATTGGCTGAAGGTACAACGTCGTGCACGCCGTGACCTGCGCCATTGGGAGCCTTATTCTGCCCGCCGCCATCGCGGACAACCTGCGCCATCAAAAAGTTGCTGGCCAAAACCACGAAAAACAGAGCGGATGCGAACCTGATCTTTCGCTGCGGAACTTTCATTATCTGACCTCGCGTTATGGGAATGTGCTGCGACTGTTGTAACCAAGAATGAACAGAAGAAGCCCGAAATGAATGTGGTGGTTCCAGATGCAATCATCTTCCAATCGTTAAAGTGTGTGCGGGAAGCAGCGCTTACTTGTTTCAGCGACCGGCAGCAGCTTGCAAATAATTGCAGGAGTTTACTACGCAACAATTGTTTGCGCCAGAAAAAATCTGATTTTTACGAATCTGGAACACCAAACAGAAACATCGAGGCAATGAAATCCGAGGAAACTCCGAAGGGGGTGGCGTGCATCGCGAGTTCCGGCTCACCGCA
>DASYKK010000211.1:0-8757 GCA_035995565.1 Candidatus Angelobacter sp.
CTCTGACTACATCGGTTTCACTTTGTGTTCCTTCGTGTCCTTTGTGGTTGAAAGGTTTGTTTTCAATTTTGGAATTTCGGCGATTATGGCAATCACGCTTTACCCCACCCCGTCATTTTTAATTTTCGTTGCAAACAAAGACACTTCTACCAATCGACGCTTGGGTCTCCCTTGGGTGACGCTTGGGTGACCCTTGGGTCACCCAATCCCAATCCCAGACCCAATCCCAAGTCGGCAGAGGGTCGCAAAATCCCCAAAAATACAAATGCAACGGTTTCCCGTTGCGATTTCCGAGCTGAAGATTGCTCAACTCACGTCATATGCCGATTCGGCTGAATGTCGGTTGCCACTATAGCAAATACATCACGAACAGTTACTTCCGCATCTTCGCCGGATCAATCCTCCACAACTCGCCTTTGCCGTGGTCTGTCACCCAGACGGAACCAAAGCCATAGCGTATACCGTCGGCCTTGGGATAATTGCCATACTGGTCAATCACTGTATTCGTGGCCGGATCAATGCGCGTTACCGGATTTCCGTCCATCGTCACCCAGATCAACCCGCCGCCAAAACAGATTTCACCGCCTTTGCCCGGAACATGGACGGGGATCACAGCCACCACCTTGTTGCTCGCCGGATCAATGCGCGAGACGCTGCCATCCGACTGGCTCAGCACCCACAGCGAACCTGCTCCTTCGGTCGTAAAACGCGGGCCTTCAGCCACGGTAATCATGGCCGTAACTTTCCTTTTCACCGGATCAACCCGGTAAACGTTCCCTTCTCCCGAGCTGATCGCCCATACAGATCCGAAAGCCAGTTTCACTACGCCTGTGTCTTTTCCCACCGCGATGCCCTTCAGCTTGTGGCCGGTCTTCACCTCAACCTGTGAGAGAGTGCTGGAATGGCCGTCTTCATTGCTGGCGAACCATACATAACGCTCATCCACCGCAATTGACCCCTCGCCGCCCGGGTCAATCTTTACCGGCAAGCGCAGATCCACCGCATTGGTTTTTGGATTGATCCGCGTCAGCGTCTTGCCCTGGCAATTGAGCACCCAGAGGCGGTCCACGCCGATGCCAATCCCATAGCAGGGCTCTTTGTCTACGCTTATCCGGGCCTGCGCTACGTTGCGCACCGGGTCCACGCGCACCACTTCGTTGGTTTTTGCCACGGTAACCCACACCGAGCCGAATCCAATGGCCAGCCAGTCCGCGTCGCCGCCAATCTGGATCTTCTGGATGATAGGTAATGCTGAAGCGTCAAGCTTAAGAAACTCCGCAGCCAGCCTCGGCTGGGGTTCGTTAGCCGTTTGAACCAGAGGCTCTTTGGCGGTCTGCGCCAGAACGCTATGGGAAGAAACGCTCAGAGCGACCAGCGCCAACACCACACAAATCAACGATCTTTTGCGAATCTTCATGCTGACCCATACTAGCGCATCGCTCACTGGTCCATCGATGGGCCGCGTTCTGTTACTGTTGCTGCGTAATCTGCGGCAAAATCGCTCGTCCTTATCGTTCGTTCTTTATGAGTCCAATCACTCATTTCTTTGCCGGATGGCTGCTGGCCTCGGTTTCTCCGACCGGACGGCCCAGTGCGCTTACGCGCCGTGAAAAAGCCCTGGTGGTGGCTGCGGCCGTGGCGCCAGACCTTGACGGCATCGGGATAGTCCCAGAACTTTTGACACGAAACACATCGCATCCGCTGCTGTGGTTTTCGCAGTATCACCACACGCTCCATACTTTGGCATTTGCGATTGTTTTCACCTTCGCGGCCTTCCTCCTGGCCGGCCCGCTGGCCAGTTTCTCGCTCCGCCCTTCGATCTCCGACAGATCGACCCCAGGCCGCCATTCGCCTTCTCACCCGTGGTTGACCGCTCTGCTCGTCTTCCTCAGCTTCCATCTTCACCTGCTATGCGACCTTATTGGCGCTCGCGGCCCCGACGGCGACCAGTGGCCCATCCCTTACCTCAAGCCGTTCTCCAACGCGGTACAACTCACCTGGCACGGCCAGTGGGCGCTCAACGCCTGGCAGAACTTTGTGATTACAGGAGTGTTGCTGCTGGCGACATTCTGGATCGCGCGGAAGTATGGCAGCTCGCCGCTCGAGTTGGTGTCGGAGAGATGGAATGGGAAGTTTGTGCAGACGGTGAGAACGTGATCGACTTGTCTGCCCAAACCACTGAAGAGCTAATGCGGCAGCAAGAGGTTCATCCAGGTATTTATGAGCGCATCTGAGGCCTGATAATACACTTTCATATCAGTTCTGCTGAGATCCCGCACAAATCCGTTTGCATACATCACAAAGAACCGCCGGTTTCCATTCCAAGGATGCAGCTCCGCGGTTCCTATTTTTCTCGATACCGGACAGCCCGTAGTTTCAATTTTGTGGGAGAAGTCGATTTCAGTTAAAAAGCTGTTCTTCTCCTCAAGTGAAGTCAGCCGGTGAAACTCTTCCCCATTTTGCTCCCAGAGAATTTTTGAAAATTGCTTGGCAGAGTACTCTTCTGAAAGAGCTTGATCCTGGGTCCCAGATGATTCAGCCCGCATAGGCTCCCCCGCACTAGGAGTCACTCGAGTTAAAGTGCCATCAGGTGCAGAGCCTCCATTCCCATAATTCCACTGCTCGCCATCCATAAAATACAATCCGCTATCATCACAAAAAACTGGGACTTTGGGAGACTTAATTGAACTTGCACACACGTTGGAGCCTGGGCACAAATCGTTTTTTATATCCCGCAATAAGTCCGTTCCTTTACTTTCACTTCCTGTAGAGCAACCCCACAATGTGATTTCAGGAGATTTATATTGTTTAAGTCTGGAAAATGCACTCGCCCATGACTGATGATTATTCGCTGAAAGGTACCAATCATCATATAATGCCGTGCCGAGAGCAGTATCGATTTTTCCCTGCATACCATGGCCTACGATAAGGGTGGTACCACCCACATGCTGGCGTAGGCAACTCTCCAAATTCCCGATTGCGCTATCGTTATCTTTGCTAGTCGGAATTTGATCATCTGTCAAATGCTTAGATACGGCCAGTGTATGACGTGCGCACGCCAGAGGGCCACAGTCATCACTGGGGTCCGATCCATAAAGGGTATCGTATCGGGGGTCTTCCACTGTCACACAATCGGGCGCCACGTTGTAATTGACTCGTCCGGACGATGACTGCGCGGAAAATGTGGGCTCTTTCTTTTTGGTGTATTTTTTTTTCACCAGATATGTTATGCCTGCAACCAACACAAGAGTGGCAGTTACTGCTATACCCTTTTTCACTAGTCTTCTCACGTTTTGCTCCCGAATCATCCCACAGTAGCAATCATGCTCATGCAAGCAGTGGGATGTATGGCAAAGTCGCCTCCATTCGCTTTATGTGCCGGTTTGCCTTGCGCATTAATAAGTATCTTGGGAGTTGGAGGAATATCAGCGCACTTCAATCCCAGCCACTCAACAAGCGCATATTTATCTGCCAATGAGGCACCTACTTGAGCGCCAGGAATTGGTTCCGTCACAGTCGCAAATTCATCAAGGCCAAGATCAGAATTGACTTTGAGATAATCTAATCCATAGAAAAGTAGCTTTAGCTGATGAAATGCGTCCGCGGTATGAAATTCAGCCGGGCAAATGCTGGGTTCAGCATAGAAATGGAATTTCAGATAGCATGGGTCGCTGCTAGGGCAAGGGGAGGGAAGTTGATATTGCAGCATGGAAACGAGGGGCACAGCCACTGGAGGTTGGCTCAGTCCTGTGGGATTATCAAAAATGAACTTACCAAGAGGGGGCGCAACCGTTCGCAATGGATAGAAGTTGTTGGGAAAGGGCAGCTCAATCGTGCAGTGTGGCGTCCCGTTGCCTGGCTTAATATTGCCTGAGACATTCACGACTACATTCTGTGTCGGATCAATTTTAGGGGGATTGGTAACAATTTTTGGGAGACCGGCACTGTAGTATCCACCCGGCTGCAGGCGAAAAGGGGGGCTTTGCATATCTCCCGCAAGGTAAATGTGTGGTGTGCTCCCTCCAACACTTGGCGGCAATAGTTGAACTATCTGCTTGGTCTTGTCGAAAACAACAGCAAACATTCCATGAAGATAGACATTGAGAAACATTTTGCCTGACCCCTGAAATGTTGGGGACTTCGAGGCGGCTTCTACTGCAGGCTGGGCGGAACCGAGGATAGGAATTACCGACATTCCTGCTACCGACTTGCAAAATGCTCTTCTGCTGAAAGTCATTGTGTTATCTCCTGACAAGCGTAGATTTGGCGCCCCCAGAGCCGATCAAAATATGTGAAGTCGCGCAAATTTCCTGAAAGATAAAGATAAGCCCAGAACTAATTAGACCTTTTTAGCAACGGTGTCCTGGAGCAAGTCTTAAAAGATCACGCATATTCATGAGTTCAATTGCATCTCCAAAGCATTAGGTTTGCCGATGTACGTTACTGGTCTCAACACTATGAACGGGTGTTCTCAGGCATTTCGTTCTTCTTGCCTAAGAACCATCTTTGGGATCAAATCCATGCTCGACCGAAGTTTGCCAATGAGGCCCAGAAATAAGGATGAGAGTACGCCACACGGCTCCGGATTGTTGCTGCAGCGGATCGCCGCGACTGGGAGGCGCTGCTTCCGGCACGTAATTCTGCATAAAAATTCTCCACAAAATCCGCGGTTGGTTTTGAATCCACGTTCCATCGGCTGGCCACAACATGGCTTACACCCGCGCGCAAAAATGCTCCCACAACACTATCGGGATCGTCTTCCATTCTCGAGTCGGCTTCCTCAGTCGTGCAGGACGAAAGCACCACCAGCCTGACATTTCTTAAGTCAGATTTGCGTATCTGTTCAGCGTCCCAGATCGGCAGGGCGGACGAAACGTTACTCTGCTCACGAGCAAGAAGCAATCCAGAGTGCCTGCCGAAAATGAACGCATGGCCGGCAAAGTGGAAGACGGTAGCATCCTGAAGTGCTCTGCGAACGGCTGCAACAGTCGCCTGAGGCCCTGCAAGGGTGACTGGATGCGCAAACTCCGCTGCTACTTCTCCAGCTTCCCGGACAGCATCCGGCAATGGAGATAAATCCAGTTCGTTTCCAGCGGTCGAGGGAGGATTGACAACCAGAATTTTGTCTTTCAGGGATAGAGCTTCATCATGGTCTTTTAGAAAGGCCATACCCAGTGAAATGCTGATTGCATGGCTCTCACCGAGATAATGACCCGAAGGATCAACCAAGACCTCCACGGGCAGTCGCGACGTAGCGCCATCCAGTTCAAACACCAGCACCGACTTATCCTGGACCGCGTTCTCGACGGGAGCAATGAGTACTCCGTAAAGGTAACGGCCTTCTTCTTTCAGCTTGCGAATATCCGAGTTCGGATCAGAACAATAGGAAACCAGGCGCTGGACATGGGCAGCCAGTTCGCCGGTGGCCATCGGCACCCAGTGTGACTCTACGCCATTTTCGCCAATCGACCAGATAAAGAGTCCGTCGGGCACCTGAGCATATGCAACGAATCCTTGCCCACTCTGCCGCAAGCGATTTTGTACATTCCTGAGACTTGTCTCTCCTAGATCAGCTTTCGGGTCATCAACATTGAAGGCCCACCGGGTCTTCTCAACCGAAGCTCGGGCCGTTGATTCGCGAAGCGAAGCCGCCCGGTACCATTCCCAAAAGTTGAGAGAGGATTCGGAATCATGTCCATCTAGCAAGAAACTTTCAAGAAAAACTTTATAAACGCTGTTTGTCTCGCTTCTCCAAACCAGCCGTTCGGAATAACCGTGTATTGAGCGCAATCCATCTTCGGCAATTCGGATTGCCTTGGCGGCCGCCGCTTGCGATTTTTGATACTGAGCCTTTTTCAAATAAACCGTTGCCAGGGAGCTGTATAAGTGAAGCGGTATCAAATAATTGGACGCTTTTCGGAGCTGTGGCTCTAATTCCAACAACAGGCTCAACGCGCTATCCGTTTCGCCCTTTCGCACTTGCAGCTCAGCAAGAAACAATTGGCTGAACAGCATGTAATCGTGATTCGCACCCGCTGCAGGCTCAGCGCCAAAGAGCGCCTGGGCCCTTGCATAGTCTTCTGCAGCTTCCCCATCTCTGCCCAACATTCTGTTTGTCGATGCGAGCCGGAAGCGAGCCATCGCTTCTCCTGAGGTGTTCGGCGTGGCGGCAATTGCGTTAACAGCCTCAACGCCCGCAGCGCGGGCAAGATTCCATTGGCCAGAATCCTCGGCTATGTATTCAAGGTTGTCGTAAAAGGAATAACCGCGCAAAGGAACGCATGGGCACTGCCAATACAGATCGACACCCTGATGGTCATATTTCCATGCGCGTTCTGGCCGGCCGCGAGATAACTCAATGTCGGCTGCAATCGCCAAGGCCCGCAGCTGAAGTTCGACAAAGCGGCTTTGCTGCGCGCTCGCCAGTGCCTGTTCCGCTAGCGCCACTGATTGCGGGAAGTCATTCAGTTTTCCCTGGCAGCTTGCCTGCTCCATCAACAACTGGACCGTGATCCACTTGAAGCCATGGGAGGCCATCTGCGCTGAGAGCTTCTTGCTGGCGGCCAAACAAAGATTGCCTTTCTGAGCCCGCTGTAACGCGTGAACTTGCTCCAACTGAGCCCGCGCAATGCCTGGCTGATTGCCTGCCGAGCGGAAGTGGGCTTCCGCTCTTCGTGCCTCTTCTTGGGCCCGCACTGGATCCCCAGCCAAATTCCTTTCGACCGCCTTACTGAGCTCGTGGATAGCTAAGGCCATGGGCGGGCTATTCGAGACTGTAAGAAAGTCATCCAGCCATCGATCCCCGTGCTGTCTCGTAAGGATTTGCGCCAAAACTTTGAGCGCATGAACAGCAGCCTCATTTTCGTTTAGATTGGCGGCACTTGGTGACGCTGGGAATGCTTTCGGCAACCATTTGGTTACTGCTTCTTGCAAGTATTTTTCAATTCTCCTATCAACGGAAGCCCACATCTGCGATTTATCGCCGCCAACCGATTGAGAAAAAGCCTGCTCAGGCAGCAAGGGTTCCCTTGATGACTGCTCATGTTCCTTCAGCTTCTTTTGTATTTCTTCCAGCCGCCTTCGTGCGTCTGCAGCCCAGTCGGTAACCGAATCGACTTGGAGATAGTGTCTCCAGTCGTCAATAGCGTTCTTGTAAAACGATAAATGCTCATACACAACTGCTCGGTTGAAGAGCGCGACTGGATCATTTGGATTTGCAGCCAGTGACTTATTAAGCAGTTCGGCAGCATTCCGGTAATCGCTATCTCGTCCTTCGCTCTCGCCACGCTCGAAGTATGCGGCTGCAGCGTCTCGCATCAATTCTGCTGATGTAGGATTCTTGTCCAATGCGCGTTTGAAGCTCTGAATTGCGGGACTGTATTCTCCTTCCAATAATTCGGCCCAACCCTCGGCTTGCAACCACTGGGGATTATCGGGCTCCGAGTCCAGCCTACGTTTGATCGCGGGCTTGGCCGCCATCAGAGCGGTTGGTTTTGAAAAAGACGACCGGCCCGAAGAGCCCCGCTCCACCCGCATCGGCCCGTACGCCGCTCCCGGCATTCTCAACTCAATCGTCCTCTGTTCCGTGTACGCCTGGGCCAGCAACGCATTTACGTCAGGCTCTCCCGTGAGCCTGAGTCCTACCAATACCGCAACTGTGATCACGGCAAATCCTGAACCTGCCCACACTAGTTTCGGCCACCAGCCAAACCCGGCTTTATGTTTGCTCTTAGGCTCTTTACTGCTGGCCGGCTGGTCTGCTTTTACTAGCGTTTCGTCATCCGCATTCCCACTAACCGCCGCCATCTTTTTACCCATCGAGCGCTGCCAGCCCCGAGAAGCGCTGGGGAGTTTGTCCAGAGCTTCCTGCTCTTCTGCGGTCGCGTCTTGTGCCAGGTCTTCCATCGATTCCTTCAACAGCGGCCCGCACCAGTCGCACTGGGCCGCATGGGTTACATAGGCCGCGGCTTCGTCTTCATTGAGCAGCCCAGCAGCCAGGTTCGGCCACGTTTGCTCTGCCGGGCACTCATTTCCACGCTTCGGCCGGTTCGATGTCTCCTTATTCACCGACAACTCATTGCCAGATAGGTCATTCCGGAGGCCTTTGTTCCCCAAAATCAGGCCCCTGAGAACCGAATCGGCATTGGTATATTTCTTTGCCACTGATTGGCAAACCGCACACCCGCTAAGGTGCTGTTGTGCCTGTTGTGCCTCTTGCGCCGCGGCGCCGCCGGCAAACATGGTAGTTGAATCGGTTGCGCCGAAGAGCAGCGACTCCACTTCCTGCGGAGTCAAATGCATATCCCCTGATCTCATAACTGCCCTTCACTAGTATTCAACGTATTCGGAGGGGGAATGCCTTCACTCCTCGCCTTGGGCTTTGGCGCATTGAGTTTCTTTTCCACCAGACGTTCGCGCACATAGCAAGTGAGCCGATAAAGGATGCTCTCCACGCCTTTGGTTGTAAGCTTGTAGCACGGAATTGCAGCGATGGCCTGCGCCGTAAAGCCCTGCCGGTAATAGAGCCAGAAGATTTCCCGGTCGCGCGCAGCGAGTGGCGTAGCCATCTCGCTCAGAATGTCATCAATCTCGCGCAGCAGAATCTCACGCTCAATGCTGGCGGGACCTGAGTGCGAGTCAGGAATAAATGGGTCCACATCTGTCATTGGCGGTCGCGGGCGGCGGAAGTAATCATGGGCTAGGTTGGCGGCCGTTACTTTCATCATCCCGTAGAACGCATCGGGGTGTCGTGGCTTA
>DASYKK010000212.1:0-5239 GCA_035995565.1 Candidatus Angelobacter sp.
GGTGGTGACGACTATCACGCGTTATGGATTGATCCCTCCAATCCGCAGCGCATGATTTTTGGCAGCGACCAGGGCGCTGGTGTCAGCGTGGACGCAGGACACACGTGGAGCAGTTGGTACAACCAGCCCACCGCGCAGTTCTACCATGTGGCGGTTGACAATGATTTTCCTTATCACGTTTACGGCGCGCAACAGGATAGCGGAAGTGTCTTCATTCTCAGCCGCAGCAATGACGGTGCTATTACTTTCCGCGATTGGCATCCCGCCGGAGCCGGTGAGAGCGGCTATATCGCGCCTGATCCCAGCGACTCTAACACTGTTTATGGCGGCGGTACGTATGGCGAGCTTTTCCGTTACGACCGTCGCACCGGCCAGGCCCAGGTGATTGCGCCAGACGCCATTCGCAACTTTGGCGAAGCTCATCCTGAAAACCGCTTCACGTGGACTTCCCCTGTGGTTTTCTCGCCTCAGGATCCGCACACTCTCTATTTCGGATCACAGTACGTGCTTCGTAGCACCAACCGCGGCAATAGCTGGGAGAAAATTAGCCCGGATCTTACCGGCACGGACCCAAAAGCGTCCCAGGACGAACCTTTGACGGTTGAGAATGCCAAAGCTCGTGGTCACGGCGTGGTTTATACCATTGCGCCTTCACCAATGAATGCCGGACAAATCTGGGCTGGCACCGATAGCGGTCTGATTCAGCTCACCCGCGACAACGGGAAGACCTGGAACAACGTTACACCCTCCGGCCTGCAGGACTGGAGCAAGATCAGCATCGTCGAGGCATCACACTTTGACGCCGGCACAGCTTATGCCGCGGTCGATCGCCATCGCCTCGATGACATCGGCGCATACGTTTACCGCACACATGATTTCGGCAAGAGTTGGACCCGAATCAACAACGGTATTCCGAACGGCGCTTACGTCCGCTCAGTCCGCGAGGACCCGGTCAAGAAAGGCCTGCTCTTTGCTGGTACGGAACTCGGGGTTTACTTCTCGATCAACGACGGTGACTCATGGCAGCCGCTGCAACTCAACCTGCCCGTTTCGCCGGTGCATGATCTGGTGATCAAAGACAATGATCTTGTCGTCGCAACCCACGGCCGCGCATTCTGGATATTGGATGACATTTCGCCGCTGCGCCAGCTCACAGGCGAGATTCGATCCGCACATCTCTTCCAACCTGCTCCCGCAATGCGCATACGTTCTACGACACATGGAGACACGCCGATACCACCGGAGGAGCCTGCCGGCGAGAATCCGCCGACCGGTGCAATCTTCTACTATTACTTGAAGTCACCTGCGCAAGGTGAAGTAAAGCTTGAAGTGCTGGACGCCAAGGGGCAGGTGGTGCACGCGTATTCCAGCAAAGACCAACCTTTCACTCCGCCAACGCCGCCAGCATTTCCCGCATATTGGTTCAAGCCGGAAAATCAGGTCTTATCTACAGCTGGCATGCATCGCTTCCTCTGGGACGTTCGCTACGCTGCTCCGGCATTCGCTCAACCCGAATACAGCATGTTTACCGTCGCGGGCCGAGATGTACCACGGCAACCGGCAGGTCCGCAAGCGCTTCCCGGTTCTTACCAAGTGCGGCTCACCGTCGACGGCAAGACGTATACCCAACCGTTCAAACTCACAATGGATCCTCGTGTCAAAACCACACCGCAGGATTTGGAAAAGCAATTCTCGCTGGAGTTAAAACTCGTCCAAACCTTGCAGCAGGCGACCCAGGCTGTGGACGATATCCACACGGCAGCTCAAGCCGGCAAGATCAACGCGGACGATGAAAAGAAACTTGCTGGAATCCGCCGCCGCCGTGGTGATGGCGAACCGCAAGGTGCGTCTGGCCAGCAACCTGCTTTCGCAGCAGTGATCGGGAATTTGGCGCAACTCATTGTCACCCTGGACAGCGCGGATGCCGCTCCAACCACGCAGGCAACTCAGGCTTCCGAAAAAACGCTTGTCCAGGCACAGGCGCTCCTCCAGCAATGGGAGGCATTAAGGCCTAAGTAGGATGCAAACCGCTGACGTAGCCATCATCGGAGGAGGCATCGTGGGCTCCAGCATTGCATGGCATCTCACACACGCCGGATGCAGGAACGTGCTGGTCATCGAGCGGGAAAGCTCGCAGGGAAAAGGGTCTACAGGCAAGAGCATGGGCGGTGTTCGCGCGCAGTTTTCCACGCCCGTAAATATCCAAATGTCGCTGTACTCTATTCCCTTCTATGCAAAGTTTGAAGAAGTAGTCGGCCATCCTGCCGATTACCGTCCGCAAGGCTATCTTTTTCTCGCGACCAAAGACTCGCACCTCACGTACTTGCGCGATAACTTTGCGCGCCAGCAAAAGCTTGGTCTCACCACGGCGCGCCTGCTGTCAGCCGAAGAAATCCGCGCCATGCTGCCACAGCTCCGCTCGAATGACATCCTTGGCGGCAGCTTTTGCTCCACGGATGGCTTTGTCGATCCCTATAGCGTAATGAACGGATTCATGGCCTCGGCCATTGAGCACGGCGCAATATTATGGAAGAAGACCGAAGCTACCGGAATCACCCGCGACGAGCAAGGCGCATTCGCCGTCGACACTACGCGCGGTATGGTCTCAACCCGCACGGTCGTGAATGCCGCGGGAGCGTGGGCGGCGCAGATTGCAAAGTTCGTCGGAATCGATCTTCCGGTTGAGCCGCTTCGCCGCATGCTTGTGCCTTCCGAACCTTTTTCTGAATTTCCCCACTCCTCGCCCATGGTTATTGATATGAGCACTGGATTTCATTTCCGTCCGGAAGGCCGCGGCTTTTTGCTGGCGTGGAACGATCCGGAAGAAACACCTGGTTACAAGACGGACTTCGAACCTTCCTTTATCGAGAAGATTCTCATTCACGCCGCCGACCGTGTGCCGGCCTTTGAGAATCTTCCCGTCAATCCCAAACGGGCATGGGCTGGACTGTATGAGATGACGCCGGACCATCATTGCATCCTGGGTCCTGTATCCGCCGTGCCTGGTTTCTTCCTGGCCAATGGCTTTAGCGGACACGGCGTGATGCATTCGCCTGCTACCGGCAGGATACTTGCTGACCTGATTCTGCAGGGAAAAACGAATGTGGTGGATGATGTATCAGTCCTGGCCTTCGAACGTTTTGCGCGTGGCCAACTGTTGCATGAAACGGCTGTGCTCTGAAAAAGATCGCTACTGGTGCGCCGGATTGACTACCTGGAAAGAATCGATAATTCGGGTAAGGTCCGCAGGCCTCTTCCCTTTGTATCCAGCGCTGAAGATGTAAAAGATTTTGTCGCCGCAGTGGAAGCGATGCAGGCTGCGCTCCTCGGACCGGCCGGTTTCGTATTCCAGGCCGCGCAAGCCGGAGAGCGAAACCTGCTTGAGCGAACCCCGAACCACCGGCTCTCCCGGGTCTTTATTGCTGTCCGCCTTGTCCCAAAGATCCGCCAGGGTTGTCTCGCAATCCATGAGTCTGTGGACCGCGCGCAGATTAAAAATCGTGCCGCTTGCCAGGCGAACTGTGTAGACATGAATATGACGGTCGCCGCCATCGTTGTGTGGAGTAGTCTGCGTGGGCAGCGTGATGGAGAATCCATCGTCGGGATAGACGTAGGGTCTCCACTGCGCTTGCTGTTGATTATTTTGCGTGCGTTTCTGCGCCAGGCTTTTCTGCGCCAGGGGTGCACCGGCCAGCGTCACACCAAGAACTGCCAGGACAATCGTTTTCATAGGCTGGCAATATCTTATCAGCCCACGCCGCTGGGTCTCGACTGGGTTAGACCTTTATCGCTAACGCACTGTCCAGCTTCTTCATTGCGTCTTTGAGGGCATCCAGTCCGGCAAAATCCTTCGCTTCAACTTCCAGTTCCGAAGCCAGGTGATTGCTCATGCGGGTAATGCAATGAATGCGTTCCTCGGTGATCATGGTGGAAAGCTCGCGGCTGCCGCCATCCAGCCACTTCTCCACCTGCCAGCCAGTTTTGCGGGCGCTATCCACGGCGTAGCGGAATTCGCTCAAAACGCGGCGATCCACCATCCCCGCGCTCAACAACTGTTCCAGCCGGCTCAGTTCGCCGGTGATCCGGGCCACCTGGTTCGTTACCTGTTTGGTAAAGGCCTGGTTGGCTTCTTGTATTGCTGCTTCTTTTACTGCGTCCGTCATTTCTACTCCGGAAGGTCATGTACCTTGACGTTAGAGTAATACACCTTATGCGCAAAGGGTTAGTGACAAAGGTAACCAGCGCAGCCGCTTCTAGCAGATGGGGTCGACCGTGCTATTCGAACGCGGGGTTCAAAGGAGTAAAGTGACTGCATGAAAGCAGCGGCAATCGGCGTCAGCGTCCATTCTGGATGGGGAGTGGTGGTGGCCATGTCAGGTGGGCAAGGGCTGGAGGAAGTGTTGCTTCGGCGCCGTCTGGTTATTATTGACTCCAAACTTGCCGGTTCTGCCCAGCCCTATCATTATGTTAAAGAAAAAGAAATTAACACAGCAGAAAGGCACTTGGCCCAATACGCCACCCAGTCCGGCCGTCTCGCCTTTGAAGCCCTCATCTCACTCGCCCACGAGCTTCGGGAGCGAGGCTTTATGCTGATAGCTGCCGCCATCCTGTTGAGTTCGGCCCGTCCGCTCCCCGATCTGGACGAGATACTGGGTTCGCACGCGCTCATCCATACGGCTGAAGGTGAATTCTTCCGACAGACTTTTCGGAGTGCTTTTATGCAGCTGAAAATTCCTGTTACCGGTATTCGGGCACGCGATCTTGATGCCTGTGCCCTGAAAGCTTTTGGAAAGGCCGCGTCCCCAGTCCAAAAAAGAATCTATGCCATGGGCCGCAGCGTCGGCGCTCCCTGGACAAAGGACGAAAAAACTGCTGCCCTGGCGGCGGCAATCGTGCTGGCGGACCCCATTTCTAAAAGTCGCGATGCCCATAACTCGGACATCATTGGCTAATTGCGCCGCTAACAAATCAATAACTGGATGGAATCGTAACCATCTAACCTACTGTGTATCAATGGCTTACGTATAAATTGTACAGAGAATAAAAAAATATCAGAAACCTTGAAACGCTTCTTCCCCAAGCCGCACTACTCAACAGGATGAACGGAAAAAGCACGAACTAGGAATGGCGGTGGTTGCCAAGGGGGTGTCACCGCCATGCCTGGATCCGTGGCTCCTTATTTGCCTCTTCAGTAACAAGAGCGCGGCTTACCTGGCCGCGCTTTTGTATTTGGTTCCCG
>DASYKK010000213.1:0-4937 GCA_035995565.1 Candidatus Angelobacter sp.
AAGAAAAACAAAAACGCGCTAAGCCATCGTTTATAGGCGGTCTTGAACATTGATAGAAAGCTTGGTATAGCCCTCATTTGACTGGAAAATGCACCGATTAGCAATCAGGGAAACACCTTCTGAACCTTTGATTGCACTCACCGATCTTATTTCTTGCTTCCACCGAACCGGGCCGTCTGTCCCGGCGGGAACAGCCAGCCCGGAAAGCATCGGCAGAAACCTATCTTGCCTTCCATGTTTTGTGGCTGGTGATTTGCTGCGCCGGCACAGACTGTTCATTTTCCTGGTCGGACCCCTCACTCTCTTCCACCGCGGCCTGCGCCGCTTTGGCATTGGTGACGGCCTCTGGCGTAACGCCACTCTTAAGCACGTCATTGAAAAAGATCTTGGCATCCGATGGGACCATCATAATTTGCAGCTTGTCAGACATTCGCTCGGCCACAATCTTATTGATCAACAATGGACTCTCCTTCAGGAGCGCAGCTTCAGATTTCATGCGTTCTCCATCGGCTACCGCAACAATACGGATGCGATTGGCTTCAGCCTCGGCCAGCATGCCGCGGCGTTCCATCTCAGCCTTGCTGTCGATCACCTTGGCCTGCGCCTGAGCCTCGGCATTTTTCACCGTGGTTTCTTTTTGCGCCGCTGCTTCCAAACGTGACTGCTCAATCTGCTTCTGTTTCAGGGGCAGAGTGTATTTCATGGCGTCCGCTTCTGACTTGGCTTGAAGCACTCTGACTTCACCGGCGCCCTGCGCCTGCTTTACCTGCCGTACGCGCGCGGCTTCCGCCTCGAGTTCCGCGATCTTTACCTCCTTGGCCTTCATCTCAGTTTCCACGCCCATGCCTTCATTCTGCTGTTCTTTCAAGAGCAGACCTTCCAGGCCCTTGGCGTATTCCTGCGGCAGCTGGACGTCGCGCAGCATGACTTCTTTCACAATGATTCCGTCGGCTCCCAGTTTGCGAGTGATCCGGTCTGCCGCGCTTTGCCGGATCTCCTCGCGCTTGGTGGCAAAAACTTCGCGGACGGTATAGTTCGGCGCCAGTTCGCGAAAGACGCTGGAAACCACCGGCGGCACAATCTCCTTCTCCACCGGCTGCGGCAGGTTGGCATGGATGAAATCGAGCCTGGCCGGGTCAAACTTATACCGCACGGTAATCGCCAGGCCGATACTGAGGCCTTCACGCGACTGGACGGTAAAGGCATCGGCTTTCTTGTTTTTAGCTTCTCGTTTTTCTGTTTCGGCTTCGCTGGTCGACTCCAGTCCGTCCTTGCCAGAAGACGTTGTCAGCACCTGGTCGCGAATGTCATACAGCACGACCGAATCAAGCAGAGGCACAATGAAATGAACGCCCGGATACAAAGTGCCCGGGAGCGTTCCTGCAGTCTGGCTCACTCTGATGCCACCCATCCCGCTGGGCACCACCACTATGCCGGCAGCAAGGATCAGCGACAGCCAGGCGGCAGGAAACGCCCATTTGGCAGTGGTCCAGTTCAATTGCGGTTTTTCCACGTCCGCGCCATGGCTTAATGGCGGTTCCGCGGAGGCACCTTCCGGTCCCGATGAAGGCCCGGATAAGGCGCCTGGAGCTATATGTCGCAACTGGCGGTGATACTGGACAACCTGGTAAAGATTTTTGAAAACGTTGATGGCAGCGGCCGCAAGCAAGCCCCAGCCGGTGAACAGCAGCAGATACCTCAAGAACAACATCGCAATCCTCCTAAAATTCCGTTAAACCCTGTCCTATTGCTCTGTGGTTTCAACCATTGCCGTAGCGGCAGCGGCTGCTACCTGTATTTCGCTGTTCGGTGCTGCAGCGGCCAGGATGGCTGCTGGCTGCGTTGTGGTTGGCGTCGCGAAAACTTTGGCAATCATCGCGTCGCGTTCGCGCCGGACCATGACCGTGTCGCCCACCTGTACCAGCGTGTAAAGCTCTTCCACATCCTGTTTCCGCATGCGGAAGCAGCCATGCGATACCGCCTTGCCAACGGAACTCTGCACATTGGTCCCGTGGATGCCATAACCTTGGAGGTTCAATCCCATCCAGCGCGAGCCCAGCGGATTGTCTTTCCCCGACGGTATCTCCGTATCACCGCCCCGGTAGATGGGATCCTTGGCGTGATTGATGATCAAAAAATCGCCATCGGGACTGGGGGTACCACGCGCGCCTACGGCAATCGGATAGGTCTTCAATATCTGGCCACCGTCGATGACCGCCAGTTGCCGGTCGGCAATGCTGATAATGATCTGGCGCCTGGGGACTGGGCTTGAGCTGCTTGCAACAGCGGTAGTTGCTGGCCGGGCGGGAGTTACATTCCTGGCGCTCAAAGTAAGGGTAGATTGCGGATCGGCGAATGCCATGCTTGCCGGTGTCTGCCTGGCGGCCTGGCCTGCCTTAAGTCGAGAGTCCTGGCTAATGACCGCGGACTGCATGGCTGACCGTTCCAACTGCTCCTGCTCCCGCTTCAGACTGGCGATGCGGGCTGTGGCAGCCAGGTGGATGCTGGTCAGCGAGAAGACGATCGCAGCAAAGGTCGCAATGATTTTCGATTTCCCTGAGATGACAACTAGCCGCCGCATGTTGATTTCTCCTTGTCTCGTGTGACACAAGGACTTAGAGCAGACAGGCGACCACATGTAAAACATTGATAACAAAAGGCGTAATTGGGACTCAAGAGAGGGTGCACGTGTGGGGATGAAGACACTGTGTCGTCCTGGACACACAGACGAGCAAGAAAAATGGGTTTCAGGTAGCTGCCTGAAACCCTAAGGAGCGCAGCCAAGAGTCAGAAAACGGGGGGAACAAAGAATGCCAAGGTTCGCCGGTCGCTGAATCTAGCTGCTACATCGATTGAGACACAGGGCGGGACGGCGCGGAACAGAAAAATGCTTCAGTTCAAGAAAGGGTTCAGTACCGGAGGGCGTTGCGAAGTCGCTACTTAATTACTATCTTGGAAACCAATGAGGAGGGGATAGAAATAGTAAAGGCTGTGACATTGGTTATGCTCTAGCCGCCAACTCCTGCGAGGGAGTTAACAGCGTGGATGCATGTACCGTCACAGCCCTTGATGCGACCACTGCTTTCGCAGTTCCTGACCCCAACCTGCCCCTCGCAGGGCCTGTCGGTTTTTTCGGGTCCGGGTATTCACTGGATCGCTCCACTGAACCTGGCCACTCAGTCTACTTCGGATCAACCACGTTTTAATTTGGCTAACCCTTTCGACCGTCGACATGAGTGATCCTAGCTGAAGACCATGAAAAGTCAACGCCCGTGATTTGTGCAAATGAAGATTTTTTTCCTCAAGTTCCTGATTTGAAAAACACTGATAAAACGCGGTTAGAAGAGCGCTCATTCCGGTGTGTCCACAATTTCCACAGTGCTTTCCACAGAATCGAACTGACGAAAGTGCTTGCCCAAATGCGCGAATGAACCAAGGATGTTCTTGACGGCACAACCTGATGTGCCTCATTGTGTGTCTTAGAGAAGAGAAGATGTCGGATCTTATCGCTTATGTCGACGGTGGCTCCCACGGCAGTCCGGGGCCGTCTGGCATTGGCGTACTGATTGAAACGCCGGACGGGGAAATGATCCGCATCGCCCGGTGGATCGGCCATCATGACAATAATGTGGCCGAATATGCCGCCCTGCTGGAGGCCCTGCAGCGGGCGCTGGAGCTCAAAGCCACCTCCCTCAGTGTCTTTACCGATTCTGAGCTGGTGGTAAAACAGATGACCGGTGAATATTCCTGCCGCAGCCCGCGCCTGTATTCCCTGCACTGGATGTGCCGCAAGCTGGCCCACACCTTGAAATTCTGCATTTCCCATATTCCGCGCGAGCAAAATCAGGAAGCCAACCGTCTGGCAAACCACGCGGTCCGTTTTCGCAGAGAACCTCTCTCCCAATTCAAATAACAATCAGGAAAGGTCTCAGAAATTTTGGTTCAGCATTTGGTTTTTAAGGGAGCCTGATGTGGCTATGCCTTTGTGTGCTCGTAATATTTGCCGATAATCTGGCCAATTTCTACGGCCGCGTCAGGGTCCAGGTCCACGAATTCAAAGCCGGCATATTGCTGGTCGGCAAAGCGCAGCCGGGCATTTACCCGGACCTTGATGTCCTCTGTCGGCTCGTGGATGGTGAAACTATAAATCTTGCCGTCCTCAGCGTAGTGCCGGTCGGGCTCCATCATAAAGCCGCCGCGCGCCAGTTGTCGCAGAATGCCGGTTTGACGGCCTTTGGCATCGAGCACCAGCACTTGCGACTGATGCGAGATATCGACTCGCTCGAATCGGCGACGTTCTTCAGGATTTTGGCCTTCCTGCGTGGGTCTCATTGAATCTGTTCTCCAAATGCGCTGACTGGGTCAATGTCCACGGGCACATCTTTCACGCTCGTTAGCGCCGATTTTAACTCAGATGGCATGGAATCATACTTTTTAAACCATTGCTCAGCGCGATTCCTGTCGCCTGTCGCCTCAATTTCCAACAGCTCCTTGGCCAGAGTTGCAATCGCCTGCTGCATCTTTGTGAAATCAATTGCATACTTTCCTGTCTTGGGGTCAAAGGAAATGGCGGCCTGCTCTGACAGGTAGTTGAATTCCATCATCTCTGCTCGCCCGTGGGCTTCCGCCACGCCGAAGCGTACGGTACGGAAAATCCCGGCAACGTGCGACGCGTAGAAGGTATTGGCTTGCTCCTTTTGAATAACGCCTTTGTCCATGAGCCAGTTCAGCGCGAACAGGCCAACAATATCGGCCTTGGCTTCTTCCAGACCAGCGAATGTGGGTCCGATCGATTCACGAATGTCTGCCTTGCCGGCGGCGGTTCGAGCGTAAGCCGGCCCAAGTCCGTGGCAGATTTCGTGCATCAGTACCGCCGCAAGGTAACCTTCCATGCTGGCCAGGGCTGCCTGGTCTTCGCGCATCAGCTGCTTGGCGAT
>DASYKK010000214.1:0-11334 GCA_035995565.1 Candidatus Angelobacter sp.
AAACTTCGCTTTTGAGCCTCTCCTTCTATCCATCTATCTGCGATCATCAGCGTACATCAGCGGCAAACGTTTTTGCTTTACTCCGCGTCTTGGTGGTGGATTCTGGTTCTTCGTGCTAGATTGATCGCCGTGCCCACCATCCTCGTCAACGGCGTCAATCTTTTTTACAAAGAGTCCGGCAGCGGCCCAGAAACTATCGTCTTCTCTCATGGCCTGCTGATGGATCACACGATGTTTGAGCCGCAACGGGCCGTTTTCGAAAAGCAATATCGGGTGATCGCCTATGACCACCGCGCGCAGGGGCAATCGCAGGACCCCGGACGCGGCTATGACATGTCCTCACTTGCGGATGATGCCGCCATGCTGATCCGCGGCCTGAATGCCGTGCCCTGCCATTTTGCCGGCCTCTCCATGGGAGGTTTTGTCGGCATGCGCCTTGCCGCGCATCATCCCGACTTGATCCGCACGCTTACTTTGATGAACACCACGGCGACCAGGGAAAAAGCAGCCAACCGCATCAAGTACGCCTTCCTGGCCCAGATGGTAAAAATATTCAGCCCTGCACCTTTTACGCCGATTGCAGTCAAAGAACTCTTCGGACAGACCACGCGCGGGAGCGCCGAACGTCGTCTCATGCTGGAACACTGGACAGAGAAACTTCGGGAGCGCCCGCGCAACATCGCTCGATCATTATCAGCGGTAATGAACCGGCGTGAATTGCGTGCCACCGAGATGGCGGCCATCCGCTGCCCCACCCTTATCATTACCGGTGAAGAAGACACTGCCCAGCCGCCAAGGAACTCAAAAAGCATGATCGCAGGCATCAGCGGCGCGCGCCAGGTGAACATTCCCGGCGCAGGCCACAGCAGCTGCCTGGAAACGCCTGAAACGGTCACTGCGGCAATGCAGGAGCTGTTGCAAACCGCCAAGAAAGCTGTCCAGAACTGAGTCATGACCTTTCGAGCCTATAATCGGAACCAGGTTATGAGAAGAGCTCTTCACGCTATCTTTGCCTGTGCCTTCCTGGCTCCAGGTGTGACTCTCCTGTTCGCGGCGCAGTCCCAACCGACAGCTCAACCTCAGAAGCCGGACGATATTCCCGTCACCGACGGAACGTCAGGCCCCTGCTCCATCGAGTTCTCAGTTACCGATTCAGAAGGCAAGCCGGTGTACGCCGCCCGGATCGATGTCCATATGGCGTATGGAGCGTTCGGCGCGCACAAGCTTGATATGGGCGTTTACACCAACGCGCAGGGCAAGGCGCGATTCACGGGAATCCCAGCGAAAGTCCGCAAACCACCCATTGATTTTAGCGCCAAAAAAGATGACCTCGTCGGCGCAGCCACGATGGATCCTGCCACAGAATGCCAGGCCAGGCACGACATTGTGATGGCGAAAAGCAAAGCGCCAGTTCGGTAGAGAACGTACAGCACACGATATTTGGGATTTGCGTCTTGCCTCAACGGTTCACCCGTCTCCCGGTGAATTAA
This sequence comes from Candidatus Angelobacter sp., assembly GCA_035995565.1. GTDB lineage: Bacteria > Acidobacteriota > Terriglobia > Terriglobales > Acidobacteriaceae > Angelobacter. The sequence continues at coordinate 1,491 of DASYKK010000214.1, forward strand.
AGTCCTTGTTTTCCACACACTTACACAACACTGCACAGCAGCAGAACTAGCTATAATTTAGATAAGCAATCATGTCTGAATTCGTCCATCTCCATCTCCATACCGATTATTCTCTGCTGGATGGCGCCTGCGGCGTTGACGGCCTGATCAAGCGCGTCTCCGATATTGGCCAGAAAGCCGTGGCCATGACCGACCACGGCAACATCTACGGCACAGTCGAGTTTGTAGAGGCGGCGCAGAAGAAAGGCATCAAGCCGATCGTCGGCTGCGAGCTTTACGTCTGCAAGAAGGATGATCACCGCGCCCCGCCGGAAGGCGATACCTACAACCATCTGCTGGTGCTGGCGGAAAACGAAGAAGGCTACCGCAACCTGATCAAGATCACCTCTGAAGCCAGCATGCATGGCTTTTATTACAAGCCGCGCATCAGCAAAAAATTTCTGGCCGAGCATTCCAAAGGTCTGATCGGCCTGAGCGGCTGCCTGGCGGGTGAAGTTTGTGAGAACCTGCTGGAAGGGAAATATGACGCGGCTCGCGGCGCAGCCAGTTTTTATCGCGAGATTTTCGGCAAAGATAATTTTTTCATGGAAATCCAGGATCAGGGCCTGCCGGAAGAGCATCGCATTCATGCTGACTTGATGCGGCTGGAAAAAGACCTTGGCATCCCGATGGTCGCCACCAATGACAGCCACTATCTCTGTGAAGATGACGCGCATGCGCAGGATGTGCTGGTTTGCGTGCAGACTGGCAAGTCCGTCCATGACACGAACCGCCTAAAATTCCACGGTAACCAGTTTTTCGTCAAGACCGCGGACGAAATGAAGCAGCTGTTTAACGGACGTGAAGACGTTCTGAAACAGTCGCTGGCCATTGCCGAACGCTGCAATTTCAAGCTGAACAGTGTAAAAAACCCATTCCCTGAATTTACAGTCCCGGATGGCTACACGCTGGATAGCTATTTTGAGCACGTGGCGCGGGAGGGGTTTGCCCGGCGATGGGAAAGCCTCGGACTGATCGAAAGCGCAGGCCGGCTGAAGAAAACGCGGACGGATTATGACCAGCGGCTGGCGAGGGAAATCGCCATCATTCAGCAGATGAAGTTCTCCGGATACTTTCTAATTGTCTGGGATTTCATCCGCTACGCACGTGAGAATTCCATTCCTGTAGGCCCTGGTCGCGGATCCGCGGCTGGTGCGCTCGTTGCCTATGCCATGGGAATTACGGACATCGATCCCTTGCAGCATGAGCTGCTGTTTGAACGTTTCCTGAATCCTGAACGCGTGTCCCTGCCTGATATCGATATTGACTTCTGCATGAATCGGCGCGGAGAGGTCATCAATTACGTCACTCAGAAATACGGGCGTGAGAACGTGGCCCAGATCATCACTTTCGGCACCATGGCGGCCAAGGCTGCGGTGAAGGACGTTGGGCGCGCCATGGATATTCCTTACGCTGACGTGGACCGGATCGCCAAAATGATTCCGACCACGATTGGCATCACGCTGAGTCAGGCGCTCGACGATGCTGGGCCGCTTCAGGAAGCCTACGAAAAAGAAATTCAAGTGCGTGAGCTGATTGATACAGCCTTGAAGCTGGAAGGACTGGTGTGCAATTCCGACGTTCATGCAGCTGGCGTGGTGATTTCACCCATGCCGCTCAGTGATCTGGTGCCGCTGCACAAGACTAAAAACGATGAAATTGTGACCGCCTATGACATGAAGGCGATCGAGAAGATGGGCCTGCTTAAGATGGATTTCCTGGGGCTCACTACTCTCACCATCGTCGATGATGCTTTGAAGCTTATTGCCCAGCGCGGCACGGCCATTGCTCTCGACAAGATCCCTCTTGACGATCCCCGGACCTACGAAAGCATTTTTCACACCGGGCTAACCTCCGGCATCTTCCAGTTTGAATCCGGCGGCATGACGGACGTGTTGCGGCGCTATAAGCCGAGCTCCATCGACGACCTCACGGCCCTCAACGCGCTCTATCGTCCTGGACCGATTCAGGGCGGCATGCTCGATGACTTCATTGATCGCAAGTGGGGACGTAAAAAGGTCGAGTACGAACTGCCGCAACTGGAAGAGCTCCTGAAAGAGACGCTCGGCGTCATCGTGTATCAGGAACAGGTAATGCAGATCGCCAACGTGCTGGCCGGCTACTCGCTGGGTGAAGCCGACCTGCTGCGTCGAGCGATGGGCAAGAAGAATCCTGAAGAAATGGCGGCGCAACGCCAGCGTTTCGTTAAAGGCGCGGTGGAGCGCGGCTTCCCGGAAAAGAAGATCGTTAAAATATTTGACCTTATGGAGCAGTTTGCGGGCTACGGGTTCAACAAATCACACTCCGCAGCCTATGCCCTTCTCGCGTACCAGACAGCCTACCTCAAGACGCACTATCCGGTGGAATTCATGGCTGCCCTTCTGACCTCGCAGATGGGCAACACTGACAACGTGGTCAAGTACATCAACGAATGTCGCGAGATGGAAATTCCGGTTGAGCCGCCAAATATCAACGTAAGCGATGCGTACTTCACTCCGCACGATAACGCAATTCGCTTTGGACTCGCGGCAGTGAAAAACGTTGGACGCAGTGCCATTGAATCAATCACATCGGCGCGGAAGGAGCTGGGACGATTCAGTTCGCTGTTTGAATTCTGTGAGAAGGTCGATCTGCGACTGCTGAACAAGCGTGTGTTGGAATCTTTGAACAAAGCCGGCGCTCTGGATGACTTTGGCTATCGCGCCCAGATCATGGCTGTGCTGGATAAGGCCATGGAACGGGCCCAGAAGACGCAGCGCAATGCGGAAATGGGCCAGCACGGACTCTTTGGCGTCTTCCAGGAAGAAGACTCGAACGGATCAGGAGAGAAGCTGCCCAACGTCCCTGAATGGGATGAACATCAGCGTCTGGCCAATGAAAAGGAAGTCCTGGGGTTCTTCATTACCGGCCATCCTCTGGAGAAGTACAAGGACAAGCTGGAAGATTTTAGGGCTTTGTCAGTCGAGACCATCAGCGCCATGACGAAGGGAACTGACCGCGACGAAATCAACACCGCTGGCATGGTTTCCAACGTGCGCGTGCTTAAGTCGCGCAAGGGTGATCTTTACGCGCAAGCTGTTCTGGAGGACATGACTGGCACTATTGAAGCAGTCGTTTTCCCGGACGCCTACAAACGGCTGGCAACTATCCTGAAGCAGGAGATTCCCATGCTGGTGCGCGCCAGCGTGCGTGTGGAAGAGGGTTCAAACCCCAAGGTCATCATCACCGGTCTGACCCCGCTGGAAGAAGCCAAGCCAAAGCTGCCGCGCTCCATCCGTATTCGCGTGCCGCTGGATACTGCCACCGAGGCCACGGTAGATGCCCTGCACGCCATCTGTGATGAGCGTAAAGGCGAGGCCAGAGTGTTGTTTGACGTGGAGCGTACTGGAGACTTCATGGTAGTGATGGAAGCGGAAAGATATAATATCTGTCCAGACCGCAGTTTTATTGCGCGCGTGGAAGAGCTGTTCGGTCGCGGCGCGGTCAGAGTTATCGATTAACCAGGAGTGTTCGTTGGATCCAGCAGTGAAAGCGCAGCGCCAGTTAGAGGTGATCGAAGGGCAGGTTGCCCAGCTTGAAACGCGCGCCGGCGCTGACCATGAAGCACGCCTTCAGTTGAAACACCTGCAACACCAGATCAATTTCCTGCGCGAGCAAATCCGTCTCCATATCAACGCCTGGCAAAAAACAGAGCTGGCCCGGCATTCCCAGCGTCCATTCACTATGGACTATGTGGACCGCCTATTCACTGACTGGAGTGAAATTCACGGTGATCGCGGCTATGGCGACGACCTGGCGATCATCTGCGGGATGGCACGTTATCGCGGCGAAAACGTAATGGTCATCGGCCACCAGAAAGGCCGCGACACCAAGCAACGCGTTTATCGCAACTTCGGGCAAGCCAATCCGGAAGGCTATCGCAAGGCGCTGCGCTGCATGAAGATGGCGGAAAAGTTTGCCCGTCCCATCTTTACCTTCGTCGACACTCCGGGCGCGTATCCCGGCCTGGGTGCTGAAGAGCGAGGGCAGGCGGAAGCCATCGCGCGCAACCTGCGGGAAATGGCGCGGATTGAAGTGCCCATAATTACTACCATCACCGGCGAAGGCGGCAGCGGAGGAGCGCTGGCAATTGCCGTGGCCGATCGCGTGTTCATGATGGAGAATTCAGTTTATTCAGTCATATCACCTGAAGGCTGTGCTTCCATCATGTGGCGCGACGCGTCCAAGAAGGAAATCGCTGCGCAGGCCCTACGCATTACCGCCCCTGATCTGAAGGAAATGGCAATCATTGACGAGATCATCCCCGAACCTGACGGCGGCGCGCACCTGGATCATGATGGCGCAGCCGCCATGGTGGATGAAGTCCTGTTTAAGCATTTTAACGAGCTGAAACACCAGCCGGTGCAGCAGCTCCTTGACGGCCGTTATAACAAGTTCCGCCAGATGGCCCAGTTTTATACGGAATAAATTTGCCTCCTCCCGGAACGATCGTTGCTCACGCGCCCTGCCGGGTGGATCTGGCGGGTGGCACTCTGGACCTTTGGCCTCTGTACCTTTTCCATCCAGGCGCAGTCACCGTAAATTTTGCCGTCAACATTCTTACGCGCTGCAAAGTTACCCGCCTTACTGATGACAAAATCCGTCTGAAGTCGATTGACACCAAAGTGGAAGAGGAATTCCGCAACTTTGGCGAGCTCTGTTCCGCCCGCAAGTTTAAGCACCCGCTAGCGGCGCATCTGGTGCGATTTTTTGCCCCCGACGGCGGTTTTGAAGTTGAGACACACTCTGAGTCCCCGGCCGGAGCGGGAATTTCCGGCTCCTCCGCATTGATGATCGCCACTACCGCGGCCCTGGCCCGCTATACGGGCAGGAAGCTCGATCGCGAACAGATTCGCGTGATAGCTCAAAACGTGGAAGCCCAGCTGATCAAAGTTCCGACTGGTTGCCAGGATTACTATCCCGCGCTGTATGGCGGTGTAAGCGCCATTCACCTGGATCCAGATGGCATTCATCATGCTGCAGTGCGTGTGGCGCCGGAAGAACTGGACCGCCGCTTTGTGCTGGTTTATACCGGAGCGCCGCGCAAGTCCGGGATCAATAATTGGGAAGTATTCAAAGCGCACATCAACGGCGACAAGAAGATATTCCACAACTTTGAGCGAATCGGTGAGATCGCCCGGGCCATGCATCATGCCCTTTCCATGGCGGACTGGAAGCAGGTTGCCAAGCTGATCCGCGAGGAATGGAAGCTGCGCAAGACCAACGCCCCTAAGATCACCACGCCGATGATCGAGAAGCTTATCGCCGTGGCTCTGCGTCAAGGTGCCCTGGCGGCCAAGGTTTGTGGCGCAGGCGGAGGCGGTTGCGTGGTGTTCCTTACCGAACCGGAGAACCGCGAGCATATTTCGGCGGCCATCCGCAGTTATGGGGGCCAGGTTTTGCCGGCGATGGTGGCCAGGGACGGATTGACCGTCAGCGGCCGGTCGTTGGGAGCGGAGTAGGTCTAGGTATGTGCCCGGTCTGTACCATTCATCGGTGATAAGATTTTGCCTTTCCCGATCACCAGATCACGCGCGATCATCCGATCTTGCTGCCCCCTCCCCCCTCCCCGGGGATCCCACCGCATCCCAGGTCATCCCAGATCGGCGTGACTTTCAGGAGGGTGCCATCCATTCAACCCGTTTTGGCGTGTACTTCAGCAACTAGGCCTCAATTGGCGCAGGGTTTGGGGTTGTTTTACCAAATACCAAGAGCCAATTACCAAGGGCCTCTTTGCTAGTGGCCAACAGCTAGCAGCTAGAAGCTTTCAGTTGTCAAAGATCATAGCCCCAAGGCACACTCAACCTAGGACCGAATATTGCAGTCTACCATTTGTTCGCCCATGAAGTCAATGAAAAAAGCAATTCCGAGCGATTCAACCCCCACACACGGAAGCGCCTGCTGCGCATCCGGGGCAAGCATCTGCGGGGAATATCTGGATGGTAAGTTGAAATAACGGGGCTGGGTTTGGCGCATTTATAATGAGCAAAACCCTATGCTTCTAAAAGAAAAATCACCATCGAACCGCTATCTCCAGATCACGGACGCTCCCACCAATTACCCTGAATTTCTGAATTTTTTCCGTGGCGGTCAGAGCATTGATAACAACCTAGATGGGGATACGGCTATCTCCCGCACCGTACAGGCGAACATGCTCAAAAGCGCGGTCGAGAGCGGACACGTCACCAGAGTGAAAAACATGGCGGTACCAGATGAGTCTCTTCTGGACATCACTCTGACGAAATCAGGGCAAGAATTTATTCAACCCGTCTTTGATCGTAAATTTTGCCAAGCCGCAATCGCCGAAGCCCGGAAGAGCGTGGCGGAAGACGACCGCCTGCACCCGAAAGTTGGTGTGGTCATCGTTAAAGACGGCAAGATTCTAGCAACGGGGTATCGCGGTGAATCAGGCAAAGGCGATCATGGCGAGTATTGTGCTCTGAAAAAATTGACCCCGGCTGATGTGCAGGGTGCAACTGCCTATACAACGTTAGAACCGTGCTCCGAGCGCAAGCCCCCGAAAAAATCCTGCACTGATCGTCTGATCGAAGGCAAGGTAGCGCGGGTCGTGTACGGCATGGGCGATAAGCACGTTTCAGTGTATGGACATCCTTCACTCCAAGAGGCAGGAATTGCGGTAGGAACATTTCCAGATGATTTGATGCAGGAACTCCTCGATCTAAATAAAGAGTGGACTGACTCACTCCGGGTAAAGCCGATACCCCCACCGCCAAATGACACTAGCCCCCTCGCGGGTGCTTCATACCGCAAACCGGGAACTTCCATATTGGACACCATCCACCTGCATGTCCGACCGCCGAAACATGACGGCGGTTACTACACGATACAGGACAACGACAAAAACGTCTTGGATTACGCCCGCACGTTTGACGAGATAGCCTCCAAATGGCACGCAATTGACGCTCAAAAGAGGATCATGGAAAAAATGCAACGTGTAGGTGGGTACAACAACAGCGATCAACGTCTGGGCTTCTATTGATTTTTAGAAATGGACACGCATGAGCACACCAGCTACTAAAAGAAAAGCGATTGTCACAAAGCGTAGGGACGTGCGCATCCATGCCGAACTTTGGCATACCGCGAATTGCCTGTTACGTGCAGGTCAAGCAGAACCCAAAGGTTCCGCCCATCAGTTCAGAGGCAGTTTGGCTTTTCGAGCGTTCGCTCTTGAAGCCTTTCTGAATTGGCTTGGGTATCATCTGATGCCGCACTGGAAATATTTGGAGCGGCTGAAGCCACGGGAGAAACTGGATTTGCTGATTGATTTGACTCACGTGACACCTGATTACGGCTCACGTCCTTGGCAAATTGTGAAAGAGTTATTCGAGTTCAGAAACATCATCGCCCACGGTAAGCCAGAAGACTTAACGAGCGAAACAATTGAAGACGTGGATGAGTTTTTGGACACCAAGTTGGGTGAACACATTCAGGCTGATTGGGAGCGATTTGGTACAGAGAAAAACGCTGTCAAGGCGCAGGAAGATGTGGAGAAAATCGCGGTCATCTTGTATAACGCTTCGGGTGTAGCCAAAAAACAATCCGGGCCGAGGGCACCTTTTGCTTTTGGATTTCACACTCACGGAGCGACCATTAAGCAGCCTTGAACAATTGACGATGCCCCGGATAAAAACAAGAAATAAAGCGATTGGAGAAAGACAACTATGCCATGGTGGGTAACTGCCCTTGAGAATTTGATTGGAGGGGCATTGGGTGGAATGGCAATCGTATTCGGACTTTCAAAATGGCTCGCGTCGATGTGGCTCGAAAAGCAAAAGGCGAGATACAGCAAAGAGCTGGAGGAGTTCAAAGACGGTCTTCAGAGAGAGCAGAAACGGATACAGGCAGGAATTGATCGTCATGTCTGGGTAACTCGTGCTCAATTTGACACGGAATTTAACGCGATGAAAGAAGTGTTCAAGGGACTCGCAGAACTCATGTTAGCGATAAATGCGGTGCGTCCGATGTTCTCCACTAGCCCCAAGGGAGAAGATAAAGCAGAAAAAATCAAAAGAATGTTTGAGCGGTTAGGGGCAGCTATGACGGCATACGATCAAGTAATTGGAGTCCCGGCTGCTCTCAGTCCGTTTTTTCCAGAAGACCTCTATCTCGCCATTCAAGATTGTCTTCAAAAGGCGAATATAGAAATCTTATCGGTGCAGACGAGCAACGAACATGAAGTCTTTGAAACGGAGTGGTTTCAAGAGGGTGAACGCAACAGACGAGACTTCATGATCGCATACCAAACAGTCAGCAGGCTGATACGGAAGCGCATCGAAACTTTAGCTGTCTTGCCCAATGCTTGACGATCAGCCTTGAAATCGCTAGTTGCTGGTGATTTATGATCTCGATATGTCCGCACTGAAACCAGAGACCGCGTTACAGAAAAAACTGGAAACCTTGGAACGCCATAAGGCGATGATGGACACCCTCGCCACGTTCCTGAAGGCGCATCCTAAGATTGCCGCCGAATGCTTAATCCATCCGCTACAGGGCAAGCTTGGGCTGAAGTTTGACGAGTACGCCCTTGTGGTTCCTTACGTGAAAAAAGGCAGTGGCTTCATACTGAAACTCGTAAAATCCGGTGAGGACTGGCGCACCGATGAACCAGATGAACGGGTAGCGTCAGAGGACGTGAGCGGCATGTCGGACGATGAGTTTGAGAATCTGCTCCGTACCGTCTATCACGAAGCCAATCCTGACGCCGAAGAGCAGCATGATTAGGATAGTAGGACAAATCGGCATTGCTGTACTCGTGGCGGGGATGCTGTCGTGCAGCTCACAATCACCCGCTCCGATTGCCAAAGCAAGCCCTACTCCTGCCAAACCAGCACTTCCTAAAGATGAAAATGGCAACGATCTGCAAATGCCGGAAATTGTTCATGCAAGGCAAGTCCGTATTGAAAGCGGAGATGTGAAGAGCGTGATCGTTGGAAACGATAACGGAGAATACAGTCTTTTCTGCAACACGAAAGCAGGCAACTGTTTGACGCCCGTTCCTGCAAAAGACTATTACGTTTTCAACAGCAACACGAAATGGAAGATGCCCGGTGCAAAGGATTACATCACGCTGAAGTGGGTGCAGGATTGGACGGTCTCATACCCTAAAACGGAAAACATCGCTTTGGTTCCTGCTGAAGGCGGGGGCCCGGATGAACTTGGAATGTACGGTTTATCTTCTTGGAAAGCAGCCGACAAAAAATAGGGGCTGCCCCGGGATGAAATGCACGGAAAGTTGCACGTTCTCTCCGGCTTCGGCATCTAATCCCACGGCTGCTAAATAGGTTGAAAATTCGCGCAAATTAGCGAATCATAGAAGAGACAGCAGCCAAGGTGCTCCCATGCTACGCAGTGCCGCATTCTCTTTTTCCCTGGTTTTAACTGCCTCTGGCCTGGCTGGGGCTCAAAGCCCGGTTCCGGCGCCGTCCAATCCTGTGCAAGTTCCCCAGGCCCCGCCCAGGCCCGTCATCATTGTTACCCCGGGCAACTCATTGGATTCACACACGCCCAAGCCGCCTGACGCCCAGACGCAGCCACTCCCTGACACTACGCCCCACCTGAAGCCGGCAGATCTCGACAACCGGCAAAAGCTGGCTGATGGCACCAGAATGCAGCTGATCCGGGTGATGGACGCTGAGTTTGTTCATGTGCGCAAGAATTTTCCCGTGGGCGAAAAGAACATGGTTATCGCGCCCGATGGCATGGTGAAGCCCGGTGACGCGCAGCTTTTCAGGATGGCGCAGACCTA
>DASYKK010000215.1:0-11242 GCA_035995565.1 Candidatus Angelobacter sp.
AACATTTCAACAAACCACCTATCGCAGCCCCAACCGGCCAGCGGACCTTTTTATCGCCGATCTGAACCATGACGGCAAGCCTGACATTGTAACCACTCAATTTACCAGCAACATGATCACGGTTTTCTTGAATCACGGAGACGGTACTTTCACTGACGGCGGTTCAGCCAGCTATCTGGTTGGCGGATCCGCTCCGCAGCGCGTCCTGATTGCCGACTTCAATCACGACGGCAATCCTGACATTGTCGCGGGAAGCTGCAATCCAAGCGGCGGCGCCAGCTCAGTTTCGATACTCTTCGGCAACGGAGATGGCACTTTTCGAAACCATATCGATTACGCGATCAACGGATGCATCACCGGGCTGGGGTCCATACGGGTTGCTCACGACACCACGCCGAGCCTGGTTGTTGCCACAGGACGGCCGGAGATCGATATTCTCCGCAATGATGGGACCGGGACATTCCATTTGCAGACGATCTCTACCGTGGTGAACATGACCGGCGTTTCTGCGGCTGATTACAATCACGATGGCATTGCCGATATAGCCGCTATTGAGGTTACCAATCCCAACCGGCTCGTGGTCCTTAAGGGAGACGCCGCAGGCAAATTCGGAGCGCCCCAGGTCGTGCAGTCGGTTTCCTCGACCGTGGGATTGGCTGCAGCCAATACAGTGGATTTCACCGGCGACGGAATCGCCGACCTATTGACGCCCTGGGACTCCGCCGGCCCAGTGCGTGCCGGAGTCATAGCCTTTGCCAACAATGGGTTCGGAAAATTTACATCAACCACCCTGAATATAGCCTCAAGTTATTTTCTCCCTGGCTTCCGGGCTGCCGAGGCAGACTTTACCGGCAACGGTTTTCATGGAATTCTGCTGCCGGTAGAAAACAGTGGCGCCCCTGACGCCGTAGCGTACTTCCCCGCACGCGGAAGGAGCAGCTGGGGATCGCCCATCTATCTGGCGATGGGGACGAACAGTTCACCGCAGGCTGTGGCGGTTGCTGATTTCAATGGCGACGGGATGCTGGATTTTGCCGTAGTCACGGAAGCGGATGACAGCTTGCACATCTTCCGCAACACTTCCTGCGGACTGCCTCCCAAAGCTGGAATCGGCGTGTGCTCGCCCGCGAGCGGTTCAACGGTGGCTTCACCGGTAAGCATTTCTGCGACCGCCAATGGATTAACTCGTCCCATCACCGCCATGAAGGCCTATATTGACGGGAAACAGGTTGCATCGTCCGTTGACAACATGCTGAATGCTTCCATACCCGAAGCATTAGGCAAACATACTCTTACCATTAACGCCTGGGATTCAGGCGGAAAGCTGTACCAGATTGTGGAGACCTTTACGGCTCACTGACACTGGCACGACTTGAAGAATATATTGAAAGGAGTGTTCGACCGACATTGGAGGGTAGCGACGGGACTTGGAAAATACTTGCCTTGAGGCGGCCATGTTTGGGGCAGTAGATATCTCTCGCTGGGCTCGAGAGACTACCTAGTGCAACTCTACGCCCATCAGTTCCGTCACCATCGTCCACTGTTCCCAGGCATAGCGCCAGATAGAAACGGAGTGCAGGTTTTCAAACGAGTGGAAATCGCGTTCGTTCATTGCCTGTTGTTCTTCCAGATAGACCTGGCTGACGAAATCACAATCATTGCAACGGACTATATAAGGATAGTTTTCGGCCATTCTGTCACACTCTGGGGATGGTCCATTGTTGAGCTTTTCTTAATCCAGTGCACTAGGGTGGTTAACTTAGCCGTATGGGATATTTAGCCTACCGTGGAAAAACTTTGCACAACCGACAGCCAGCGCGGACGAATGAGTGGAAGAGGTAATGAATTGCAGCGACGTGAAAATCAAAAAAAGTCCAGAGTCGGGGTGACTAGGACCGCATGATGCGCGCTTTGATTTCCGGTTCCCAGATCACGTTGGCGGGCTCCAGGCTCTCAACGCCGACCTGTCCTTCAAGGGAAGTCCCGGCCTGACCGATCCATGCAACTTTATAACGGGCGCGGCGGTTCTGGCGTTGCACCCAGATGGTCTGCCCAACGCTCTTGATGCCTGGCGGCGTTACCAGACGTGCTCCAGTCGCGGAAATTTCATAGGTGCAGCAATTCTGCGATTCAATGCTGGCAACGTCAGGAAACACCTTCACCGGCACGGCAAGATGCAGCCGCTTCTCGTGGCGTTTTTCAGGAGCGCTTGCAACCGTGCCTGCGCCAATGGGCGCCATCGGGATGACTTGCTTTGATTCCATCACCTTTCGAGTATCGCGGCTGGCCTCTATTTGGTCAATATTACTTTCGTTTGTTTAGTTTGAGGTGAATTGCAACCCAGCGCCATGTACTGCGAGATGTGGGAAAACCAGTTACAATAGTTTCTTAGTCCCTCCTAAAACGAGACAAAACATGATTCATTTTCCCGTGCCTGAGGCCCTGACCTTCGACGATGTATTGCTGTTGCCGGCGCATTCTGACGTGGTTCCCGCAGAGGTAAACACGCAGACGCAGCTTTCGCGAAATATTCGTCTCAATATACCGATCATCAGCGCCGCCATGGACACGGTGACAGAATCTCGTCTGGCCATTGCCATTGCGCAGGCGGGCGGGCTGGGCATTGTCCATCGCAACCTGTCGATTGAAGAACAGGCAGACGAGGTGGACAAAGTAAAGCGCTCTGAGAGCGGGATGATCATGGACCCGATTACGCTCTCGCCCGATCACAAGATCGCCGACGCGCTGGAGTTGATGCGTCGCTATAAGATCTCCGGAGTGCCGGTAACCAAGAACAAAAAGCTGGTCGGCATTCTCACCAATCGCGATCTTCGCTTTGAAACCCGCACCGACATCCTGATCAGCAAAATCATGACCAAGGACAACTTGATCACGGTCCCGGTCGGCACCACCCTGGAAGATGCGGAGAAGATCCTGCATGAGCATCGCGTGGAAAAGCTGCTGGTGGTTGATGACAAGTACAACTTGAAAGGCCTGATCACGGTCAAGGACATCCAGAAGAAATTGAAATATCCGGGCGCGGCCAAAGATCAGCACGGGCGGCTGCGCGTAGGCGCTGCAATTGGCGCAACCGGCGATTATCTGGAACGCGCGCAGGAAATGGTCAAGGCCAAAGTGGATGTGCTGGCCATCGACAGCGCCCACGGCCACAGCAGCCGCGTGATTGAGGCCATTAAAATTATCAAGTCGAAACTTCCTGAAGTCGATTTGCTGGCTGGAAATGTTGGCACGCATGAGGGCGCGTGCGCGCTTGTGAAGGCCGGGGCTGACGCGATCAAAGTTGGAATTGGACCAGGATCCATCTGCACCACGCGCATTGTCACCGGCGCGGGTGTGCCCCAGATTACTGCGATTGCTGAAGCTGCGCGCGCCTGTCGCGACGCTGGGATTCCTGTGATTGCCGACGGGGGCATCAAGTTCTCCGGCGACATCACCAAGGCCATTGCCGCGGGGGCCAGCGTGGTAATGATTGGATCACTCTTTGCCGGAACAGAAGAAAGTCCGGGAGAAACGATTCTCTATCAGGGACGTTCGTTCAAGTCATACCGAGGCATGGGATCGCTTTCCGCCATGGCCGCTGGTTCGAGCGAACGCTACGCGCAGAGCGCGGACGATTCTTCCACTGACAACATGGGCATGCGCGATGAGAATCGCGGCAGCAATCGCGTGGACAAACTGGTGCCGGAAGGAATTGAAGGCCGCGTTCCATATCGCGGAACGTTGGCTGAGATGGTGTATCAACTGGTGGGCGGCGTGCGCTCCGGTATGGGCTATTGCGGCACCAAGTCCATTCCAGAGTTACAGCAGAAGGCCCGTTTCATCCGCATCAGCGGCGCAGGGCTGCGAGAGAGCCATGTGCATGACGTAATCATCACGCGTGAAGCTCCGAATTACAGGCTGGAATAGGCGGACGATTTTGTCACTACCTGCAGTTCATGAGCCTGTAAACACCGCTTCTCCGCGCAAGCTGCGCGCGTGGATTCCCACGCTCCTCTGGCTATGCATCCTCGCACTTTTTTCCACGGATATTTTCTCCGCGGAACATACCGGCGGCATTCTGATGAATCTGTTACATGCGCTGTTCGGAGACAGATTCGACGAGCAGTTCCAGCAGATTCACTTCCTCATTCGCAAGTCAGCTCATTTCTGCAGTTATGGCTTCCTTGGGGCGCTGGCATTCTTTTCCTGGCGCGCCACGTTCCCGGCGCGTCCGCGATGGACGTTTCGCTGGAGCATCCTGGCACTGTTGCTTGCGGTCACCGCTGGAGGTCTGGACGAATTTCACCAGAGCTTCGTCTCCTCGCGCACCTCCAGCCTACGGGACGTTTTTATCGACATGATAGGAGCGATCTTCTTTCAGTTGGCAATTGCCATCTGGCTGGGGTGGCGTGAGAGCCGCGTGGGCCGATAATTCTCCGTCTTACGATTTTTATTCGTCAAAATCTCTCTTTATTGTGCAAGTTTCCGCAAAGAGCAGCAACTCTCAATGAAAAACTTTGCATCTGACGATTCTCGTGCACTCCCTCGGAGGCAGGAATGAGAATCCGGCGCGCGTTGAAGGTGTTCTTCCATGTCATCACCGATCGAGAAATTTACTTCCTGCTGGGCCTGGCCATCAGGGATTTGTTTTGCAAAGCCAAGTCCGATCCAAAGCCCGCCGTACCGCTGGAAAAGCGTGCCAAAGCCATGTCATCCACGCAATCCTGATTCATTTGCGGGCCACCGAAAATTCCTGCCCCAGATTTCCCCTCCAAAAGCAAATAACCCCGCACATCAGTGCGGGGTTACTCGGTAAGCTGTTGGGATTGGCTGAAGGCGCGGAGGCCTTACACGAATCACAACTTCGCTCAGGACTTAAAGACTCACGCCTTAAGCCTCAGCCACCTCACGTATACCACTACAATCAGAATTCTTCATATATTTGGATCGCCCTCCTTTCCCGTGTAAACGCAGAATATCGCCACATAACTCAAAAGTCAACAGTGCGATTTCCGTTTTTTTAGCTTCGCCCGAGGGTATTTATTCCCGCGCCAGCTACTTGCTCCAAAGCTCGCGCCGCCAGAAGGGAAATAAGTCTTGCGGGCTCTCGTCTTCATTCCACACTTTACCGTAGTCCGTATAAATCGCCGACGATGCGACGGAAATTTTCGAATCGGTAGCAATCAGATCACATCCAAACAGTGACAGCCGGACCCAGGATTCAATCGTGATCCCTTTATCCAGCACTCGGTCAAGAACGCTGATCAGATCGTCGGTATTGGGGATGAGCCGAAGCATCTCAATCTCTTATAGGATGCCGGCCCGAGGCAGCGCGCTCTCACTTCTTTTTTACCGCCTTCGTTGACGGCGCTTTTGCCGGAGTCAGTCTGTCAGCCGTCACAAATATCGGTTCGATGTCCGTTGGAACGCCCTTCAACCGTTCCAGCGCTCTCTGCACCTCAGGACGCAGCAGCATCATCTCGCTCATCAGCTTCTTTGTGCCCGCGTAATCGCCGGTAGCCTCCAGCGTGAGCAGATCATGATCCAGTCCGGCCACGGCGTCTTTGATCTTGCTCAGGTCCACGCTGAACGTGCCGTCAGAGTTTGCGACGAATGCGCCTTTATCCAGAAAATAATTGAACTGCACCGCCATACCCTTGGCGTGAGAATCCTGCAGGCCAAAGCGCAGTGTGCGAAAAGAAGATGCAAGATACGTGGTATAGAGTTTGCGCTCGGCGTCCGGCCCATGCGGAAGCGGAGCAGCACTGCCGCTTGTGTTCTTGTCGGCCTGCGTCATCAGATATTGCAGTGCGAACAAACCGGTCACGTCAGCCTTGGCTTCTTCAATCGCGCTATAAAGTTCTTTCAATTCCAGACGTGGATTGGTGTCGCGACCGTTGATCTTGATCTGGTGCGGGCCCAGGCCGTGCGTGAGTTCGTGGGCCACGATATGCGTGAAGAACAATTCAAAACTCAGATCCTGTTGCGCCGCCGGTTGCAGCACCACTTTCGATATCGGCTCCAGCGTGGACTTGAATTTTGCCTCCTGAATGTTCTTGAGCATCATGCGCTTGCTGCCCTTTTGCTGGACCACTTTGTCGTCATTGGGCAGGTTGTAAGCCGCTGTCTGGACGCCATGGTTGCCATCGCCCGCGGCAAAAACTTCATTCACCACCCGGATGGGCGCCGCCGCACCCAGCTTGGCCACGCGGTATTGCGGGTCTTCCGGCAGATTGTTTTCGATCTCCTGCAGGTGCTCGCCCAAAAACGCCAGTCTCGCGGACTCCTTATCGTCACGCACGTTGATGTAAGCCTCAAATGCCGCTTTGTAGCCAAAGAGCTCGTCGTTGTACGTCTCGTACGGGCCGATCGTTACGTCCACCGGCGCTTCCAGGTCCATCCACGCCATGTCGCTCTCGAAGTAATCGTTGGAGCTGAATGCTGCGGCGCGGGTGGTAAGAAACTTTTTGAGTGACGCGTTGTCCGTGAGCGCCGCGGCTTCTTTCAATAATTTGGCGGCCTGCGCCAGGTCGCTCTTGTACTCCACGTTGTAAGGAACTAGCTTGAGCTGCTTGTTGGCGTCGCGACGCACCACTGTAAAGAAGCCTTCCGCCTGTTCCTTCAGATCAGGGTGCGCTTTCACCCAGCTCTCAAACTCTTCCTTGGTCATATCTTCCGGATAGAAATTCGCGCCTGCCAGCTTCTTCGCCGGCACGCCGGGCAGGAATGCCTTGTGCTCGTCAATTTCCGACCACGGGCCTTTGTTGATCCAGAAATAATGCATGCGCGCTTTGCCCAGCGGCGTCTTGTCCTGTTGCAGCTTCTGGTAGAGCGCCAGGTCGCCGTTCCAGAACTGCTTCATGAAGAGGGGGTTCACAATCCTGCCCGCTTCAATCAGCTTGGCCAGCGCTTTCTTGTCACCCGCAGACAACGCGGAGAGATCGACCTCCAGCCGCACTGGCGCAAACCGCGCCGCCATCTGGTTGAGTTCGTCGGCATTCGGAAACGCAGCCGGAGCGGTGTTTGGAGAAGATGCTGGAGCAGGAGTTTTCTGGGCAGTAGCCATAATGGTTGATACCAGGAGAAAAATCAGGAGTCGGCGCATATGCGTTGAGGGTCCTCGTCAGTAAGGATAAACAGGTTCTCGTTTGTGTTCAAAACCACCCGGCCCGGACCACTAAATCCTTTACGTAGAGACGTAGCATGCTACGTCTCCCGTCTTATTCGCGAAACCATCATCGCTCGACGACGACCGGCCGCAACGCCATCGACGCACTCTCCAACTTGTGCAGCAGCTCGCCCGCATAATCCGCGTCAATCCGATCTTGCCACAGCGCCTGTGCCACATCCCCGATCGACCGCTGCACGGTTTTCAAATCCACCAGTGGCGGCAGCGTAAATTGCGCGCGCCTGCGACGCTCCACATCCGCCTGCTCCTGATGCTTGTAGCATCGGTCCGCGTCTTTCATTGCCGGGGCCTTGCACTGCTGCCCATTCTTGCGGAACCGCTGGCACCGCCGATAGTACCCATACCGCTCCTCAACTATCTGGCCCTTCAATGCCTCAGTAGGGCTACCATTGCCGGTATGAGTGTCGTCCTTCATCCTCGACCGCTCCAATTTACCCATTTACCAAGTTGACGCCGCCCTACCCCGGTATCCCTCAACTAGGATTCCAAAGCACTTGGCCGCTCCCATCCCAGAGGTATCCCAGATGCCGAGCGCACCGAGGCGCTCCTATCGCGATGGAATTCTCGTATAGTACTTCGCTTTTTGTATGCCGTCAAGATGTACTGACGTACAGGGGGTGACGAGAAAAAGTGGAGAAGCGCATTCTACGGTAAGCTGGATTAGATGACGAGAATACGTCCACCCTTATGGGGAAACTTCGTTGACCATGCCGACTGGGACCTTCTGTCCTTTGCTTGGCTCTTTGAGGGTGGGCTGCACCTGCCAGCGTTCTATCATGCGACGCAAGCAGTAGAAAAATACCTGAAGGCCCTTACCCTCTCAATTCTTGATCCGGATGGAGAGACGGAAACCGCGTTAAATAACCGCTGGCTCCGTACGCATGATCTCGCGGCCTTAGCAGAACGCTGCGCGGTCAGGTTTCCGTTTTATGGTAAGTCAGAGATATCAACTCAGCTAAGACGGTTTTCAGAGTTCGACCAAGCTGCGCGTTATCCGTGGGCGGAGCAAAAGCACGGAAATGGATTCACCAGCGCTGATGTTCCATTGTTGTGTGATTTAGTGCGTAAAATTAGAACGGATCTTCCGATCAAAGTCGATGACTATATTCTCGGAATGCTAGTCAGAGGGCATCACCACGGGCGATCAGAGGCCGGTACCAACAACTACCTCCTAGCTAGACTTTCGGGAAGCCTTGCAGCGTTACGACGCACATTTCCTGAAGTTGACCGAATCGTTCGCTGGTGAAATGAAGACTCTTAGCGCTTCGCTAGACCATAACAAATGGGGGAGTGTTAGTGGCTTTCGATCTCTCGAAATTCGTTGCCTTACGCCCGTTCGCATTTCACTTTAGCGACCGGGCCAATATACCAAGGCTGCGGAAACTTCCGTGCATTCAGCCAGCCGTTGAGCTGCTTCGCATGGCAGGAGAGGAAAAGCTAGTATCTCAAAGACGGGCTAAGGCGATTCCGATGATTGTAGACGGGGAAACCGTCGTTATCACAGATCAAAGTGCACTCATTTTTGAGAACGTCGCACTCGCATCCAATTGGATCGAAGAAGACCTAATCACACATTTGAACGAGCATGTATTCTTCTGGCCTGGTGGTTCAAATGCGCCCGTTAAAGCTGGCATTCGCTTCCATAAGCATTACGAGGAGGAGCAACCCGCCATAATCCGAGTTCCGACTGCGGACCTGCTTGCCTGCAACCATAGCCAGAAACCATTGTTCTGCCCTTTTAATTCCGGAGCGCCTCGAAAGCAAGCTGGCAACGCAGTACGGCGGGGGCCTGATCTGTTCTTGCCTGCGCCGGAGTTTCCGCGAACTGCAGGTCGCGTCGTTGAGCTGGTGTTTCGTGGCGCCGTACGGTTACCTGACACGACAGAACTACGGCTGCAACACGACATTTGGACAAAACTCTCGGCCATCTGATTGAGCGGCTGACGGGAAACGGCAGACTTACAGGACGGCCCAGCAGAGAACTGCCGAACACGCCTTGCCTATGAAGTCACACGGGCGATTGTCCAACCCAGTACAATCGTTTGTCAGATTCACAAGCCCTATGAGCGCACGCATCACCACCGAGGAACTACTCCAAGCCGTCGGTTCGACTTACCAAAGCATTGATATTCGTTCAGTCGCCCTGAGAGAAGGCAATAAATGGATAAATGTCCTGACAGTAGTTAGGTTTTCACGCGACTCCCAAAAAGCAGTCAGCGAGAAGCAGGAAGAGCTTCAACGGTTGCACGGGATCGTAACCTCCGAGAATTTCCGGGTCGTGTTTTCAACACTAGCTTATTCCGAATGGCGCATACTCGAGGAATCTTGTACCAAAGGCTCGTTAAAGGTTGGAGAGATAGAAATACACTTGCTTGAGCCTGTGAAGCTGGAAGAACAGCGGTCCGATATCCGCCGCCATCAAAATGAGCTGCGCAGCAATGAGCGCTGGCCTTGGCCGGCTTTCCAGGTATGGGCCGGATCCCACCACCCAGAAAAGCTACATGGGGAAGCGCTGGGACGCGAACTAGGAGGTAAGGGTTGGTCGAGCCCATATG
This sequence comes from Candidatus Angelobacter sp., assembly GCA_035995565.1. Classification (GTDB taxonomy): domain Bacteria; phylum Acidobacteriota; class Terriglobia; order Terriglobales; family Acidobacteriaceae; genus Angelobacter. Next base: position 9,745 of record DASYKK010000215.1, read on the forward strand.
ACGCTATCAATTCTTTGTGTGAAATAAACATGCGGCAAGGTGGATCATACGGCTATGATCTCTTTCTTTCGCTTCCGGTTTATGCCTCTGTTCAAGAAGCAAAGTTCTCAACAACGCTCAACGAATTGCAGTTCTCTTACATTCATCACACCTCTCTGACGAATACCAAAGTAGTAGCCATTTGGAAAAAGGCTCACGCGGACCGCACTACAGTCGTCCACCAACGCATTCTTGCTACATTCTCAAATCAGGTAACAGAGAAGGAGATACAGACGGAGACGGGCTGCGCCATCCTCGTCAATCCTGCTGAGACGGATCAAGCCGAGATCAAAGTCTTTCACGACAAAATCGGCGAAATTGATTCAGTAGATTGCACAATTAGGTACATCATCCCCGTGCCTGAACGCAACATCCTGTTTGCCGCAGTCAAGAGATTTTGTCCTCAATCGCAGTTGGAGAATTCCTTCATTCGGCCTTACTCTCAAAAGGCAAAAAAGCTGAAAGAGAGTGCTGCTTTTGAATTGCATGTCTCTTGGCTGCTTAGTATTTACGGCTTCTCCCCGATTGTTTTGGGGGAGTATGAACAGATTGCTGACGAAACAACGAGGGTGAACCGAGCAAGCGTCGATATTCTGGCCGGCCTACCACGAAACAAGGGCCTTTTGGTTGCTGCTTGCACGATCGGTACGCCGAAAGAAGAAGATTTCCTCAATCTTCACCATGCTTGTGAGATCCTGTCGCGTGAAGTTTTCCTCAATACGAGTGTAGCTGTGTACCCGGTTCTCTTCACCGGCGCATTAAACATGCCTACTTGCAAAGAGATTGGTGAAGCATTTACCGCAATCCCCGTCGTCGATTCTGACCGAATGGCTGTCTTAATGGAGCATTTGCAGGCCGGTTTAGAAGTGCTTTTTCTGGAGTTCATCGGCAACCCGCGGTTGTGTGGGTTGCGTTCTCTGAAGGAAGACTATTAGCTGAGTATTACTTCAAAAACCCTCCGCCTCGCCTCTCGCGCAACCTGTAGCTCTCAGACAGCTAGCATCAATTGCCGGATCATTGTGCTGCTTTCTATCCGCCCACTGCTTCCAACTCCCGCTCTTCCACTTGCTCCATCGTCTTCTTCTTCCCGCCGAAGAGTTTCTTCAGGCCCGGGCCCAGCTTGTCGAGGTAGACGTAGTAAATCGGCGTGATGTAGAGCGTGAGCGTTTGCGAGAAGATCAGCCCGCCGACTACGGCCAGGCCCAAGGGGCGGCGTGATTCTGCGCCGGCGCCAAAGCCCATTGCGATTGGCAAGGTGCCCATCAGGGCGGCCATCGTCGTCATCATGATGGGGCGGAAGCGAACAAGCGCGCCTTGGTAGATGGCTTCCGTGGCGCTCTTGCCGTCTTGACGCTGCGCGTCGAGCGCGAAGTCAATCATCATGATGGCGTTTTTCTTTACCAGGCCCACCAGCATGATCACGCCGACAAACGCGTAAATGCTCAGTTCGGTATGAAAG
>DASYKK010000216.1:0-7444 GCA_035995565.1 Candidatus Angelobacter sp.
CCATTGCGGAAGAACGGAATGGCTTTGGTATAGCAGAGCATGAGCCCGGACAGGTTCTTGGCATACGCAATATTGCCAAACGCCCACACGGCAAAGTTGCTGGTCAGGAAGAAGCCAACTCCGGTGCCTAGTCCAGCGCCGAAAACATTCAGAGGCTTGATGCGGTCGCGCAGAAAGAAGCCGATGAAGCAGGGAACAAGATACCAGCTCCACATCACGATCTGGTCGAGCGCAAAGGGTAACTGGTAAACACGAAGGTTCAGATAAATATCGGAGCCGATGAGGAGCGCGGCGGGAATCCAGAAGTGCTTGCGCGGCATGCGTGATCCAAAGAACAGCAGTGAAGCGCCCACCAGGCTGAAGCCCAGGGTCGCGAACGCGCCGGTACCGGCCACCAGACGCAGTAACACTGCAAGAACCACAAACAGATAAGCGAGCATACGCACCTCAGAACAATCATTGTGACGGGTTGAAAGTCTAACGTCAAGACGGCTGCAAAATTCCCGCAGTGTCAGTTTGGGAACAATTCGTATGCGATGAGGATCTTTTCACCTTCAGGAGTTACTCGTTCTTTGCATCTCACTTTTTGCCCCCGATTAAATTCCCAGCATTCATCCTCCGGGTCGCGGTTCTCAGTAACGATCTCAAATATGTCAGCATCCACATGTCGAGCGCTGACTGGACGCCAGACGTTCGTGCCCTCACCCTTCAGAAACACGTAGATTATTCTCATCGCGAAATTTACCCTTGCCCACCCTATTTACCCTTTGGAACAACGTCCGGCGGCTTTCCGGTAAACATCTCTTCCACGCGCAATTGCGGGTCAAGTACCACATAGCCAGCCAGCACGGGCGGCCGATGCTGGGCAACGCTTTCAGCGCTCTCAAATCGCAGATCTTCAAACTGCACTTGATACCGGCCGCCTTCCAGCTTCTCCACCGTCACCAGCGGGTACCGCGCCCAGTCCAGGTAGACCCTGCCCAGGCGCGATTTCTTGGCCGCCAGCGTCACGGGCGTCTCTTCCGGCTTGAAGCGTACAATGGCCATGTTTTGCGGGTCGACTTCACCCGAGTTTGAATCCACTGGCGTCATTTGAAAGAAGTCCCTCGTCTCCACCACGCCGTTCCACGAAAAGGGATTGATAGGCTGGGGAAAAGCGGAAACGCGCACCGGATCTTCACCACGATACGTCCGCGCATTTAGCGCATTCATGGCCCGGCGATGTTCAAAGTCCCGTACGATGATCACCGCAGCCAGGCAGAGCAGGGCAAAGATTGCCGCGCCGCGTCCGCGAAATTGCGGCTTGCTCGACCCAATCTCCTCGGTGATCAATGCCATCAACCCGGGCAGCGCCAGTGCCAGAAACAGCACCAGCAACATGATGGGATCGACAATAAAAACGATGTCCCACGCGTACCACTTGGGATTGAATGGCGCGAATGGACGTACTCCATAGTTATTGGTGAAGTCCTGAAATAGATGCACTAACGCGCCCAGCAGAGCATACCCGTATAGCAGCTTCCAATTGGGCGGCAGCTTGGGGAACGTGGCGCTGGATTTGCCTACGTCGCCATTTTTCTGGCGCGCTCTTCTCCAACGATGCACCCCATAGACAATCGCCATCACCCCGGCGGCCATGAAGGGCGCTCCCACAAAGCTGTGGGTGATCCCGCGGTGGTGTTGGAGGCCCGTCACCCCTCCACCGAAATAGAAAATTGAGTCGATGTCGGGGGCCTCAAACGCCAAGACCAGCGTGAGTGTTGCCAATCCGGTCTTTCGATTCAGGCCGGCGCGGCTCATACACGCGCCGGTCAGCATATGCGTGACAGGGTCCAAAAGATTACCTCGAAAAAATCAAAATAGCATTCTAAACACGGCGCACACATTGCCCTAACTTCGCCGCCCCTTCCCGTTCATCCCACTTTGGCGTAGGTTTCAGCATGGTAATTCACGGCATCCCAGGGGGGTGCCCAAGCGCGCTATCGCCCGACATCGCAGTGATCGCCGAGATCGGGAACCCCGGATAGCCCCAAAAGGAGGATTGATCAGAAAGATCGCGACGGCATCAGAGCGCAAATCCAATGTTTTGCTTCCTTGGGGCGGGTCGTTTAATCTAATCACCTCTCGCGGGACGCCTGATTTTGTACCCCAGTTACAGCGATGAAAGGTGGAGAGATGAATATTTATAAGAACATTACGCAGACCATCGGGCGGACGCCGCTGGTTCAACTCAACAAGCTCACCAAGGGCGCCAAGGCGACTGTGGCGGTCAAACTTGAAGGCTTCAATCCATGCCACAGCGTGAAAGACCGCATTGGCGTGAGCATGATTGATGAAGCGGAGAAGTCCGGACGCATACAGCCGGGCAAGACCGTGCTGATTGAGCCAACCAGCGGGAACACCGGCATTGGCCTGGCGTTTGCCGCGGCGGCCAAAGGCTATCGGCTGATTCTGGTGATGCCGGAGACGATGAGCCAGGAACGCCGGGTGGTTCTGTTGGCGCTGGGTTCAGAAATAGTCCTGACGCCCGGTCCCAAAGGCATGAAGGGCGCGATTGCCAAGGCGAATGAGTTGCTAAAGCAGACGCCGAATGGGGTGATCCTCCAGCAGTTTGCCAATCCGGCCAATCCAAAGATCCATCGCGAGACCACGGGCCCGGAGATATGGAACGATACGGACGGCAAAATCGACATCTTTGTTTCTGGCGTGGGTACAGGTGGCACATTGACCGGAGTGGGTGAATATATCCGAGCCAAAAAGCCGGACTTGAAGATCGTTGCCGTGGAACCGTCGGATTCGCCGGTGCTTTCCGGCGGCAAGCCGGGACCGCATAAGATCCAGGGGATTGGCGGCGGATTTGTGCCGGAAGTTCTGAAGACCGACCTGATCAACGAGGTCATGACGGCGACGCTGGATGAATCGCTGGACACGGCGCGCCGGATGGCGAAGGAAGAAGGCATTTTTATCGGCATTTCCGGCGGGGCCGCGGTGGCGCAGGCGGTCAAGCTGGCGCAACGCGAAGAGAATGCCGGCAAGTTGATTGTGGTGGTGGTTCCGGACTTTGGCGAGCGCTATCTTAGCACCGTGCTATTCCAGAACCTGAAAGATGAAGCCGCGAACCTGCCGACGGTGGACGCCGACGTGGAGACGTTCTTTATGATGAAGTCAGCGTAGAGAATTTTGCCGCAGACAGATTGTGTAAAGCGAGGAGGGAATTCCAAAGCTCCTCGCTTTCGCATTTTTGAGATCGCGCAGCCCCGGGTAGAGTATTTCGGACAGCTTCTTTGAGTTCCTTCGTTTAGAATTTAGCTAACCAGAGTTTTTTTACGCGAGTTCAATCATGGGAAACCGTCCTTTACACTTTGTAACTTTGTCAGGCGTGCCAGTACACGTCTCCGAATTGAAATGGCCTTTTCATCCTTCCACCTCTGGCGCTGACTGGCACATACTACACGGCCGCGCCGAGCTGCTGGGGAATGAAGACGGCTTGCACGTGGAAGTAGCCGTCGGCATGACGCAAACGATAAAAGACGCGCTGGGGTCGCTGGATCCGGAAAACTCAGAAAGCCTGGTGGTAAATTCGATTCGCAAGACGATCGACAATGGGCAGCTGGCATTTGTGAAGTCCGGCAAACTGCAGCCTGTCCATGTGACTAGCCGCTTTTACAGCTTTGCGGCGAAGAAGATCCAGTTCCCTTCGCAGCAAGAGCAGGACGTGAAAGAGATGCTGAAACGCCGCATCTTCTGGCTGAGCGCTAAAACGGGCAAGGGCGCGCCGGTAGGCGTGGCGCATCCATACGATTGCCAGTACGTAAATTTCTCGAGGGAAAAAATGCTGGAATTGGCAAAGCAGCTTGCCGCCGAAGGTTGGCTGAATGTGGAAAGCGAATTTGCCACGGCCACGCCGGCGCTGCTGAAAGAAGAACCGGCATTTGTTGCGGCAATGCACAAGGGCGTTGAGGCGGGGATCGCGGCGAACAAAGTCAGCGCGTAAGGGCATTTAAAGCCTGCTCTTCCAATAACCAGGCCGACGATGACCATGCGCTACAGCTAGTATTTGAATGATGGCGGGCAGTTCGCGATAGACAACTGCGAAGGGAAAGTGTCGCAAGAAAAACCTGCGCGTCCCCTGCAAGTCGCCGGGCCAACGTCGTGGGTTTTTTGCAATGCTCTCAACGGCGCGGTTTATTTCGGCAGTAAATTTTTCAGCGGCGGAGCGACTGCGTTCAAAGTACCAATCGATAGCAGCTTCGTATTCGGTTGCTGCGTCTTCGTGAAACTCAATTCGTTTACCTGCCATGATCGAGCTTGGTAGCAACCCGACGTCGCACTTCATCCCAGGGGATGGTTTTGGCTTTGCCGGAATCAAGCTCCTCAATGCGCCTAGCGATCTCGTCGTTCCAGGCGTTTTGAGCAGACGCCTCATCCACATCTTCAAGGCTATCGATGAGAGAGCCCGCAAGAGTAGCGCGATCATTCGCTGGCAAGGTTAATGCTTTTTTCAATAGTTCGTCGGCGTCTGGAGTCACGCTAGAATTGTACGGCAGGCTTGACTAACGATTCAAATTAAGCTGAATATGCCCTCTCTCCTCCAAGTCGAGCACCTGAACGTCAGCTTTGCCACGCAGACAGGCGAGGTAGCCGCGGTGCGCGATGTCAGCTTTTCGATTCCTGAATCAAGCACTCTGGGCTTGGTAGGTGAATCTGGCTCAGGCAAGTCGGCAACTTCGCTGGCAATCATGCGACTGCTGCCACCGCAGGCGCGCACCACCGGCAAGATCACATTTGGCGGAGAAGACTTGCTGGCGTTGCGCGATGAAGAAATGCGCCGGGTTCGCGGCGCACGCATCAGTATGATTTTTCAAGAACCCATGACTTCGCTGAATCCGGTGATGCGCGTGGGCGATCAGGTGGCCGAAGCGGTTTTGGCACACCATCGCGTGAGCAAAGCTGAGGCATGGACGCGAACTGTGGAAGCCTTGCGCGAGGTGGCGATCCCTGATCCCGACAAGCGGGCGCGTGATTATCCCCACCAGCTTTCCGGCGGGCAGCGCCAGCGCGTGATGATCGCCATGGCTCTGGTGAACAATCCACAACTTCTGATCGCCGATGAACCGACCACGGCACTCGACGTCACCATTCAGGCACAGATTTTAGAACTGCTGGCGGCATTACGCGATAAGCATCGGCTGGCGGTGCTGTTTATTTCGCACGATCTAGGCGTGGTTTCGCGGGTGGCTGCACAGGTGGCTGTGATGTATGCCGGAGAAATCGTGGAGATGGGACCGGTAGCGGGGATTTTTTCGTCTGCCCGGCACTCTTACACGCGCGGACTCATCAGCGCCATCCCGACATTGAAGACTGACCGCGCGCGGCCGCTGGCTATGGTGGAAAAAGATTCGCGTCCGGCGGGCGCTGTTCCATTGCGGGAAATTGCGCCGGGCCATTGGGCGCGAGTGTCACCATAAATATTGATACACTCATTTGTTCCTTTAACTCATTGAGGATCTCAAAGCATCTTGCGCGTACTGATTCTTTCTGACATCCATGCCAACCTTGATGCGCTGGAGGCTTGCCTGGACGCGGCCCCTGAATACGACCAGGTCTATAACCTGGGCGATATCGTTGGCTATGGCGCAAATCCTAATGAGGTGACTGCACGCTCGCGCGAGTTGGGATCAATCTTCGTCCGCGGTAACCATGACAAAGCCTGCTCCGGTTTGACCGACTTAAGTGACTTCAACCCCATCGCCGGCCTGGCAGCCCTGTGGACCCGCGAAAAACTGACGCAAGACCATCTTGAATTTCTACGCGAACTGCCTCACGGTCCGATTTCGCCGATGGAAAATATTCAGTTGGTGCACGGGTCGCCGCGCGACGAAGACGAATACATTCTTATGGCGAGCGATGCGTATGAAATCCTGCAAGATGCGGCTGTTCCGTTGACGTTTTTTGGGCATACACATGTCCAGCGCTGCCTTCTGCTGGAAGATAACGCACAAGGCAAGTCGTTCCCGCCAGATTACAAATCCGCCAAGGGCAAACAGACCGCTACGCTGGAGATAAAACCGCACACAACCTATATGGTGAATCCAGGCTCGGTGGGCCAACCCCGCGACAACGATCCCAGGGCCGCGTTTTTGCTGTATGACACGGATGCCTCGGTCATAACGTTCTATCGTGTGCCTTACAACATTCAGGCCGCACAGGAAAAGATTTTTGCCGCGGGCTTACCGGAGCGTCTTGCCATCCGGCTGGAGGAAGGGCGATGACTCAGAAGTCGCTTTTTGAAAAATCAGAGCCGGGGCCGAAGCCGCGACCTGCTTCGCCCCCCATCCAAGCGAATATCGACGGCGGTGCGCGTGGCAATCCGGGCCCTGCGGCTTATGGTGTGATTGTGCGCGACGCGAAGGGCGAGATCATCGCCGAGCTCTCTGATTATCTGGGCTTACAGACGAACAATTACGCGGAATATTCCGGGCTGCTGGCGGCGCTCGAATTCGCTGTGCGGGAGAAACATCCGTCGCTCAAAGTACTGAGCGATTCCGAACTTCTGGTGCGGCAGATGCAGGGCCGATACAAGGTAAAGAGTCCGGGACTGATTGACCTTTATGATCGGGCGCGAACGCTGGTGCGTAAGCTTGAACATTTTTCTATTGACCACGTGCTGCGGCAGTACAACAAAGATGCAGATGCGCTAGTCAACCAGGTCCTGGACAGCCGGGGCAGAGGAACTCGCTGATGGCGCCGACGCGCCAAAATTTTTCCAGCGGAACAAAGTGGGAGCCCGTGGTTGGCTACTCGCGCGCCGTGCGCGTTGGGAACACGATTCATGTTTCCGGCACTACGGCCACGGACGCAACCGGCAATATTGTAGGCGTGGGCGATGCTTACGCACAGGCCATGCAGGTTCTCAAGAACATTCAGGCGGCATTGGAGCGCGCCGGCGCCAGCATGAAGGACGTGGTGCGGACTCGCATGTACGTGACGAACATTGCTGCTGACTGGGAGAAAGTCGGACGCGCCCACGGAGAGTTCTTCAGCGAGATCCTTCCCGCCACCAGCATGGTGGAAGTTTCAAGACTGATTTCGCCGGAAATGCTGGTGGAAATTGAGGCGGAAGCGGTCGTCGCAGAATGAATCACCCCACGGCGAGCCCGGCTCGCGGGATGACAGGCCTGTCACAAGCATAGAACATTCGCTGGTTGGAGAATATTCTTAAGCGGTTTGGAGCGCAGCGCAACAAAAAGCTAAGGCCAGCCGATTGAGGCTGGCCTGTGATAAAAATTTTTCTGCAGTGCAGAAAGTTATTTCTTGGGAGCGATTACGTCTTTTACGGCCTTGGCAACGCGGAACTTTACCACGGTCTTGGCCGCGATTTTAATCGGCTCTCCGGTTTGCGGATTGCGTCCCATACGCGCTTTCCGGTTGGACTTTACCAGGC